>DATJLQ010000118.1:0-22417 GCA_035509415.1 Alphaproteobacteria bacterium
CGAGGAGCGCCGGCAAATCCTTGAGCTTCACCATGTTGGGCCCGTCGGAGGGTGCGTTGTCCGGGTCCTGGTGCGTCTCCATGAAGACCGCCGCGACGCCGATCGCGACCGCGGCGCGCGCGAGCACGGCGACGAACTCGCGCTGGCCGCCGCTCGTGGTCCCCTGCCCGCCCGGCTGCTGCACCGAATGGGTCGCATCGAACACGACGGGAAAGCCCGTTTGCGCGAGGATCGGCAACGCGCGCATGTCGGAAACGAGCGTGTTGTAGCCGAACGAGACGCCGCGCTCGGTCAAGAGCACGTTCTCATTGCCTTCGCCGGTGATCTTGGCGGCGACGTTCGCCATGTCCCAGGGAGCGAGGAACTGGCCCTTCTTGACGTTGACCGCGCGGCCGGTACGCGCGGCCGCGACCAGGAGATCGGTCTGGCGGCAGAGAAAAGCCGGGATTTGCAGGACGTCCGCCGCTTGCGCGACGATCGCGCATTGGCTCGGCTCGTGCACGTCGGTGAGGACGGGGATGCCGCGCGTCTCGCGTACCTCGGCCAGGATCGGCAAGCTCTCCGAAAGGCCGAGCCCGCGCGCGCTCGCGGCCGAGGTGCGATTGGCCTTGTCGAACGAGGTCTTGTAGATGAGGCCGAGCTTGAGCCTGGCCGCGATCTCGACCAGCGCCTGGGACATCTCGAGCGCATGCTGGCGCGATTCGAGCGCGCACGGGCCAGCGATGAGCGTCATCGGCAGGTCGTTGCCGATCCTGAGATCGCCAACCTCCACGTGACGGGCTTTGACGGTTCGAGCCTCGGTCATCGGATCGCGTGCCATCCTGTGCGCTGGCGCCGGTGCGACCTCGGCCAGCCGAGGTGCGGCGCGCGGCACGCCTATAGCACCCGGCCCCGCCGATCACAACGGTTTGGCAGTTTGGGGCTCGGCAAGGCGGGGCTCGGCCGCGCGCGGGACGCTAGCCCTTGGCGCCGTCCTCGGGCGTCACCTTGTACCAGAAGACCGACGGATAGCCCTGCTCGTCGAGCGGCAGGACCTGGTCGACCACCACCGCCTTCCCGCCGCGGCAGCGCCATTCATAGACCGTGGCATGGCCGGTCGCGACCGCGGGCACGGTCTCGCCGTTGGGATTGGCGTCGCAATAGGCCACGGCCGCCGGGGTCGGCACCTTGCTCGTGTCGCCCTTGCTGTCGCAGGGGATGTTGGCGCCCACGGTGCAGGCCATGACGTAGCCGTCGGCGCAGCGCCAGACCGCGTGGCTGAACGGCTCGAGGGGCGCGTCGGGCGCCGCTCCGGTCTCTTTCCTGAGCGCGCGCGCCATCCAGTCCGGCACGGCCGGGCCGGTATAGCGCTTGTCCGGCTTGTCGAGGGTGACGACCGCGTTGCAATAGGCCGCCGGGTCCGCATAAGTGCCCGGCCGCTGATAAGGCGTCTGGCTGGTGCACGCGACCAAAGCCGCGATGCCCAGCAACAGAAGGCCTACGGCGACGATGCCCCGCATGTCGTGGCTCCCGTTCCCGTGCGCCTATTCGCGCCACCGGCGCGTCCCCCCAACGGAACGGCCGAATGTGTCAGTTATACCAGCCCTAGTGGGATTTGCGCCAGTCTCGACGAGGCACGGGTCAAACGAGGCGGGACTGGGCGACTGCGGCCTGGATGAAGGACGCGAACAGGGGGTGGGGGTCGAGGGGCTTGGATTTGAGCTCGGGGTGGAATTGGACGCCCACGAACCAGGGATGCTCGGGGATTTCGACGATTTCCGGCAGCTCGCCGTCGGGCGACATGCCGGAGAAGCGCAGGCCCGCGCGCTCGAGCTGGGGCTTGTAGTTGATGTTGACCTCGTAGCGGTGGCGATGGCGCTCGCTGATCGCGTCCACCGCATAGGCGTCGTGCACCCGGCTCCCCTTGGCGAGCACGCAATCGTAGGCGCCCAAGCGCATGGTGCCGCCGAGATTGCCGCCCGCGCGCCGCTTCTCGAGCACGTTGCCGCGCATCCACTCGGTCATGAGCCCGACCACCGGGTGTTGGGCCGGGCCGAACTCGGTCGAGCCCGCGCCCTCGAGGCCGGCGACGTGGCGCGCGACCTCGATCACCGCCATCTGCATGCCGAAGCAAATGCCGAAATAGGGCACCTTGCGCTCGCGCGCGAAGCGCGCCGCCTGGATCTTGCCCTCCGAGCCGCGCTCGCCGAAGCCGCCGGGAACGAGAATCCCGTTGACGCCCTCGAGATGGTTGATCGTGTCCGGGCGCTCGAAAATCTCGGAATCGATCCAATTCATGTTGACGCGCACGTGGTTCGAGACGCCGCCATGGCTGAGCGCCTCCGAGAGCGACTTGTAGGCGTCGAGCAGGTGCGTGTACTTCCCCACCACCGCGATGGTGACTTCGCCCTCGGGCTTCCGGATGCGCTCGACCAGATTGTGCCACGGCTCGAGCGCCGGCTCGTTCGCGGGCGCGATGCGGAAATGCCGGATCACCTGGGTGTCGAAACCCTCGGCGTGGTAGCGCAACGGAACTTCGTAGATGGTCTCGGAATCGAGCGCCGGGACCACGCACTCCTCGCGCACGTTGCAGAAGAGCGCGATCTTGCGGCGCTCGCCCGCCGGGATCGGCCGCTCGCTGCGGCACAGGATGATGTCGGGCTTGATGCCGACGCTCTGGAGCTCCTTGACCGAATGCTGGGTCGGCTTGGTCTTGAGCTCGTGCGAGCCCGGGATGTAGGGCACCAGGGTCAGGTGCACGAACATGCTGCGCTCGGGCCCGAGCTCGTTGCCGAGCTGGCGGATCGCCTCGAGGAACGGCAGCCCCTCGATGTCGCCCACCGTGCCGCCGATCTCGCACAGCACGAAGTCGGCCCCACCCGCATCCGCGAGGACGAACTCCTTGATCGCATCGGTGATGTGGGGGATCACCTGGACGGTGGCGCCGAGGTAATCGCCGCGCCGCTCGCGCGCGATCACGTCGGAATAGATGCGGCCCGTCGTGATGTTGTCGCTCTTGCGCGAGGGAACGCCGGTGAAGCGCTCGTAATGGCCGAGGTCGAGGTCGGTCTCGGCACCGTCGTCGGTGACGTAGACCTCGCCGTGCTGGTACGGGCTCATGGTGCCCGGATCGACGTTGATGTAGGGATCGAGCTTGCGCAGGCGGACGGTGAACCCGCGCGCCTGGAGCAGCGCGCCGAGCGCCGCCGATGCCAAGCCCTTACCCAGTGAGGAGACCACGCCGCCGGTAATGAAGATGTACCGCTGCATGGGCCACCATTATAGCCCTGCGTGCCGCGAAGCCAAACGGAAAGACGCGGCGCGCGCGCCGGGACTCCGAAATAATGGGCTTGACTCGACCTACTGCCCGATGGGTGCCTTGGGCACCGCCGGAGCGGCCGGAACGGCGGGATTCGCGGGCTTCGCGGGTGCTTGAGTCGGCGTTGCCGGCGTCTTCGCGGGTGCCGAGCTCGAGGCGGGCTGATCCAGAATCGAATGGCTGACATTCGATTGACGCGTCGCGAGGATCGCGAGCGTCAAGCTCGTCACCATGAAGGCCGCGGCGAGGATCGCGGTCGTGCGCGTGAGCAGGTTCGCCGCCCCGCGCCCGGTCATGAAGCCGCCCATGCCGCCGCCGCCGCCGATGCCCAACGCGCCGCCCTCGCTGCGCTGGAGGAGGACGACCGCGATGAGCGCGATCGCGAGAAGAATATGAATGACCAGAATGACCGCGTGCATCGATTGCCGACTTTCCTGCGCTTGAATTGGGCCACTCTCGAATTGGCCCGCACTCGAATTAGCCCGCATTTGATTTAGGCGGACGCCCAAGGCCGTCCCCGAGACCGCCCGTGAGGCGCTAGACCTGCCGGGTATTTAATGCGTCCGGGCGCCCGGCGCCAGAGCCAATTGCCTAGGGTGCCGCTTGGACGATGGCCCAGAATTGGACCGCATCGAGGCTGGCACCGCCCACCAGCGCCCCGTCCACGTCCGGGACGCGTAGGATGATCGCGGCGTTCTCCGCCTTGACCGAGCCGCCATAGAGGATGCGTTGCGCCGCCGGGTCCGCGACCGTGTTCGAGAGGCAGGTCCGGATGAACCCGTGCATGGCGGCAATCTCGGCCTCGCTCGGCGTGCGCCCGGAGCCGATCGCCCACACGGGCTCGTAGGCGACGACGAGGGCATTCGCCTCCGCAAGCGGCGGGAGCGAGCCCGCGAGCTGGCGCGCGACCGCGATCTCGGCCTTGCCCGCGCGGCGCTCGGCCTCGCTCTCGCCGACGCAAATCAGCGGCACGAGCCCCGCGGCGATCGCCGCCGCAGCCTTGGCGCGCACCGCCGCGTCGGTCTCGCCATGGTCCGCGCGACGCTCCGAATGGCCCAGGATCACGTAGCGGCAGCCCGCGTCCTTGAGCATCGCCGCCGACACGTCTCCGGTATGCGCACCCGATTGCGCCGCGTGGCAATCCTGGCCGCCGAGGGCGATGGCACTGCCCGCGAGCTTCCAGGCGACGCGGGCGATGAGGGTCGCGGGCGGGAAGACGGCCACCTCGGCGCGCGGCGCGGGCCCCGCTGCGAGCTTCGCGCGCAACGCGTCCGCGAGGGCAATGCCGTCGACCGCACCTGGTGCCGCGGCACCGAGGCCGTTCATTTTCCAATTTCCGGCGATGAGAGCGCGTCGTGCCATCTCGGGCCTATCGGGGATCGGGCCGTGCGGTAAGGAGCGCAAGGAGCGTATGGGCGCGCGCCTCGCGCGTGCTGCCGCGCGGTCCGTGGCTTCCTTAACACAAGCGCCGGCCTCAAGGCCAGACGAGGGCGGCACGCGCGCCGATCGACCCATCGAGCGCCGCGCAAGCGGGATTCCCCAGTTGCCCGCGCCGGAGCCCGCTTCTATGATGCGCCCGCCGTCGCTCGAGCGCGGCTCGCGCACGGCGTTAAGCCCAGGATGTCAACGATTTAGCCGAAAGTCCTTCGACCATGGCCGAGAAGCCGAAGCTCACCCCCAGAATGATCATGGCGCGCGTCGTGGTCGGCGTGCTGTTCAGCCTGCTGATCCTGAGCTTCGCGATCTGGGGCATTGGCCCGATCTTCCGCGAGAGCGGCCATTACCGGCCGGTGGCCGAGATCGGCTCGGTCGACATCACGCCGCAGCAGTTCCAGGAGCAGTATCGGCGCGAGGTCACCCGCATCCAGAACTCGCTCCAGACCACGCTCGACGCCGATCGCGCGCGCCAGCTCAGGATCCCCGAGCGCGTGATCCAGCAAATGGTGGGCCGGACCCTCTTCGACCTCGCCGCGCGCGACGCGGGCGTCGCGGTGAGCGACGCGGTCGTGCGCGCCTCCATCGTCGACAATCCCAATTTCCGCAACGCCAAGGGCGAGTTCGACCGCAATCTGTTCGAGAACCTGCTCTACAACGCGGGCTACAGCGAGGACCAGTTCGTGGCGCTCGCGCGGCGCGACCTCGCGCGCGCCCAGGTGACCGACGCGGTCACCGCCGGCGTCGCCGTGCCGCCGGAGCTCGCCGACATCCTGTTCCGCTACCAGTTCGAGCGCCGCACGGCGCAGATCCTGGTCGTGAACGCCGATTCGGTCACCGACATCCCGACCCCGACCGACGCCGAGCTCGACGCGTTCCGCAAGGACCACGCGGAGAGCTACACCGCCCCCGAATATCGCGCGGTCACCGCGGTGCTGCTCCAGCCCGCCGAGATCGCGAGCGAGTTCAAGGTCTCCGACCAGAAGATCCATGACGAGTACCTCTCGCGCATCAACGAGTTCCGCACGCCCGAGGAGCGCACGCTGCGCCAGATGGTGCTGCCCGACGAGGCGGCGGCGAAACGCGCCGAGACGCTTCTCGCCTCGGGCCTGCCCTTCGACCAGGTCTCGACCCAGGTGAGCGGCAAGGCGCCGGTCGATCTCGGCACCGTGAAGCCGGGCGACATCGCCAACGACGAGCTGGGCAAGGCCGCTTTCGCGTTGAAGCTCGGCGCCGCGAGCGCGCCCATCCAGGATCCGCTCGGCTGGCACATTCTCCAGGTCACCAACATCGTGCCGAGCAAGACCGAGCCCTTCGATGCGGTGAAGGACAAGCTGCGTCACGACCTCCAGATGCGCGCCGCGGGCGACGCGATCTACGATCTCGGCAACAAGCTCCAGGATACGCTCGGCAGCGGCGCCTCGCTCGAGGCCGCGGCGAAGAAGCTCAACGTGAAGCTCGTCAAGGTCGCAGCGATCGACGACAAGGGCCTCGGCCCCGACGGGAAGCCGGTCCCCGGCATTCCCGACAGCGCCAAGTTCGTCTCGACCGCGTTCGCGTCCCCCACCGGCCAGGAGAGCGACCTGATCGACGACGGCCATGGCGGCTTCTTCATCCTGCGCGTCGACAGTGTCACGCCGAGCCATCTGCGCCCGCTCGCCGAGGTGCGCGACAAGGTGCTCGCCGATTGGCGCGCGACCCAGCGCGACAAGGCGGCCGACAAGCTCGCGGCCGACCTCCTGGCCAAGGCCAAGGGCGGGACGAGCCTCGAGGCGCTCGCGCGCGCCGGCAACTACAAGCTCGCGACCACGAACCCGTTCCTGCGTACCGGCCAGGGCGCCGACCAGGTGCTGCCGCCGGCCCTGGTCGCGGCGCTCTTCTCGGCCCATGTGGGCGAGGTCGCGATGGCGGCCGAGCCCGGAGGTGCGGTGATCGGAAAGCTGACCGCGGTCGAGCCCGCCGACCGGAAGACCGAGCCCAACGTGGTCGACCAGCTCCACGACCGCCTCCTCGGCTCGCTCGGCGCGGATCTGCTCAACGATTTCGCCGACGCGCTGCAGAAGCAGTACGGCGTCAAGATCAACAGCGACATGCTCGATTCGCTCGTCGGCTCCTAAGCCGCGAACGCCGTGCGCTAACGCCCGTGAGCCAACGCCCATGAGCCTTCGGCCCGCCTTCGAGGATTTCGCCGAGACCTACCGCGCGCGCCGGCCGCAGCTCGTCTGGACCGCTCTCGTCGCGGATTTGGACACGCCCGTCTCGGCGCTCCTCAAGCTCGCCGACGGACGGCCCAACGCGTTCCTGTTCGAATCGGTCGAGCGCGGCGTGCGCGACCGCTATTCCTTCCTGGGCTTGGAGCCGGACCTGATCTGGCGCTGCCGCGGCGACCGCGCCGAGATCAACCGGCGCGCGCGCGAGGACGCGGCCGCGTTCGAGCCCGTCGCGGGTCCGCCCCTCGCCTCGCTTCGCGCCCTCGTCAAGGAATGCCGCATGACGCTGCCGCCGGGCCTCCCGCCCATGGCGTCGGGCCTGTTCGGCTACCTCTCGTACGACATGGTGCGCCTCATGGAGCGCATCCCGGACAAGAACCGCGATCCGATCGGCGTGCCCGACGCGATCTTCCTCCGGCCGACTCTCGTCGCCGTGTTCGACAGCTTCGAGGACACGGTGACGCTGTGCACGCCCGTCTGGCCCGACCCCGCGATCGACGCCGAGCGCGCCTACGAGCTCGCGCGCGCGCGCCTCGCGAATGCGGTCGCGGCGTTCGAGCGCAGCGTCACCTACCGGCGCGAGCCCGCAGCCGCCATGGCCGATCTCGAGCGCGGCCCGGCCGAGGAGCCGCGCTCCAACGTCACGCGCGAGCAGTATCACGCGATCGTCGAGCGCGCGAAGGCGTACATCCGCGCGGGCGACATTTTCCAGGTGGTGCCGTCCCAGCGCTTCGCCGTGCCGTTCAAGCTCCCGCCGCTCGCGCTCTATCGCGCGTTGCGCCGGATCAATCCCTCGCCGTTCCTCTTCTATCTCGATTTCGGCGCCTTCGCGGTGGTCGGCTCGAGCCCCGAGATCCTGGTGCGGCTGCGCGAGGGGACGGTCACCATCCGCCCCATCGCCGGGACCCGGCCGCGCGGCAAGGACGCGGCCCAGGACAAGGCGCTCGCGGACGAGCTCGGATCCGATCCCAAGGAGCTCGCCGAGCATCTCATGCTGCTCGATCTCGGGCGCAACGACGTGGGACGGGTCGCCCAGATCGGCACCGTCAAGGTCACTGAGAAGATGGCGATCGAGAATTATTCCCACGTGATGCACATTGTCTCGAACGTCGAGGGGAAGCTCGACGCGCGCTACGACGCGGTCGACACGCTGGTCGCGGGCTTCCCCGCGGGCACGGTCTCGGGGGCACCCAAGATCCGCGCCATGGAGATCATCGACGAGCTCGAGAGCGAGCGGCGCGGCATCTACGGCGGTGCGGTCGGCTATTTCGCCGCCAACGGTGCGATGGACACTTGCATCGCGTTGCGTACGGCCCTCGTCAAGGACGGGGTCATGTACGTCCAGGCGGGCGGCGGCGTCGTCGCCGACAGCGACCCCGAAGCCGAATACCAGGAGACGCGCAACAAGGCGCGCGCGCTCGTGCGCGCCGCCGAGGAAGCGCAGCGCTTCGCGGGCGGGAGATGACTGCCGGCCCGCCGGCGAGCGCGGCAGCGGGCGGCGACGCGTCGCCGCACCCGCTCCTCGCGCGCGCGGGAACGCGCTGGTGGAATTCCGATTGCGCGATCGGGCTCGCGATCCTGCTCGCATTGGCGCTTCTTGCGGCGCCGGAATTCCCGAAATGGAACGCCGACAGCGTGGCCTACCTCGCGATGGCGCGCGGTCACGGCGCCGAAGTCGTCTTGCCCTACGCGTCGCGCATCCTGCTGCCCGCCCTCGCACGTGCGCTTTCAAGGATTCCGGGCGTCGATCTCGATCTCGCCTTCGCGTTGGTGTCGATCGCAGCACTCGTCGCCTGGACCGCCGCCATCGTGCACGTCGCGCGCGCTTCGGCATTGGCGCCCGGCTATGCGGCCCTCGCCCTCCTCGTTTCGCCTCCGGTGCTCATGGCGTTCGAGGCGGCCACGATCCCCGACATGCTGACCATGGCGTGCGTCGCCGCGATCCTTTGGCTGTTGCGCCGGCGCTGGCCGCTCGCGGCAGCACTCGTGCTCGCCGTCTCGATCCTGGCGCGCGAGACGTTCCTGGTCCTGGCCGCGATCGCGGCGGCACTCTCCCTCGCGCGGCGCGACGTCCGGACGGCGCGTCCGATCCTGGTCGGCGGAGCGCTCGGCTTCGCGGCCATGACGCATTTCACCGCCGGCCACGCGAACATTCACGATATGCCGTCGTTCGTTTACGTTCTGCTCAAGGTTCCGATCCGCTTCGTGATGAACGTCCTGGGTGTCGGAATTTGGACCGACGCGTTCAAATGGTGCCAAGCCCCCGTCCTGACCGTGGGCGTGCCGGCATGGCTCGATCTCGGCCGGACTCACCGTGTCGGCCTTTGCGCGTTCGACCCGGGTCTGCCGCTGTTCGTCCTCTCGAGCGTCGCGACCCTGTTCGGCATCCTGCCGGCCGTCTTGACGGCACTCCTTGCCGGGCGATTCCGCGCCGTGCTGTCGCGCCTTGAAGGCTGGTGCTTGATCGCGTTCTGGTACGGCGCGCTCATGACGCTGCTCGGCACCATGGTGGGGGCCTCGATCGATCGGCTGGTGAGCTACGGCTGGCCGCTGTTCCTTTTGGCCCTGGCGGCGCTCGCCGATGCCGCACCCGATTGGCCGAAGCGGCTCGTCGCTTGGCTCGTCGTACTCAACCTCGCGGTCTATTGGCTGCCTTATTACGTTGTCCTCTATACCGGCGCGTTGGCCGAGCGCCTCGGGCTCGATTATTATGCGGCCACGCACGTGACCTACGCATTTTCGGCGCTGGTGGGCGGCGTCGGCAACGTGCTCGCCTATCGCCTGGTGCGGCCGCACCGCATGGCGCTTCTGCCCGCCCGACCGTCGACGCCCTCGTTCGCGGGGCCCAATGACGCAACCTCGGAACGAGGCTAGAATGCTCGAAACGATGCGCTCCCGCCTATCGCTCGACACGCTCAAGGCCTGCATGTCCGAACTCGAGGTCGCGATGGCCCGTTGAATTCGCGCGCTGTCGCGCCGCCCACGCTCACGGCGCATGCGGAAGCCGATTGAACATATGCGGACTAAAGTAGAGTATGGACCTGGAATTTCGCGCGTCCCGATTTGATCTCATGTGCCCGCCGTCGATGTTCAGGCCTTCTCCGCATGGCTGACGAAAAACCACCCGACCGCTCGCGCGCTCCGCCTAGACTGCCATGGGACCGGGCGCTCCTAAGATTGGGAGCGACGCGGCAGGAGACGGTCTGGTGGAATTCGAGCTGGGTCATCGGCATCGCGACGTTTGCCGCCATTGCCGTTCTCGCCGCACCGCGCTTTCCCTTGTTCGATCTCGACAATCAGCATTACATCGCCATGGCATTGGGGCATCGGAGCCAGGTCATCGAGCCCTTCATACAGCGCAACCTGGCGCCGGCGCTGGCCGGCGTGCTCATGCGCCTGCCCGCCGTCGATGTCATGTCGGCCTTCGCCTTGATCGGGATCTTGTCGCTCGCCGGCTGGATCTCCACCGTCGTGGGAATCAACCGCGCGTCGGCCTGCTGGCCCGGCTTTCTGTCGCTCACGGTCCTCGTCACGCCCACCGTCCTGCACGCGCTCGAAACAACCGCGCTGCCGGACATGCTATCGATGGCCGGCGTCGGGGCGATCCTATGGTTGTTGCGGGCGCAACGCTATATCGCGGTCGCGGTCGCGCTCGCGATTTTCGGATTGGCGCGGGAATCGTTCTTGCTGCTGTCGGCGATCGCGCTCGCGATCTACGCCGTGCGCCGCGAGGTCCGCCCCGCATTGCTGATCCTCGCCGGAAGCGCCATCGGCTTCGCGGTCAATCACCATCTTTCCGCCGGCAGCGCCAACTTCTACGCCATCCCACAATTGGAATACCTAGCGTTCAAGGTTCCCGCCCGATTCGTCATCAACGTTCTCGGCATCGGAATTTGGACCGACGTTTATAAATTATGCGCCGCACCCTTCGTCACGATCGACGTCCCCGTCTGGTCCCATCTCGGCAACATCCACCGGTTTGGCTTTTGCGCGCCGAACTTGGAGATACCTCTGATTACCGCGGCGGTTCTCGCAAGCAAGTTCGGCGTCCTGCCGGCGATCCTCGCGGGCCTCCTCGCGGGCCGCGCGCGACCCATTGTCGCGAGCGCGGAAAGCTGGTGGCTGCTCGCGTTCTGGTTCGGCGCGGCGATGACCGTGCTCGGAATCTTGACCGGCGGCTCGGTCGATCGCCTGTTGGGATACGGCTGGCCGCTCTTCCTCGTCGCGTTGCCGGCCCTGTGCACGACCGCGCCCGATTGGCCGCCCGGAATTCGCGCACGCCTGCTCGCCCTCAACCTCCTCGTGGCATGGCCGGCTTACGACACCCGCTTCGACGTTCGCGCGCTGTGGAAGCCGCTGCACGGCGGCTGGATCCATGTGGATACCGTGGCGCTCGCCGTTTCGTTGCTTCTCGGGCTGGCCGGGAACTTCCTCGCCTACCGCATGGTGCGGCCGCACCGCGCGACACTCCTGCCCACGCGAGCGGCGGCCCCATGACGGCACGCCGATAAGCGGCTAGAATGGCTGCAACGGCGCGGCGGCGCGCCCGGCCGGCCGGAGTTCCGCGCGTGCCGGAGGACGATTTGCCGCCAGCCGCACCCGATCCGGTCCCCTCGCCCCCGCCCGGCGTCCAATTGCGCCTCTCGGAGGTGATCGGCGCGCTCAGCTATGCGCTCGACATGACCGAGGGCCAGCCGCCCGGCCATTGCCTACGCGGCTGCTGGATCGGCATGCATGTCGGGAACGCGCTCGGCCTCGGCGCCGACGAGCTTTCGGACCTCTATTACACGCTTTTGGTCAAGGACGTGGGCTGCAGCAGCAATGCGGCGCGCCTGTGGGAGCTTTACGGCGGCAACGATCTCAAGCTCAAGCACGACGCCAAGACGGTCGACACCGACAGCCTGCTCCAGCTCGGGAAATTCGTGCTCGAGCATGCGGGCCCGGGCGAGAAGCTGCGCGAGCGCATCCGGCGCATCATCCGTCTCGGACGCGACGCCGACGCGCTCGCGAACGAGGTCGTGCAGACGCGCTGCGAGCGCGGCGCCGACATCGTGCGCCGCCTCGGCTTCTCCGACCGGGTGGCGGACGGCGTTTATTGCCTCGACGAGCATTGGAACGGCAAGGGCCGGCCCAAGGGGATCGCGCGTAGCGACATTCCGCTCGGCGCGCGCGTGGCGTTGCTCTCCCAGGTCGCCGACGTGTTCCATACCGTGAGCGGCCCGGACGAGGCGCGCGCCGAAATATTCCGACGCAGCGGTACCTGGTTCGATCCGCGCGTCGCGGCCGCGTTCGACGCGCTTTCGGCAAGCCCCGAATTCTGGGCCGGCCTCGCATCCGACGGGCTCGACGAGCGCATCGCCGCCCTCGAGCCCGCCCAGCGCGTGATCATGATCGACGAGGACCGGCTCGACATCGTCGCGGAGGCGTTCGCCAACATCGTCGACGCCAAGAGCAGCTTCACCTACGGCCACAGCGTGCGCGTGGCACGTTATACCGACGCGGTCGCGGCCAAGCTCGGCATCCCGGCGGACCGGCGGCGCTGGCTGAAGCGCGCCGCCCTACTGCACGACATCGGCAAGCTCGGGGTCAGCAACAGCGTGCTCGACAAGCCCGGGAAGCTCGACGAGGCGGAGTGGATCGCGGTCAAGCGCCACGCCCAGCTCTCGGAAAACATCCTCATGCGCATCAGCGTGTTCAAGGACCTGGCGCCGGTCGCGGCCGCGCATCACGAGCGGCTCGACGGCAAGGGCTATCCGCGCGGCCTCGGCGACAACGAGATCGGCCTCGAGACGCGCATCATCACGGTCGCGGATATTTTCGACGCCATCACCGCCGAGCGCCCCTATCGCGGACCCATTCCGATCCCCCAGGCGCTCGCGATCATGGAGAAGGAGCGCGGCACCGCCATCGACGGCGCCTGCCTCGACGCGCTCAAGGCCTGCGTGCCCGAGTTCGAGGCGACCGTCGTCCCTTGAGCGCTGCGATTCCCCAGCTGCAGACGAATCTGCATCTATTTTGTTTCGACAGCCACATGACCCTGCGCTTAAGGCGAATCAAGTTGGGTGGTTCGAACACGGAGCTGCGCGTAACAAATGTGAAACGTGGCAATTATTACTTCCGGCCCCAGTGTATATTGAGCAAATCGAATCAGAGTGGCCTTAATGGCGTCGCCGCCTCCGGCTGTCTGAATTTTTGTATCATGGCATCAAACATTGAGAATACAGCTTCGACACCGTATCCCGCGAGAAAAGCAAGTGCCAATGGTGGGAGGCTAAGCTGACCCGAAAGACCGCTAAAGAGTCCAATCACCACGCCCATTAGGGCTCCTAGCATAACTCGCATCAAGTGACGAACTGGCGAGCTTTCCGAAAAGGTTGTGTTTTGTATCTGATTCGATACGGTACGGATTACATATGCCACCGCACCAATAGCACCGAATAAGATTGGAAGGATGAATGAGAGCAATATGCCCGAAAACAGGCTCGCATTGCGTTCAATGCGGAAGGCTTGTATGCGCGATGCCCCGGCTAAATCTATCGCCGCCTGAAATTCTTCAAAATATTGATTGCCCTTTGTTGCGCTAACGCCAATGGATCTTTGCCTATGATCCGCCCATAATGTCGTGACCTCATCGAGAAGAAGAGAATATTGGAGCGCACGTTGCGCGTCTAAGGTGAGAGAACTTGCATCAGCGATAACCTTGTCGGCAGCCGCGTCTTCCTCCTTTGTCCAGTTATGATTTTGGGCAGGACCAAGTTCTGTCGTTAAACTTGTGTACTCGGTCGATAGCTGCGCAACCTCGACTGCCAACTCCGTGAGCAGACCATCAATTTTTTGCGTCAGATTGGTTGAAATCCATATGTATAATTGAAGCGGCGTCGCAATTATCAATAGTATACATAATAAAACAAGATATCGGGTGGACGTCTTCTCCGCCAAAGACCGTTTAACTGGTCGAGACCAAAAGAAAAGTAACGGCCGATACTCGACGTAATGATGGGTCGCGTATAGACATTCCATGGTGACTGGTTTGATCAGTTCGCACAAAACATTGAACGCATGCCAAAACCGTTGTGATATCTCCGGCGTCCACACGTTATTCCGGCTAGCCTCCAGCGCCTGGGCGATAGCAAGACTAAAATCGGGATCGAGCGAATCCACTTTTTCAGCAGCAAAGCGCAGGAGGGGCCCCGCATCTGCCAGCGCATCGCGTTCCTCATCACTTGGCATTGCCATGTGGCGCCCTTGAAGTTGTTACGTCGAAGACGTTCACCTACCAAAAGCACTTTATTCGGCTCCACTGCCGAATCTTAATCGATTGCAATACGGCAACCGACGCGGCAGGCACCTTCTTGGGGTCTCCGAGCCTAACAACAAATTCGAATTGTCTCTCCCAGAAGTCGTACACATTTATACTATTACTTCTTATTGGAGAATAGCAACAGATAGCATTGGGACCGACCAACGAACACACCTGCATCTATATTTTTTTCGTCAGAACGCCCTAGGGTTGCCGCGCACGAAGCGAAAGGCCCGAGCTTGCGCCCGGGCCTTTGCTTTTGGCGCAACGATGAGCCGCGTCACGCGCGCTGGATTTGCCAGTCGTGGCCCGGCGTGCGGCACGCGGTCGCTTCCTTGGTGACGGTCTCGGCCTTGGTGTGCACGGTCTCGGTGAAGCCCTTGCACACGCCGCCGTCCGGCCGGCTCATCACGCTGGTGACCGTGGTCGAGCCGTAATTGCCGCTCTTGGCGTCGCTCCAGCTCGAGGTCTGGCCCTGGCCGAGCGTGTCGAGGGCGTGGAGGTTGCTCTCGGCGTGCTTCTCGGCGTCCTGCTTGCCGAGATAGTCGCCGATGGCGCCGCCGGTGACGCCGCCCAGGATGATGCTCGCCGCGATCCAGGCCGGGTTCGCGTCCGCGAGTGCCGCGACGATGCCGCCGAAGGCGGCACCGCCCAACGCCCCGGTCTGGGTCGATTTGCTCATGCCGGTCTGCTGCTCGACGTAATCGCAGCCCGCGAGCGGCAGCAGCGCCACGCTCGCAAGCAACGCCAACGCGACCGAAGTCCGCGCATAACGGGTCTGCATGTCCACCTCCTGATCGAAAAATCGCTCGAACGATGGATGAGGCGCGCCGTTCGCCTTGCGCGCCCGCGCCGCCCGGATCCAAGCGCGTCCCCGGGCGGCGCGATCCCGTCCTAGATGGCCCGAACGATGAGGCTTTTCTGAGACTTTTTTGAGGCGCGAACGTCCATCCGCGACTCTGCGCCCCTGCGGCCCCCTTCGCCTCGGGCGCGTCCGAGCCGCCGCCCCCTCGCCTTTCGCGCCCGCCTCCGACCTGATATAACGAGCCCGCGCCGCGGGGTGCGCAACCGACCGGAAGCGCTTGGAATTCCATGTTCTTGCTGATCGATAATTACGACAGCTTCACCTACAACTTGGTGCATCGCCTGGGCGAGCTCGGCGCGCATATCGACGTGCGCCGCAACGACGCGCTTTCGCCCGAGGAAGCGCTCGCCCTCGAGCCCGAGGGCATCATCATCTCGCCCGGCCCGTGCGACCCGGACCGCGCCGGCATCTGCCTCGCGCTCATCGCGGCCGCGGCGGGCAAGTTCCCGATCCTCGGCGTCTGTCTCGGCCATCAGGCGATCGGCCAGGCGCTCGGCGGCAAGGTGGTACGCGCCCCGGTGCCGATGCATGGCAAGGTGAGCGACATCCACCACCAGGGCACGGACATTTTCCGCGGCCTTCCCAATCCGTTCCGCGCGACGCGCTATCACTCCCTCGTGGTCGCGCGCGAGGGGCTGCCGCGCTCGCTTATGGTGACCGCCGAGACGGCCGACGGCATCGTCATGGGGCTCAAGCACCGGACGCTCCCCATCTACGGCGTCCAGTTCCATCCCGAAAGCATCGAGACCGCCGAGGGCTACAAGCTCCTCGCCAACTTCCTCTCGGCGTCCCAATCGGGCAAAGGCAAGCCCGCGGCCGCGCGTCAGGGCGCGGCCGCGGCATGAGCGGCGGGGCCATGAGCAGCGGCACGAGCGCTGGCGCGGGCGATTTCAAGGCGCTGATCGCGCGCGTCGCGACGGGCGAGAAGCTCGGCCGCGCCGACGCCGAGGCCGCGTTCGACGCGATGATGTCGGGGAACGCGACGCCGTCCCAGATGGGCGGCTTCCTCATGGCGCTCCGGGTGCGCGGCGAGACGGTCGAGGAGATCACGGGGGCTGCCACCATCATGCGCGCCAAGGCGCACCACGTCTCGGCACCCCCGGGGGCGATCGACGTGGTCGGGACCGGCGGCGACGCGGCCGGCACCTTCAACGTCTCGACCGCGAGCGCCCTTGTGGTCGCGGCCTGCGGCGTGCCGGTGGCGAAGCACGGCAACCGCGCCTTCTCGTCGAAGTCGGGCTCGGCCGACGTGCTCGCGGCCCTGGGCGTCAACATCGAAGCGCCCTACGAGACCGTCGAGCGCGCGATCCGCGAGGTGGGCATCGGCTTCATGATGGCGCCGCGTTACCACAGCGCCATGCGCAACGTCGGCCCGACCCGCGTCGAGCTCGGCACCCGCACGATCTTCAATATCCTGGGCCCGCTCTCGAACCCGGCGCTGGTGAAGCGCTATCTGGTCGGCACCTTCGCCAAGCAATGGGTCGAGCCCATGGCGCGCGTGCTGGGCAATCTCGGCGCCGAGCGCGCCTGGGTGGTGCACGGCTCGGACGGGCTCGACGAGCTGACCCTCACCGGGCCGAGCTACGTCACCGCGCTTGAGGGCGGCAAGATCACGAGCTTCGAGGTCGGCCCCGACAATGCGGGCTTGAAGCAAGCGAGCCTCGCCGATCTCAAGGGCGGCGAGCCCGAGTACAATGCGAAGGAGCTCAAGGCCGTGCTCGGCGGAAAGCCGGGCGCCTTCCGCGATTTCGTGCTGTTCAATGCGGGGGCGGCGCTTCTGGTCGCCGGCTCGGCCAAGAGTCTGCGCGACGGCGTGGCGCTCGCCGCCGAGGCGATCGACCAGGGGAAGGCGCTGACCGTGCTCGAGCGCCTGGTCACGATCACCAACGAGCAGGCGGCCCCGGCCGGAGCCTAGCGATCATGGCCGAGCCCATCCTTCCCGACGTTCTCGCCGCCATCTGCGCCTACAAGCGCGAGGAGATCGCCGCGCGCATGAAGCCCCGGCCGAGCGATGCGGTCGAGGCCGCGGCACGCGCCGCTTCGCCCCCGCTCGGCTTTGCCGAGAAGCTCGAGGCCGTGGCCGCGCGCACCGGCTACGGGCTCATCGGCGAGATCAAGCGCACCTCGCCGAGCCTCAAGGGAAAGCCCCTGCGGCCCGATTTCGCGCGCGGCTTCGATCCCGCGTCCCTCGCGCGCGCCTACGCCAAGGGCGGGGCTGCGTGCCTTTCGGTGCTCACCGACGCGCCCTCGTTCCAGGGCGAGGATTCCTATCTCGCGGCGGCGCGCGACGCGGCCGAGCTTCCGGTGCTACGCAAGGATTTCATGCTCGACCCCTACCAGATTTCGGAATCGCGCGCCCTCGGCGCCGACTGCGTGCTGCTGATCATGGCAGCGCTCGACGATTCGAGCGCGCGCAAGCTCGCCGACGCCGCGATCTTCTGGGGCATGGACGCGTTGGTCGAGGTCCATGACGAGGCCGAGCTCGAGCGCGCCCTAGCGCTCCCGTGCCGCCTGGTGGGCGTCAACAACCGCAACCTCAAGACGCTCCAGACCGATCTCGCGACCACCGAGCGCCTGGCGCCGCGCGTCCCGGACGACCGGATCCTGGTGTGCGAAAGCGGGCTCAAGACGCCGGCCGACCTCGCGCGCATGGCGAGCGCGGGGGCGCGTTGCTTTCTCGTGGGCGAATCCCTCATGGCCCAGCCGGACCTCGAGGCCGCGACCCGGGCCCTCCTCGCCAAGCAAGCGCCGCGCCCGGCCGCGCGCGTGGGCGGCTGAGGTGCCGCCGATGGCGAAGCTCACCCATTTCAACCGCGCCGGCCGCGCCATCATGGTCGACGTCTCGGGCAAGCCCGAGACCGAGCGGGTTGCGGTCGCCGCCGGCTCGGTCCTCATGAAGCCCGCGACCCTGAAGCGCATCCTCGCGCGCGACGTGAAAAAGGGCGACGTGCTCAAGGTCGCCGAGCTCGCGGGCACCATGGGGGCGAAACGCACGCCCGACCTGATCCCGCTGTGCCATCCCCTCGCGCTCTCCTCGGTCGAGGTCGCCCTCAGCGCCGACCGGAAACGGAGCGCGGTCGACATCCGCGCCACCTGCAAGCTCAAGGGCCGCACCGGGGTCGAGATGGAGGCCTTGACCGCGGTCGCCGTCGCGGCTCTCACGGTCTACGACATGTGCAAAGCGATCGACCGCGGCATGCGCCTGACCGAGATCAGGCTAATCGAGAAAAAAGGCGGCAGATCAGGTCATTATAAGGCGAAGCCATGATTTCGGTTGAGGAAGCCCTGGGGCGCATTCTGAAGCCGCTCGCGCCGGTCTCGGCCGAGCAGGTGAGCGTCGCCGACGGGCTTGGCCGGGTCCTGGCCGAGGAGGTGCGCGCGCGGGTGACCCAGCCGCCCGCCGCGGTCTCGGCCATGGATGGCTACGCGGTGCGCGCGGCGGACGTGGCGACCGTGCCAACGACCCTCAAGCTCGTGGGTGCCGCACCCGCGGGCGGCGCCTATGGCGCGTCGATGAAGCCGGGCGAGACGGTGCGAATTTTCACCGGCGGGCCCTTGCCCGAGGGTGCGGACGCGATCGTGATCCAGGAGAACGTCGACGCCGCGGGCGATCGCATCACGATCAAGGAATCCGTCAAGCCGGGCCGTTATGTCCGGCCCATGGGCCTCGACTTCAGGGCGGGTGAGGTCGGGCTCAAGCCAGGCCATCGCCTGGGCCCGCGCGACGTGGGCCTGGCAGCCGCCATGAACGTGCCCTGGCTCACCGTGCGCCGGCGCCCGCGCATCGCCATCCTCGCGACCGGCGACGAGATCGTCATGCCCGGCGAGCCCTTGGGCCCGAACCAGATCGTGAGCTCGAATGCGTTGGCGCTTGCCGCCGCGGTCACCGCCTGGGGCGGGGAGCCGGTCAATCTCGGCATCGCGCGCGACACCAAACAGTCGCTCCAGGCCCAGGCGGCGGGCGCGCGCGGCGCCGACATGCTGGTCACGACCGGCGGCGCCTCGGTCGGCGAGCACGATCTGGTGCAAAGCGCCTTGGGCGAACGCGGCCTCGAGGTCGATTTCTGGCAGATCGCCATGCGCCCCGGAAAGCCGCTCATCTTCGGGCGGCTCGGCGACGTCCCGCTCCTGGGCCTCCCGGGCAACCCGGTCTCGTCGATGGTGTGCGCGATCGTGTTCCTGCGCCCGGCGATGGAGCGCCTCCTCGGCCTCTCAACGGCCGCAGCGCCGACGCCCAGCGCGCGCCTCGGGCGCGACCTCGGCGCCAACGACAAGCGCCAGGATTATCTCCGCGCGCGGCTCGAGCGCGCGGCGGACGGCGAGCTGGTCGCGGTCCCGTTCGAGATCCAGGACAGCTCCATGCTCTCGCGCCTGGCGCATGCCGACTGCCTGGTGATCCGCCCGCCCTTAGCGCCCCCTGCGAAAGCCGGCACACGCGTCCCGATCCTGCCGCTCGACGGGGCCCTCCCCACCATCTGAGACGCCGTGGGACGATCCGTCCCGAACGGTTCCGTCACGTCTGAAGAACCGTCCTTCCGTCTTGGCCGGGCTTGGCTCGGCCATCCTGGTATGACGCTTAAAGGGGCCTAAGACATATGCGGCTCGCCCGACTCGGGACCTGTGGAAAAACCTTGACCGGGCCCTAGAACCAAACTAGAACATGTCGCGATGTTTTGCTTTTGTTCTAGATGTTGTGGACGGGGGATGGGAGAACCGTAAATGCTGACCAAGAAGCAACGCGAGCTCCTGATGTTCATCGAGCGGCGTCTCCGCGAGGCGGGCGTGTCGCCCTCGTTCGACGAGATGAAGGACGCGCTCGACCTGCGCTCCAAGTCCGGCATCCACCGCCTCATCACCGGGCTCGAGGAGCGCGGCTTCATCCGCCGCCTGCCCCATCGCGCGCGCGCGCTCGAGGTGGTGCGGCTCCCGGAGACCGCGGCCTTCGCGGGCCGCGCGCCGGCGGCGAACGATTTCTCGCCCAAGGTGATCGAGGGCAGCTTCCGCAAGAACGGCCTGGGCGGTGCGGCGAGCGCCGGCGACGCCGGCACGGTCGAGCTCCCGCTCTACGGCAAGATCGCGGCCGGCACGCCGATCGAGGCGCTACGCGACCATTCGGGCTCGATCGCCCTGCCCGCGAGCATGATCGGCCGCGGCGAGTATTACGCCCTCACGGTCGAGGGGGATTCGATGATCGACGCCGGCATCCTCGACGGCGACACGGTGGTGATCAAGCGCGGCGACGTGGCCGAGAGCGGCGAGATCGTCGTGGCCCTGGTCGACGAGAACGAGGTCACCTTGAAGCGCCTGCGGCGCAAGGGCGATTCGATCGCCCTCGAGCCCGCCAACAAGAAATACGAGACGCGCATCTTCGGCCCCGACCGGGTGCGTATCCAGGGCACGCTGGTCAATCTGCTAAGGCAATATTAACCTAGGAGGTCGTTTTGACTTTCGAGGTTGGCGCCTTGGATCGTTTGGCCGATGGACTTGGTCCGAGGAACAAGTCGGACCCGAATGCCGGAGCGGCACCTGCGGCCGCCGCGCCCAAGGCTCTCTACGAAATCCATCTTACCGACGCGTTCGCATGGCTCGAAGCCCGCGCGCCGCAGTCCATTCATGCGGTCGTGACCGATCCGCCGTATGGGCTGAAGGAATTCACCGACGTCGAGACATCCAAGTTGCGCAACGGACGCGGCGGCGTGTGGCGCATTCCGCCCTCGTTCGACGGATGCAGGCGCAGCCCGATTCCCAGATTCACCGTGTTGAGCGATGCCGATCTCATGGCCTTGCGGGCCTTCTTCGTGGAATTCGGGCGGCTCGCGCTGCGTGCGTTAGTGCCCGGCGGCCACGTCGTCATCGCGACAAATCCCCTGCTGTCGCACATGGTCTATTTGCCCTTGATCGAAGCCGGCTTCGAGAAACGCGGCGAAATCGTCCGGCTGGTCCAGACCTTACGCGGCGGCGACCGGCCCAAAAATGCCCATGATGAATTCACCGGCGTGAGCGTCATGCCGCGCTCCGGCTGGGAGCCTTGGGGTTTATTCCGGAAGCCGTGCGAAGGACGGGTGCAGGACAACCTTCGGAAATGGGGCGTCGGCGGCCTGCGCCGGATTTCGGCGGACGGTCCGTTCGTCGACGTCATCCGCTCGGCGCCAACGCGACCGGAGGAACGGAAGCTCGCACCTCACCCGTCCCTCAAGCCGCAGTCCTATATGCGCCAGATCGTTCGCGCGGCGTTGCCCTTGGGCCGGGGCGTCGTTCTCGACCCGTTCATGGGCGCCGGCTCGACGATTGCCGCGGCGACGTTCGTCGGCTACCGCAGCATCGGCATAGAGCGGGACCCGAGCTACTTTGCCGTCGCAGAAAGGGCCATACCCGCGCTTGCCCAACTGAAGGTCAAGGGTGCATCCTCGCCCCACGCTTCGAGCGGGAGGATGGATGCCGCTGCCAAAAGACCTGAAGCCCATCCACATCGAAAGGGCGGTTGACTATATTGAAAAGGAGACAGCCGACCTGATCGATATCTTTGTCGAGCAGGCGAACGTTTTCAGTGCCATCGTGGGAATTTTCGGCACCAAGGGCTTGGATCAATTCAGCCCTTATAAGAAGCACAAGCACCCCGATATCGCTCAACAGCGTTTCCCCGATCTGTCCCTCGGCGGGAAACTCAATCCCCCGGCGCAGCAAGCCCTGGAGTCCAAGGGAAGCAAGCGCCCGTGGGTTGTGCAATCCCATTACGACCATCCGGGCTGGTATGTCGTTTGGCGTTACCTCGTCGATCTGACGGAAACCTACAAGCCGGGGCGGCCGGTAATTATTTGGCGCGTCGACGTCGTTTATCTCGCCCAAGACGACTGGAAATACGAAAAGAGCAGTGCCGGATCCGGCGGGGGCGGCCGGACGCACACCTTCGGCGTGAAGGCGCCATCGAAAAAGCTTAAGGGTTCGTCGGTTTATGTCCTCCCTGGAATCGTCGTAAAGAATGGCAAGCCTATCCTGGCATGACCCGGCCGTCGCGATCTTGCTGCTTGCGCTTGCATCTCCGGCGCACGCGACCGAGATCACCGTGCCCGCCGACGGCAGCGCCAGCTTCACGAGCCCGGGCAGCGTCATCGTCGCGATGAATGCGGGAGCCAAGACGGCCGAGCTCGCGCTCGATTGCCGAGCCCCCGCGCCCGAAGGTGCAACGCCTTCGGCACCCGCGCCGCAGAAGACGCGCGTCGAGCCCGGCGCTGCGATGCAATTCGCGGTCGATCCGAACAGCCGCTGCGATTTGCGCGTGCAAGGCGGACCGGTAAGCGTACAATACTGAT
>DATJLQ010000119.1:0-5466 GCA_035509415.1 Alphaproteobacteria bacterium
TGAAAAAGGCCGCTCCCGAAAGCGCGGCCCCTCTTCGTTCGACGCCGAGGCTGAAGGCTCAGACCGTCTCGGCGTCGTCGGTCTTGCGCTCGACCGCGCCGCGCTCGGGCTCGATCTCGAAGGCGATCTTGCCGTCCGTGAGCTCGACCTTGACGTGGCCGCCGCGGACCAGCCGTCCGAAAAGGATCTCGTCGGCCAGCGGCTTCTTGATGTGCTCCTGGATGACCCGGGCCAGCGGCCGGGCGCCGTAGAGCTCGTCGAAGCCGTTCTTGGCCAGCCAGTCGGCCGCTTCCTCGGACAGCTCGACGGTGACGTTGCGGTCGGCGAGCTGCGCCTCGAGCTGGAGCACGAACTTCTGCACCACCTCGCGGATGATCTCCGGCGTCAGCGCCTTGAAGGTCACCACGGCGTCGAGGCGGTTCCTGAACTCGGGGGTGAACAGACGCTGGATCGCGCGCTCGTCCTCGCCCTCGACCCGGCCGCGGCCGAAGCCGATGGAGTTCCTGGAGTTGTCCGAGGCGCCGGCGTTGGTGGTCATGATCAGCACCACGTTGCGGAAGTCGACCTTCTTGCCCACCGCATCCGTGAGCGCCCCGTGGTCCATGACCTGGAGCAGGATGTTGTAGACGTCCTGGTGCGCCTTCTCGATCTCGTCGAGCAGCACGACCGCGTGCGGGTGCTGGTCGACCGCATCGGTGAGCAGGCCGCCCTGGTCGTGGCCGACGTAGCCCGGAGGCGCGCCGATCAGCCGGGAGACCGTGTGGCGCTCCATGTACTCGCTCATGTCGAAGCGGAGCAGCTCGATGCCGAGCGTGGAGGCCAGCTGGCGCGCCACCTCGGTCTTGCCGACGCCCGTGGGGCCGGAGAACAGGTAGCAGCCGATCGGCTTCTGCGGATCGCGCAGGCCGGCGCGGGCCAGCTTCATGGCCGCGGACAGCTGCTGGATCGCCTCGTCCTGGCCGAACACCACCCGCTTCAGGTCGGCGTCGAGGTTCTTCAGCGCCTCAGTGTCGGACTTGGAGACCGACTTGGGCGGGATGCGGGCGATCTTGGCGATCACCGCCTCGACCTCCTTCTGGCCGATCACCTTCTTGCGGCGGCCTTCCGGCAGCAGCATCTGGCTCGCCCCCGCCTCGTCGATCACGTCGATCGCCTTGTCGGGCAGCTTGCGGTCGGTGATGTACTTGGCCGAGAGCTCGACCGCGGCCTTGATCGCGGCGTCCGTGTAGCGGAGCCGGTGGAAGGTCTCGTAGTAGCTCTTCAGCCCCCGCAGGATCTTGATCGTGTCCTCGACCGTGGGCTCGTTGACGTCGATCTTCTGGAAGCGCCGCACCAGCGCCCGGTCCTTCTCGAAATAGGTGCGGTATTCCTTGTAGGTGGTCGAGCCGATGCAGCGGATCGCACCCGACGAGAGCGCGGGCTTCAAGAGGTTGGACGCGTCCATCGAGCCGCCCGAGGTGGCGCCCGCGCCGATCACGGTGTGGATCTCGTCGATGAACAGGATCGCGTTCTTCTGGTGCTCGAGCTCGTTGATCACGGCCTTGAGCCGCTCCTCGAAGTCGCCGCGATAACGCGTGCCCGCGAGCACCGCACCCATGTCGAGATTGTAGATCACGGCGCCGCGCAGCACGTCCGGCACCTCGCCGCGCACGAGGCGGCGCGCGAGCCCCTCGGCGATCGCGGTCTTGCCCACGCCCGGATCGCCCACGTAAAGCGGGTTGTTCTTCTGGCGCCGGCACAGGATCTGGATCGTGCGCTCGACCTCGGCCTCGCGGCCGATGAGCGGGTCGATCTTGCCCTGACGCGCCTTCTCGTTGAGGTTCACGCAATAGGTCCCGAGCGCGTCCTGGCCGCGGCGCGGGCTCTTCTCGGGGGCCGCTTCCTCCTCCGAGCCGAGCGGCGTGCGCGTCTGGGTCTGGCCCGGCACCTTGGCGATGCCGTGGGAGATGTAGTTGACCGCGTCGAGCCGCGTCATGTCCTGCTCCTGGAGGAAGAACACGGCGTGGCTCTCGCGCTCGGCGAACATGGCGACCAGCACGTTGGCGCCCGTCACTTCCTCGCGGCCGGAGGACTGGACATGGATCGCCGCGCGCTGGAGCACGCGCTGGAAGCCCGCGGTCGGCTTCGCATCCTCGAGCCGGCTGGTCACCAGGCTCGAGAGCTCGTTGTCGACGTATTCCGAGAGGTCGCGCTTCAGGCGCTCGGTGTCGACGCCGCAGGCGCGCAGCACCGAGAGCGCGTCCGGATCCTCGGCCAGCGCGAGCAGCAGGTGCTCGAGGGTCGCGTATTCGTGCCGCCGCTCGTTCGCCAGCGCCAACGCGCGATGGAGGCTTTGCTCGAGATTCGGTGACAGCATGCGACCTGACCTATGTTGACGCCTTGGAGGAGACTACTCCTTCTCGAGCGTGCATTGAAGCGGATGTTGATGGCGGCGCGCGTAGTCGATCGTCTGGTTGACCTTGGTCTCGGCGACCTCGAACGTGTAGACGCCGCACACGCCGACGCCGCGCCGATGCACGTGCAGCATGATCTGGGTCGCTTCCTGCTGGGTCTTGGAGAAGAAGCGCTCGAGCACGTGCACGACGAACTCCATCGGCGTGTAGTCGTCGTTGAGCATGAGGACTTTGTAGAGCGCCGGCTTCTTGGTCTTGGGCCGCGTCTTGATCGCGACGCCCGTGCCCGTGCCGTTGTCCTGATCGGCCCTGCGGATCGTGCTCATCGCGTTCGCGTCCAACCCTTGCCCGCGTCCGACGCCCGCGGCGCCTCGAGACCGGGCCGCGGCGTTCGGCGGACGCCCGAATTCGTCCCTGCCCGTTTCGTCCACGCCAGTTTCGTCCACGCCAGATTCGTCCACGCCAGATTCGTGCATGTATGATAGGCGATTCGAGGGCATGGGCAAAAGCCCTTCCTGGCCGCTTCGATGGACGCTGTCCGGTGCCGCCCCAATCGCGCCGGGCGCCCAAAAGCAACCCCGAAAACAACAAGGACCCGTGGCCGGAGGCCGCGAGTCCTTCCTGTCATGCACGATCTTCGACGTCACGGGTCGATGGACGCGCTTCGGGCGTCGGCGGGGCCGCCGGAGCGGCCCCGGAGCCTGGAACGCGAACGCGCCGCGTCAGGCCGCGAGCGGCTTGAACAGCTTCTCGACCGCGGCGTTGACCTGCGCCTGGATCGGCGCGAAGGCCTCGTTCGCGACCTTGGCCGACATCGCGCCGATCTTGGTCCCCTCCTCGATCAAGGAGTCGAAGGATTCCTTCGACTGCTCGGTCTGGAGCTCGATGAGCTCGCGCAAGGTCTTGACGCTGAACAGCGCCTGGACGTTGGTCACCGAGCGCTCGACCGAGGCCTGGCCGTAGGTCGCGACCTCCTTGCCGAGATCCTCGATGCCCTTCACGAACAAGGTCGACGCCTTCACCAGGATGTCGATATTGTCCTTGCCGAGGGCCGTGAACTCCTCGTAGCCCTGCGCGGCGGCGCTGGCCGCCTTCTCGAGCTGCTCCTGGGCCGCGGCGAAGCTCTTCTCGTAGTTCTTGGTCACCATTTCGGCCGAGGTCTTCATGACGCTCTCGACCGTCTGCTTGCCGACCTCGACCACCGACTCGAGCGGCTCGGCCAGCTTCTCGCTTTTGGTCTTCGCTACCATGTTCGTCTCCTTGGGTTGCCTGGCCCCGCCGCCTCGCAGGCTGGGGCGCCGCGCGCTTGCGCGGTTATGCTGCAGTGCAACGATGCGGAAAATATAGGCAACGCAAGGCGCCTGTCAAGGAATTTTGTGCACTGCAACAAAAAATTCCCGAGCGCCGGCCGGGGCTTGGGAAAGGCGCGGATTTCCGCCCTTCCATGGCCGCGACGCGACGCGAGCCCGCTGGGCGAGAAATACTCGCGTTGGAGTCTTGGGAATTACTGGCGCCCGGTGGATGAATCGCCGCCGAGCCAGCATTGATCAAGGAATACCGGGGTCGGGGCGGGCATTGGGCGAAATTAGCGGCCGGATTCAACATTTTGCCTGGACACGGAGTCTGCGATTCCTTAGAATCGCCACAATCTGATCAGGGATTCACGGGCGGGCAGCCGACGAGGATTGGGGACCAATCGGCACCGGGATACTGGGGCCGGCGCAAGGAGGGATTGGAGTCTTGATTTTCGGGCATAAAGCGCGTTTTTCGGCGGTTTTCCTGGCTTTCGGGCTTGCGGCGCTGGCGGCCGCCCCCGCGGCCTCCGCCCGCATCACCTCGATCGTGGTGGACGCGAGCACCGGGCAGGTGCTCGAGGCGCACGACGCGGATACCCACAATTATCCCGCGTCGCTCACCAAGATGATGACCCTCTACCTCACCTTCGAGGCGCTCAAGGAGGGCCGCATCCACCTGAATACGGTGATGCACGCCTCGGCCCACGCGGCGGCCCAGGTTCCGGCCAAGATCGACCTCTACCCGGGCGAGGCCATCACGGTCCAGCAGGCGATCCTGGCGATCACGGTCAAGTCGGCGAACGACGCGGCGGTGGTGCTGGGCGAGACCCTCGGCGGCACCGAGAGCCACTTCGCCGAGCTCATGAACCGCAAGGCGCGCCAGCTCGGCATGTATTCGACCAGCTTCCGCAACGCCTCGGGCCTTCCCAACCCGGGCCAGATGACCACGGCGCGCGACATGGCGACCCTGGCGCGCGCGATCCTCAGCGACTACCCCGCGGATTACCGCTATTTCGACGCGCGCGAGTTCACCTTCAACGGCGTCACCATCCCGACCCATGACCACGTCCTGCTCGAATACCCGGGCGCCGACGGGTTCAAGACCGGCTACATCCACGCCTCGGGCTTCAACATCGTCTCGTCCGCCGTGCGCGACGGGCACCGGATCATCGGCGTCGTGCTGGGCGGCAAGACCTATGCCGAGCGCGATCGCGTGGTCATGAACCTGCTCAATGTCGGCTTCGAGCGCGAGCACGTCATGGTCGCGAGCGCGATGCCCCGTCTCTCGCTCGTGGCAAGCGCCCATGCGGCCGAGCCGGTACCGAGCGCGCCGCCCGCGGCGGCGCTCGAAACCGTGGCGACCGTGGCGCCGACCGGCGCTACCGTCGACGCCGCGCCGGCCGAGATGGCCGACGACGCGCCGCCGGCCGACTGGTCGATCCAGGTCGGCGCCTTCGGCCGCTACGCGCTCGCCCAATGGGCCGCGCGCCGCGCGCTCCAGCTCTCGCCCTCGCTCCACGAGGCGACCGTCGCGATCGGCAAGGTCAAGGTCGCGAGCGGCACGGTCTATCGCGCGCGCTTCGTCGGCCTGAGCGAGGGAGAAGCGCGCTCGGCCTGCGCCTCGCTCCGGAAGCGCCGCGGCGAGTGCCTCCTGGTCGCCCCGGGCGGCGACCGCGCGGTGGCGCAGAACCAATAATTCCGTTCTTCGGAGCGCGTCAGCCGCGCGTGGCCGCGAGCCAGCGGACGATGGCGCGTTGCCAACGCCGCTTGTGGCGCCG
>DATJLQ010000120.1:0-1154 GCA_035509415.1 Alphaproteobacteria bacterium
GCTTCTCCGTCGAATACTCGACATGCGCCGTCGCGATCGTGATGCCGCGCGCGCGCTCCTCCGGCGCCTTGTCGATCTGGTCGTAGGCCATGAACTCGGCCCCGCCCTTCTCCGCAAGCACCTTCGTGATCGCCGCCGTCAGCGTCGTCTTCCCGTGGTCGACGTGACCGATCGTGCCCACGTTGCAATGCGGCTTGTTGCGCTCGAATTTAGCTTTCGACATGTGGATCTTTCCTGCTTCGTCCCGACTTGGCGGCGCCTCGGCCTCGTTGGCCCGCGCCCGCCCGCGTGTTCGCTTCCGCCTCGCTCGCTCCCGTTCCGCTCAGCGCCGGCGGGCGCCGGATGGAGCGGGTGATGGGAATCGAACCCACACCGCCAGCTTGGAAGGCTGGAGCTCTACCATTGAGCTACACCCGCAGCGATTTCTCGCGGCATCCTCTGGCACGGCGGTTTGGGCCGTCACTCCCGCAGCCGAACGGGGACCTGGTGGAGGGGGTAGGATTCGAACCTACGTAGGCGTACGCCAACGGGTTTACAGCCCGTCCCCTTTAGCCACTCGGGCACCCCTCCGATCGGGCCGGACGGGCCCGTGCAGCGGAAGACGCAAGTAAGTGGAATCGACCTCTGATGTCAACGTTAAAACATAGCAAAACAGCCCGCCGCCTCCCCGTTTTCCTAAGGTTGGCAGGGGCCGTTGCTCATTCCGTGTTGCGCCTATAATAAGGGCGCGCCATGGCCCGACGCAAGTCCCACCGCCGCCCGCACGGCCAAACCCCCTTCGAGCGCGGGCAGGCGCGTAATCCCGGCTTCGAGCCCGGCCGCGCCGATGGCCGCGCCGACCGGGGCCAAGCCCTTGGCGGCGAACGACATTCCGACGCGGAGCGGACTCGGTCCGAGCGAATCCAGCCCGAGCGCGGCGCCAGCGCGCGCCGCGGCGGCGGCTTTTGGCTCCATGGCGTCCATCCGGTGCTCGCGGCCCTCGCCAATCCCGAGCGGCGCTGCTTGCGCCTGGTGGCGACGCCGGAGGCGGCGAAAAGCTGGGCCGGAAAGCTCGACCCCCTGCTCGCGGCCCGGCGCGGGCTCGGCTTCGAGCGCCTGGAACGCGGGGCGCTCGACCGGCTGCTCCCGCCCGGCGCCATCCATCAGGGCCTCGC
>DATJLQ010000121.1:0-23143 GCA_035509415.1 Alphaproteobacteria bacterium
TTCACCTCATCCTGAGGGCGCCCATAGGGCGCGTCTCGAAGGATGAGGTGAAATTGACCCACTACCCGCCTTTGCGCCCGCGCGCGCTCGGCGCTAATATGTCGGGCATCCGTCGCCCGCGAGGCGCTCATGTCCGAGATCGAAGCCGCCGTTTTGCTCATGATCCAGTTTCTCGACTGGGTGGCGGAGCGCCCGCGTAGCCACGACGACGTCATGGAGGCGTGGCGCAGCTCCTGTCCGCGCTTTCCCGTGTGGGAGGACGCGCTCATCCAGGGCCTCATCCACTACGAGCGCGGCAGCCGGCGTTTGGTCGTCTTGACCGACAAGGGCCGCGCGAAGATTGCAGCGGCCGAGGCGCCGTCTCGGCCGGTCGCGCGCGCGTCCTAGCGTTCCGGTCGTGCCTCATTTTGAAACGCCGGCCGTGGTCCAATTCGCGTCATCACCGGGCCCCCGGGCCCGGCCGTCGGCCGGCCCGAGGACAAGCTTCTTGTCCCGGTGATCCACGTCTTTCCTACGATCAGACGTGGATGGCCGGACCAAGTCCGGCCATGACCCATGCCACGATTTCAAACGAAATTCGCTCGACGCGGCGCCCCTTGCCTCGCCTGCCGTTTCCCGCTTGACTGAGCCGGTCATGGAAGAAACCGGGACCGGGGGTGCCGCGATGGCCGCCCACAATCCGCCCCACGATCCGCCCTCCAATCCGGCCGGGCACGCCGAGACGGGCGCGCTCAAGCCGGCGCCGGTCCAGACCAGCGCCGAAGAGATCAGGCAAATCCGCGATTCGGTGCGCGCCTTGTGCGCGAATTTCCCCGGCGACTATTGGCGCAAGCTCGACCGCGAGCGCGCTTACCCGACCGAGTTCGTGAAGGCGCTCACCGAGGCGGGCTACCTCGCGGCCCTCATCCCCGAGCAATATGGCGGGAGCGGTCTTTCGCTCGCGGCCGCGGCGGCGATTCTCGAGGAGGTGCAGAAGAGCGGCTGCAACGGCGCCGCGTGCCACGCCCAGATGTACATCATGGGCACCATCCTGCGCCACGGCTCGACCGCGCAGAAGGCGCGCTGGCTTCCCGGCATCGCCAACGGCGCGTTGCGCCTCCAGGCCTTCGGCGTGACCGAGCCGGGCTCGGGCACCGACACGCTTAGCTTGCGCACCACCGCCCATCGCGTGGGCGACCATTACAGCGTGACCGGCCAGAAAATCTGGACCTCGCGCGCCGAGCATTCCGATCTCATGCTGCTGCTCGCGCGTACCGCGTCGAAGGAAAGCGTGAAGCGCCGCACCGACGGGCTTTCGGTGCTGCTCGTCGACATGCGCGCCTCGCTCGGCCACGGGCTCACCATCCGCCCGATCAGGACGATGATGAACCACGCGACGACCGAGATTTTCCTCGACGGGCTCAAGGTCCCGGCCGAGAACCTGATCGGCGAGGAAGGCCAGGGCTTCCGCTACATCCTCGACGGCATGAACGCCGAGCGCATCCTGATCGCGGCGGAATGCATCGGCGACGCGCGCTGGTTCATCGAGAAGGCCGCGAGCTACGCGCGCGAGCGTAGCGTGTTCGGCCGGCCCATCGGGCAGAACCAAGGCGTGCAGTTCCCGATCGCGCGCGCCTACGCGGCGACCGAGGCGGCTGCGCTCATGGTCGAGCGCGCGGCGGCGCTTTACGACCGCGGCGAGCCCTGCGGCAAGGAGGCGAACATGGCGAAGCTGCTTGCCGCCGACGCCTCCTGGCAGGCGGGCGACATGTGCCTCCAGACCCATGGCGGCTTCGGCTTCGCCGAGGAGTTCGACGTCGAGCGCAAGTTCCGCGAGACGCGCCTCTATCAGGTGGCCCCGGTCTCGACCAACCTCATCCTCTCCTACATCGCCGAGCACGTGCTCGGCTTGCCGCGATCGTATTGAGCGTGGGCGCCGGGCGACGGGTGCGACCGCGATGACCTCATCCTGAGGAACCCCGCCGCCATCCTTCGAGACGCTTCCTTCGGAAGCTCCTCAGGATGAGGGCGGCGGGGTGTCTCGAAGGATGAGGGCGAAGGCAAAGGTCTTCGGCTCTATGTCCCGAAATTTCAATTCCAGTACAACAGTCGCAAGAATGAGGATATTTTCGGGGAAGCAATAAGGGGCTGCTAGATTCATGCCGCGATCCAGAGGACGCAAACGATCAAAAAAGCCAGCGCGGCTGCGTGCAGCACCGTCCGCACCAAATCCTCGGCTGATGGTGGCCGGCAATTCTCTGAGAAACCTGTTTGGCAAGATTGCCAAAGCATACTCGCTGCTGTGGCGAGCGATGGGCGGCGCGTCCCTTGTTGTCGGTTTCGTCGCCGGATGCCTCTTTCTTTTTCCACCACGGCTGACCGTCGAGCTTTTTGGCGGAGCTTCTGGTTCATATCCGGTCACTTTCCAAATAAAGAACGCTTGGGTGCTCCCGATGCGGCACGTAATTCCCTTTATGGGTCTGTGCAGAATGAGCGAGCGCCTTCCCTTCGGGGGCAGTTTGACTATCTCCGGGAATTGTAAAAACCCAACTAACGTCCGCCTTGGTTCCAAGGATTGGAAACCCCGTTATCTCCGCGCTGATGATTCTTTCACGGCGCCAATTAGTGATGTATTTGATTTCCCTCCTCATACATATTTGGGAGGCGATATCGTCTTCGGTGCAACATTCAAGACGTGGTTCTGGCCCTTTACGATGGACCGCGCCTTTCGATTTGTTTCCGTCCAGCAACCGAACGGGAATTATCATTGGGTTCCTGAGGCGATGCCGGAATAGCGCGACGGGCCGGTAAAGTCCGGCATAATCGCCCTCAGGATGAGGGCGGCGGGCTTCGCCCGCGTCTTTCCCGACAAGAGGCGCGCGTCGCGCGCGCGGGGTGTCTCGAAGGATGAGGGCGGCGGCGAATGTCCGGGAGCGCCCGGATTTAAATCCTTCGTGCGCCGCCGGATCGCGGGGTAGAATTCCGCGCGACGACGCCCCGAAGGACGAACATGACCAAGCCGCTTCAACTCCCGGCCCTCGATCCCGCGACCGTCTCGCAGGTCGAATCCACCGGCTATCCCGAGCCCTATCGCGCGTCGGTCGCGGGCCGCAAGCGCCGGCGCCTGGGCGACGCCGCGGGCCTGACCCAATTCGGCGTCAACGAGGCCGAGCTCGCACCCGGCACCTGGTCGTCCCAACGCCATTGGCACGCGGCCGAGGACGAGTTCGTCTATGTGCTCGATGGCGAGCTGGTGCTGATCACCGACGCGGGCGAGCAGGTGCTCACCCCCGGCATGGCCGCGGGCTTTCCCAAGGGAAAGCGCGACGGCCATCATCTCGTGAACCGCTCGGAGAAGCCGGCGCGTTATCTCGAGATCGGCACGCGCGCGGCCGAGGACCGGGTCGAATATCCCGACATCGACATGATCTGCGTCGGCGGCGGCCGCGAGCGGCGCTACCTGAAGCGCGACAGCTCGTCCTTCTGAAGCGGGTGCGATGAATTTCCTCGATCCCCTGCTGAAGCGCCATCTCGAGGGCTTGAAGCGCCTCCATCGCTTCCGCAGCCTGCGCGCGGGCGCACCCGCGGCACCCGGCCGCGTCGCGCGCGACGGGCGCGAGCTTCTGGACTTCTCGTCCAACGATTATCTCGGCCTCGCGCGCCATCCGAAGCTCGTCGAGGCGGCGCGCCACGCGGCCGCGCGTTGGGGTACCGGTGCCGGCGCCTCGCGCCTCGTGACCGGCACGTCGGAGCTGCACGAGGCGATCGAGGTCAAGCTCGCGCGGCTCAAGGGCACCGAGGCGGCGCTCATCTTCCCCTCGGGCTTCCAGACCAACGCGACCGTGATTCCCGCCCTCCTGCGCCGCGATCTGCTCGAGGCCGAACCGCTCGTCTTCGCCGACGCGCTCATGCATGCGAGCATGCATCAGGGCTGCCGGGCCGCGGGCGTGAAGCCCATCCTGTTCCGGCACAACGATCTCGGCCATCTCGAGACGCTCCTCGCCGAGCAGGCGGCGCGTCCGGCCGCGCGTTTCATCCTGGCCGAAAGCCTCTACAGCATGGACGGCGATTGTGCCGACGTGCCGGCGCTCGCGACGCTTGCCGAGCGTTACGGCGCGTTCCTCTATCTCGACGAGGCGCATGCGACCGGCGTGTTGGGCCCGAACGGCATGGGCCTCGCGGGCACCGCACCCGGCCGCGTGCCGCTCATCATGGGGACGTTCAGCAAGGCGCTCGGAAGCTCGGGCGCCTTCGTCGCCTGCTCGAATGCGTTGCGCGACTATCTCGTGAACCGCTGCGCGGGCTTCGTCTATTCGACGGCGCTGGCCCCGCCGGCTTTGGGTGCGGTCGAGGCAGCACTCGATCTCGCGCCCCAGCTCGGCGCCGCGCGCGCCCATCTCATGAAGCAGGCCACGCGCCTGCGCGCAGCGTTCCAGTCGCTCGGCCTCGACACAGGCCGCTCGGCGAGCCAGATCGTCCCCGCCCTTCTCGGCGCCGAGGAGACGGCGCTCGCGCTCAGCGCGTCCCTCGAAGCACGCGGCATGCTCGCGGTCGCGATCCGGCCGCCGACCGTCCCGCCCGGGACGAGCCGGCTGCGCTTCTCGCTCTCGGCCGCCCATTCGGCCGCCGACATCGACCGGCTGATCGAGGCCGCCGCGGCGCTGACCCCGCGCCCGCGCGCGGCCCTCGGCGGGTGACGCGGCAGAATGCGCGGCGTATTCGTCACCGGCACCGACACTTCCGTGGGCAAGACGGTGGTCTCCGCCTGTCTCGTGCGCGCCTGGGACGCCGATTATTGGAAGCCGCTCCAGACCGGCCTCGCGGTCGAGCGCGCCGACGCGGCCACGGTGGCCGAGCTCGCGGTACGCCAGCACGGCCGCATCCACGAAAGCGTCTATGCGCTCCAGGCGCCGCTTTCGCCCCACGCGGCGGCGGCCCTCGAGGGCGTCGCGATCGAGTTCAAGCGCATCCGCCTGCCCGCGAGCGCGCGACCGCTGGTGGTCGAGGGTGCCGGCGGGGTTTTGGTCCCGATCGACGGCTTCCGCCTCATGGTCGACCTGATCGCCGCGCTCGACCTGCCGGCGCTTCTCGTCGCGCGTAGCACGCTCGGCACCATCAACCACACGCTTTTGAGCCTCGAGGCGCTCCGCGCGCGCGCCCTCACGATCCTCGGCGTCGTCATGGTGGGCGAGCCCAATCGCGGCAACCGCGAGGCGATCGAGCGCTTGGGGCGCGTGCGCGTGATCGCCGAGCTGCCTTTCGTGGCGCCGCTCGACTTCGCGGCGATCGATCGCTTGAGCGCCCTGATCCCGGCCCTCGAAAGGCTCGCGGCATGAGCGCCGAGGTTGCTCCAGTGCCGCGCCGCCTTGCCGAGCCCGATCCGGCCGAACGCGACCTCATCGCGCTCGACGGACGCCATGTCTGGCATCCCTTCACCCAGGCCGCGACCGAGCCCCCCCCGATCGCGATCGCGCGCGCCCAAGGGGCGACGCTCGTCGACGTAAGCGGCAAGACTTATCTCGATCTCATCTCCTCCTGGTGGGTGAATCTCCACGGCCATGGCGAGCCGCGTATCGCGGACGCCATCGCGCGTCAGGCACGCGAGCTCGAGCAGGTCATCTTCGCGGGCTTCACCCATCGTCCGGCGGTCGAGTTGGCGGCGCGTCTCGCCAAGCTCCTGCCGGCACCGCTCGAGCGCGTGTTCTATTCCGACAACGGCTCGACCGCGGTCGAGGTGGCGCTCAAGCTCGCCTGGCAATATTGGCGCAACAAGGGCGAAGGACGGCGGCATTTCCTCGCCTTCGAGGGCGGCTATCACGGCGACACGTTCGGCGCCATGGCGGCGGGGCGCGGCTCGGGCTTCTACCGGCCGTTCGACGAGCTTTTGTTCGACGTCGATCTCCTGCCCTACCCCGCGAGCTGGATCGGCGATCGCGAAATCGAGGCGCGCGAAGCCGCGGCTCTCGCCTCGCTCGACGCCTGGCTCGACGCGCATGGGGCTGCCGCGGCGGCGCTCATCGTCGAGCCCCTGGTGCAAGGGGCGGGCGGAATGCGCATGTGCCGGCCCGAATTCCTGCAGGCCGCCACGGCGCGCGCGCGCAAAGCGGGAGCGCTCGTGATCTTCGACGAGGTGATGACGGGGTTCGGGCGCACCGGCACTTTGTTCGCGATGGAGAAGGCCGGCATCGCACCCGACATCGTGTGCCTCGCCAAGGGATTGACCGGCGGATTCCTTCCCTTGGCCGCGACCGTCGCGACGGACGAGATCTACCGCGCCTTCCTCGCCTCGAGCTTCGACAAGGCGTTCGCCCACGGCCATTCCTACACGGCGAACCCGCTCGGCTGCGCCGCCGGCCTCGCGTCGCTCGACATTCTTACGGAGGTCGGAACCATGGCGCGCCTTGCCGCCATCGAGCAGAAGCATCGCGAGCGCCTGGCGCGCCTCGTCGAAAGCGGCGATTGGGCGCGGCCACGCGTTGCCGGCACCATCGCGGCGGTGACGCTGGGGGCGCACGAGCCCCATTACAGCGCCGAGGTGGGGGCGAAGCTCCGCGCCTTCTTCCTCGCGCGCGGGCTTCTGATCCGCCCGCTCGGGCCCGTGGTCTATCTCATGCCGCCCTATTGCACGACCGACGCCGAGCTCGACCGCGCCTACGACGCGATCGAGGCGGCGGGTCGCGAGATCGGGCGTGTTGGCTAGAACAGCCCCTCGATCTGGCCCTGGGCGTTGAGCATGATCTTGTGCGCCGACGGCTCCTTCGGGAGGCCCGGCATGGTCATGACCTCGCCGCAGATCACCACCAGGAACTCGGCCCCCGCCGACACCCGCACCTCGCGGATCGCCACCACGTGCCCGCTGGGGGCGCCCTTCAGGGCCGCGTCGGTCGAGAAGCTGTATTGGGTCTTCGCCATGCAGATCGGGAAATGGCCGAAGCCCTCGTTCTGGAGGTCCTTGAACTGGTTGCGCACGCGCTGGTCGGCGACGATCTCCTTGGCGCCGTAGAGCGAGGTCGCGATGGTCTTGACCTTGTCCCAGAGCGGCATGTCGTCGGGATAGAGCGGCTTGTACTTGGCGGGCTTGGTCTCGATCAGCTTGACCACGTGCTGCGCGAGCGCCTCGGTGCCCTTGCTGCCGTCGGCCCAATGGGTGCAGAGGAAGGACTCGACGCCGAGCTCCTTGCACTTCTTGGCGATGAGCTCGTGCTCGGCCGCGGTGTCGGAATTGAAGCGGTTGATCGCGACCACCGCCGGCACGCCGAACTTGGCCACGTTCTCGAGATGGCGCGCGAGATTCGCGAAGCCCTTCTCGAGGGCCTGGAGATTCTCCTTGCCCAGATCCTCGCGCGCGACCCCGCCATGCATCTTGAGCGCGCGCACGGTGGCGACGATGGTGACCGCCGCGGGGTTGAGGCCCGCCTTTCGGCACTTGATGTCGAAGAATTTCTCGGCCCCGAGATCGGCGCCGAAGCCCGCCTCGGTCACGACGTAGTCGGCGAGCTTGAGCGCCGTCTTGGTCGCCATCACCGAGTTGCAGCCATGGGCGATGTTCGCGAACGGGCCGCCATGGATGAAGGCCGGGTTGCCCTCGAGGGTCTGGACCAGGTTGGGCTGGAGCGCGTCGCGCAACAGCACGGCCATCGAGCCGTCCGCCTTCACGTCGCGCGCGCGCACCGGCTTCCGGTCGCGCGTCTGGGCGACGATGATGTTGCCGAGGCGCTTGGTGAGGTCTTCCAAGCCGGTCGAGAGGCAGAAGATCGCCATCACCTCGGAGGCGACCGTGATGTCGAACCCGTCCTCGCGCGGGAAGCCGTTCGCGACCCCGCCGAGCGAGGAGACCGTCGAGCGCAGCGCGCGGTCGTTCATGTCGAGCACGCGGCGCCAGGAAATGCGGCGCACGTCGATATTGAGCTCGTTGCCCCAATAGACGTGGTTGTCGATGAGGGCGGCCAGAAGATTGTTCGCCGAGGTGATGGCGTGGAAGTCGCCGGTGAAATGGAGGTTGATGTCCTCCATCGGCACCACCTGGGCATAGCCGCCGCCGGCCGCTCCGCCCTTGACGCCGAAGCAGGGCCCGAGGCTCGGCTCGCGCAGGCAGATCGCGGCCTTCTTCCCGATGCGGTTCAAGCCGTCGCCGAGGCCGACCGTGGTGGTGGTCTTGCCCTCGCCCGCGGGCGTGGGCGTGATCGCGGTCACCAGGATGAGCTTGCCGTCGGGCTTCGACTTCAGGGAATCGATGAAATCGAGGGCGACCTTCGCCTTGTAATGGCCGAACCGGAACAGCGCGGTGGGCGGAATGCCGAGTTTCGCGCCGATCGCTTCGATCGGCTGCATCTTCGCCGCACGGGCGATTTCGATATCGCTTTTCACGTCAGCCATGGGGGAGTCTCCCTAGAAAATGGCGATTCGACACCGGCGCGGCCGCCGTCTGGTCGCCTTGTCGATTGTATACCAGCAACGAGGACAAAGATTTAGCACCTCTCGCGCGGCTTGGCGAGAGGGGCCAAGAAAAATTCCGCGCGTGCCAAAACCGAGCCGAAACAGCGTCTTAATTCCGGGCCTAGAACGCGACCTGATCGCCGCCCTTGAGTTTGAGCAAGGCGCGCGCCTCCTTGGGCGTCGCGACTTCGAGGGACAGGTCCTCGACGATGCGCCGGATTTTCGCGACCTGCTGCGCGTTGCTCTCGGCGAGCCTTCCTTTCGCGATATAGAGGCTGTCCTCGAGCCCGACGCGCACGTTCCCACCCATGATCGCACCCATGGTGACGAAGCTCATCTGATGGCGCCCGGCGGCGAGGATCGACCAATGGTAATCCTCGCCGAACAGCTTGTTCGCGATGCGGCGCATATGGACCAGGTTGTCATGGTCGGCGCCGATGCCGCCCAGGATGCCGAAAATGGTCTGCACGAAAAGCGGCGGCTTCACCAGGCCGCGGTCGAGGAAATGGGCGAGATTGTAAAGGTGCCCCACGTCGTAGCATTCGAACTCGAAGCGCGTGCCGCAGCCCTCGCCGAGCTCCTTGAGCATGAACTCGATGTCCTTGAAGGTGTTGCGGAAGATGAAGTCGCGCGTCATTTCGAGGTATTTCGGCTCCCACTCGTGCTTCCAAGCGAGATTTTTCTCGAGGATCGGGTAGAGGCCGAAATTCATCGAGCCCATGTTGCACGAGCACATCTCGGGCTTGGCCTTCAAGGGGGCGGCCAAGCGGTCCTGCACGGTCATGTTGTGGCCGCCGCCGGTCGTGATGTTGATGACCGCGTCGGTCGCCTGCTTGATGCGCGGCAGGAACTGCATGAACACCGCCGGGTCGGGCGTGGGCCTGCCGTCCTTCGGATCGCGCGCGTGGAGATGGAGGATCGACGCGCCCGCCTCCGCCGCCGCGATCGCGCCCGCCGCGACCTCGTCCGGCGTGATCGGCAGATAGGGCGACATGGTGGGCGTGTGGATCGAGCCCGTGACCGCGCAGGTGATGATGATTTTGTTCGCCATGGCAGAGCGCTCCTCCTAGGCACAGGGCGTCTCGCGCCTTGAGTGGCCTGCGCCCGTTGAGCCAAGCTTTCCCGAAAGCGGCGCCCGGCGCAACGGCTTTCGATTGACGCTGGATGCCAGTTGGCCCTTGATCTGGGGCGCGAACTCCTCGATCAATGTCGGGCCCATTCCAACCGGGTCGAGCCCATGGCGTCTTCCCTCCTCCGCATCGGCACGCGCGGCAGCCCCATGGCGCTCGCCCAAGCCGAGCGCACGCGCCGTCTCCTCGCGGGGTCCGACCCGACGCTTGCCGCACCCGACGCCATCGAGATCGTCATCCTCAAGACCACGGGCGACCGGGTCCAGGACCGGGCACTCGCCGAGCTGGGCGGAAAGGGCCTTTTCACCAAGGAGATCGAGGAAGCGCTGCTCGACCGCCGGGTCGACGTGGCGGTCCATTCGGCCAAGGACGTGCCGACCTGGCTCGCCCCCGGGCTCGTGCTCGCGGCGTTCCTCGAGCGCGACGATCCGCGCGACGCCTTCGTGAGCGTCAAGTATGCGAGCCTCGCGGACCTGCCCGCGGGTGCGGTGGTGGGAACGGCAGCACCCCGGCGCCAGGCGCAGCTCCTTCATCGCCTTCCGGCACTCAAGATCGTCCCCCTACGCGGCAACGCCGGCACGCGCTTGCGCAAGCTCGCCGAGGGCGCGATGGACGCGACGCTCCTGGGGGCTGCCGGGCTCGAGCGCATCGGGCGCGCCGACGCGATCCGCGCGATCCTTCCGCCCGACGAGATGCTGCCGGCCGCGGGCCAGGGCACCATCGCCCTCGAATGCCGCGCCGACGACGCAACGACGCGCGCACGCCTTGCGCGGCTCGATCACGCGCCGACCGACGCGCGCACGCGCGCCGAGCGCGCACTGCTCGCCGAGCTCGAAGGCAATTGCCGCACGCCGATCGCGGCACTGGCCGAATTCGAAAGCGCCGAGCTCGCGGGCGCCGGATTTGCGCGCGCCGGGCTCGCGGGGGCGACGCTCAAGCTGCGCGCGCTCGTGGCCCTCCCCGACGGCTCGGCCCTCCACCGCACGGCGCTCGAAGGTCGCGCCGCCGACGCCGAGCGCCTCGGCACCGAGGCCGGCAAGGCCTTGAAGGCGCGCGCGGGCTCGCGCTTCTTCGACGCAATCGGCTAGGTGCCATAAATATTGCGTGGCTTGCTTATGTTGCAGTGCACACGCGTCAAGGGTTAATTAGGCTACCACTATCTCAACCCGCATTGAACGATGTGGGACGTTCCGATAGGATGGCGCGCCGGCCGACGATTGGACGGCTGAAACGAATTCAGGGAGGAAATCAAATGAAATTCGCTCATTCGCTGGGCGCCGCGCTCGGCGTCCTGATGCTCGGCATCGCGGGCGCCCATGCTCAAGGCACGGCCGCGCCCGCGACCAGTCCGCTCGACGTCATTCCCGACAAGATGCCCTTCGCCGAGCCCTACGGCCCGCCGATCAGCCTCGCCCTCGCGCACCGCTACATCGTCGCGGCCATCGAGGCGGCCAACTCGCGCGGCTGGAAGATGAACGTCGCGGTGTACGATTCCGGCGCCAACCTGGTCGCGTTCGAGCGCATGGACGGCGCCCAGCTCGCCTCGATCTCGATCGCCGAGCATAAGTCGAAGGCCGCGGTGCTCTATCGCCGCGACACCAAGATCTTCGAGAACGCGATCCAGCACGGCGTCACCTACGTCACCACCCTCGACGGCATGATCGGCTCGCGCGGCGGGTTCCCGATCGTCTACGACGGCAAGGTGATCGGCGGCCTCGGCTGCTCGGGCGGCACGGGCTCGCAGGACGAGTGGACCTGCAAGACCGCCCTCGACAAGATCAACGAAGCGCTGATGTCGAAGAAGAAATAGGCGCGCCTCGCGCGCGCAGCGTTCGGCCGCCGCTCTCCGCTCGACGGGGAGCGGCGGTTTTCTTTTCTGGCCCCGCTCAGAGCTCGAGGATCTTGGCGTCGAACGGCAAGCGCCCTTGCCGGTCCTCGACCTCTATCACCCAAAGGTCCGGATCGAATTTGCGGTTGCGCGCGATATAGGCGTCGGCCTCGGCTTCTTGCACCGGATCGGGCCCGGTGCCCTTGAGCCACGCGCGGCCGCCGAGATCGTCGCGCGTCTCGGCGAGCACGGTGCAGCCGCCGCCCAAACGGTTGAGCTTGACCATCACGCTGCCGCGCGCGGGATCGCCCTTCTTCACGACCGTGACGGCGATGCCCTCGACGCTGCCGCGGCGCACGCAGGCCTGGACCCAGAAATCGGTTTGAAGCCGCGCCTCGCTCATGGACGCCGAGCTTAGCGAAGCGCCGCGCGCGGTGCCACGGGGCTCGGCGTCAGGCGTTGTCGGGGGCGGTGCCGCGCAGGAACGCCCCGAGATCGGGCCAGCGCTTGGCCGCGTCGCGCGCGAGGCTCAGGAGGATGGCCGCGAGCCCGATCCCGAGCACGACCCAGGAAGGACGCACGCCGGTCCAAAGCGAGAAATTGGCCTCGATCACGCGCATCGGGTCGACCCCGGTCTTGAGCCAGTAATAGACCGCCTCGCCGACCGCGGTGAGGGCCGTCGAACCCAGCGTGATCGCGAGCTGGACCCAACGCGCGCGCGCGAGCGCTCCCGTGCCGGTCCAGGCAAGCGTCCGATAGGCCATGAGCCAGCACAGAAGCCCGCCCATGACGATGGGCTCGACCACGTTCGCCTTGGCCTGGATGAAGAAATGCACCGCGCCCAGGAGCGCAATCACGTACACGATGCGATGAAGGCGCTGCCAGCGCTTGCCGCCCAAGCGGCGCACCATGCGGTCGGTCGAGGTCGCGGCGAGCGCCGAGAGGCCGAGCAGGGCGACGAAGCCGATCGTGAGATAGAAACGCAGCACGATCTCGGACGCGACGTGGAGCAACGCGAATTTCTGGTCCGCGGCGTAGAGCGTGAGATGGGCGATCGCGTAGGCGAAGGCGCCGACGCCGATCATGCGCCGAACCGCGATCAGCTTGGGCCAGCCAAGCATCTGCCGCAGCGGCGTGATCGCGAGCGAGCCGAACAGGAGGCGGATGGTCCAGAAGCCGGCCTCGTGGATCGCCTCGGTGAAGGGCATCGGGCCGAGCGTGCCGAACGCGAAACCGTACGCCGTCCAGGCGCCCGGCCCGAAGAGCGCGATGAACACGACGAGCTTGAGGTAGGATAAGCGCCCGTTGCGCTCTTGCCAGGGATAGGTCATGCGCCGTCTCGCGGTTTTCGCGCCTCTATATAGCGGGAAACCGGGCGTCCATCGATCATTTCCGTTCACGATCCGGCGAGTGCGGCGCGAGGGGGCGGGCGCCTCAAGCGCCAAAAGACGGCTCGGGATTTTTCGGTAGTGCCTCAGTTTGAAATCCTGGCTTGGGTCATGGCCGGACTTGGTCCGGCCATCCACGCCTTAGCGCTGGAAAGACGTGGATCACCGGGACGTGAAGCTTGGCCTCGGGCCGGCCGACGGCCGGTCCCGGGGGCCCGGTGATGACGCGAGCTTGGACCATGGCCGGAGTTTCAAACTACGTCACTACCGATTTTTCGGTTGGCTTGCGCTATATTCTATGGAATATATCGATGCCCCGCTCGCTTTCGGAAGGATTTCGCCCATGAAGCGCCGCGCTCGCCCCCGACTCGTCCCGCCCGCGCTTCTCGCTTGGAGTGCAGCGCTCATCCTCGGGCTCGTTGCGGCCGCGGCGCCGCTGCCCGCGGCGGCGCAGGCGAAATCGACCCTGGTCTTCGCCGCCGCCAGCATGCGCAACGCGCTCGACGATGCGAACGCTCAATACAAGCGCGCGACCGGACGCGACGTGAAGATTTCCTATGCCGCGAGCTCGTCCCTCGCGAAGCAGATCGAGGCCGGTGCTCCCGCCGACATCTTCATCTCGGCGGACGAGGACTGGATGAACTATCTCGCGCGGCGCAACCTCATCAAACCCGCGACGCGCAAGAACCTGCTCGGCAACGAGCTGGTGCTGGTGGCGCCCGCGGATTCGACCCTCAAGGTCGAGATCGTCCACGGCTTCGCCCTGAAGTCGCTGCTCGCGGGCGGCAAGCTCGCGATGGCCGACACGGACGCGGTTCCGGCCGGGAAATACGGCAAGGCGGCGCTCGAGAAGCTCGGCATCTGGAACGCGGTCAAGAGCGAGATCGCCCAGGCCGAGAACGTGCGCGTGGCCCTCCAGCTCGTGGCGCGCAAGGAGGCGCCGCTCGGCATCGTCTACGAGACCGACGCCGCCGCCGAGCCCAAGGTCAAGATCGTCGGCGTGTTCCCGGCGGATACGCATCCGCCCATCATCTATCCCGTGGCGCTGATCGCGGCCTCGACCAACCCGGACGCGGCCAAGTTCCTGGCCTATCTCGAATCGCCCCAGGCGGCGCCGTTCTATCGGAAGCAGGGCTTCACGGTGATCAAGTAGGGCCCCGTCCAAGACGTTAGTATCGAAGCGCACCCCCACCCAGCTTGCGCTAAGGCTCGGCTCCGCCTCGCCAAGCGCAAGCAACCCTCCCCCCTCGAGGGGGAGGGTAGGGTGGGGGGCGATTCAATCTGATCGGATAGGCCTCTAGCGCCGCGCGCGCTTCGGCTTGGCGCGCTTGGTCTGCCGCTTCTTGGATTTCGCACCCGGCGGCTTCGAGGCAACGCTCGGTGCCATGGCCGGCGCGAGCAGCGCCTCGATCTCGCCGAGCCGGCTCGCGACCGCGCGCGCGGCCTCGCCTTCCATGGCGCGGTAATGGCCGACGAGCAGCGCACCGAACGGCGTGAGCCCGGCCCCGCCGCCCGCCTTGCCGCCGAGCTGGGTCGTCACCACGGTGGCGGTGAAGGACCGGTTGAGCGCGTCGACCAACAGCCAGGCGCGCCGATAGGACATACCCATGGCGCGCCCCGCGGCCGAGATCGAGCCGGTCTCGCCGATCTTCTCCAGGAGCCGGATTTTGCCCGGGCCGATCTGGCGCTCGGGGCCGAAATCAACGCGTAGCGTCAAGCGTGCCATGAGCGCAGTTTAGCATCCTCTTTACCGCGCGCACCCCTTGCGTGCCCGCTTGTTGCCTCTACCGAGGGGCCGTGCTTCCATGGCGCCCGTTTCCGCGCGACGCGCTCGCGCGAACCCGGGCGAGGACGATGAGCGACGCGACCCACGACCGGCCGGCCGATACCCGTCTTCCGAGCCATTACCGCTGGCCCGGCGGGAAACGCGTGGCGGTGATCGCGAACGCCGCCTACGAAGCCTGGAGCCCGGGAAAAGCGCCCGGCATCGGCCCGATGGGCAATGTGCTGCAGCCGGGGTTCCTCGATTTGAACGCGCTGTCCTGGGCCGATTACGGACACCGGCGCGGCATCCAGCGCATCCTGCGCGCGCTCGAGCGCCGTGCCGTCAAGGCGAGCGTCATGGTATGCGGCGTGCTCGCCGAGAAACACCCCGAGACCGTGCGCGCCATCGCCGAGGCCGGCCACGAGATCGTCGCCCACTCCTATGCGATGGACGTGATCCCGGTCTATCTCGACGAGGCGAGCGAGCGCGACAATATCCGTCGCACCCTCGAGCTCATCGAGCGCGCGAGCGGCGTGCGGCCCACGGGCTGGATCAGCCCGCGCGCGACGCCGAGCCCGCGCACGCTCCGCCTCCTGATCGAGGAAGGATTCCTCTGGCACGGCGACTGCCTCGACGACGACCTGCCCTATCTCCAGACCCTGGGCGCGCGCTCGATCGTCGCCATTCCCCTCGGCATGCCGGTCAACGACCTTCCGATCAGCGTGCGTTACGGCAACAACGCGCGCGCCATGGTCGAGGCGTTCGAGGACGAGCTCTCGTATCTCCTCGAGCACGAGGATGGGCCGGGCAAGATCGACGTCACGGTGCACGCCCACGTCTATGGGCGGCCGACCGGCATCTGGGCCTACGAGGAGATCGTCGAGCTCGCGCGCGAAACCCAAGGCGTCTGGATCGGCACGCGCGCCGAGCTCGCGGCCCAGGTCCGCGCGGCACTCGCGCGCTGACGCGATCCGACCTTAAGCCGCCAAGCCCAGAATACGCGCCGCGTTCCCGCCCAGGATACGGCTTTTGTCCGCGTCCGAGAGCTTGGCGCGCTTCACGAACGCGACCGGGTTGTCCTCGCCCACCGGATAATCGCCGCCCAGCACGATCTGGCTCGTCCCCACTTTGCCGGCGAGGAATTCGAGCATGTCGACGTTGTAGACCACGGTGTCGAAATAGAGTTGCTTCAGATATTCGCTCGGCGCCTTCTTGAGGTTCTTGAACATCTCCGGGCGGATGCGGAAATTGCGGTCGACCCGGCCCGCGTAGTACGGCAGGAACCCGCCGCCATGGGCGATGCCGAGCTTCAATTTCGGGAAACGGTCGAGCACGCCCTCGTACATGAGCGACGACACCGCGATCGCCTCCTCGACCGGCTGGCCGACGCCGTTCCACATCTGGAACTTCTCGAAACGCGGATGCTTGAAGCCCGCGGGATGGACGAAGACCGCCATCCCGAGCGCCTCGGCCGTGGCCCAGAAGGGCCAGAGCCGCTCCTCGCCGAGCTCGGAAGTGCCGGCATGGGTGTTGACCGCGATCGCGCGGAAGCCGTAGCTCGAATGGATGCGCTTGAGCTCCGCGACCGCGGCTTCGGTATCCTGGAGCGGCACCGTGCCCATGGCGACGAAGCGCCCGGGCTTGCGCGCGACGAATTCGGCGAGCCCGTCATTGTTCATGCGCGCGAGCTTGGCGCCGGTCGCGGCGTCGGCCCAATAGCAATATTGCGCCACGTGATTGAAGACCACGTGGATGTCGACGCCGAACTCGTCCATGTCCATGAGGCGCGCCTCGACCGCGTCGTTGGTCGCGCGCGGATGGCGTTGGCGCTGGGCCGCGGCCCCCCGGATGTAGCCGCCCACGAGCTGATATTCGGTCGCCTCGGGCGGCCGGTGCTCGGTCACGTAGTTGCACACGTCCATGTTGATGATGTGGGTGTGGAAGTCGATCACGGGCACCGACGCGGCGCGGCGGCGGATTTTCGCCGGCGCCTTCGGGGCCGTGCGGCGGCGCGATTTCGGTGCGGGCTTGCGGGTGCGGGACTTGGTTGCGGCCATCGATCTCTCCCTCGATCTCTCCCTGGGCAGAGCCGCCCGGTCTAGCGCCGGAAGCGGCCCTTGTTGCGCTTTTCTCGATCTTGTTCTAAACAGATCGTGATCGATCCGGCTTGTCGCGTCAAGGCGGCGCGCGCAGAAACCGGCGGCAAATCGGGTGCCTCGGCGCCCGGATGGGGGAGTTGGCCGTGACCCAAATCGAGCGCGACGTCGCCCCCGCCCCGCTCGGCCTGCGCGCGCGCAACAAGGCCGACAAGCTCCAGCGCATCCGTCAGGCGGCCCTCGAGCTCTTCACCGAGAAGGGCTACGACGACACCACGACGCGCGAGATCGCGCGCCGCGCCGACGTGGGGCTCGGGACCCTCTTCTCCTACGCGCGCGACAAGCGCGATCTTCTGTTCCTCATCTTCAATCCCGAGATCGAGGAAGTGTGCGCGGCGGGTGCGCGCGCGGCCAACGAGGAAAAACGCTTCCTCGACCAGTTGGTCGCGTTCTTCGCGAGCTATTACCGCTTCTTCGCGCGCCAGCCGACGCTTTCGCGCTTCATGCTGCGCGAGCTCGCCTTTTACGCCGAAGGCAAGGAGGTCGCACGCTACCGGGCCGGGCGCGACCGGCTCTTGGCCGTGCTCGCCGAGCTCACGACGCGCGCGCGCGGAGACGGCCGCCTCGGCACCGGCGAGGACGCGACCATGATCGCGCAGGCGCTGTTCGCGCTTTACGCGGCCGAGCTCAGGGGCTGGATCGGCGCCGACGCGCCCGACCTCGAGGCCGGCCTCGCGCGCTTGAAGCGCATGCTGGCGCTCCAGATCCGTGGGCTCGAGCCGCGCGCGGGCGCGTTCTGAGCAAAAGCCGCAAATTGCTGTCGATGCTCGATTCGAAGACACGTATTTTCACACGTTTACTCGACCTTGGTCGAACTTCAATGACGTGAGCAAGATGAACGCCATCGGAACGATGTGACGAAAGGTCGACGAAGCTCAACTCGAATTAACCACAAGGGTAATCGCATCGACGGGCACAAATTGGTGGGAGTATCCGCTGCCATAGAGCCAATCCATCGAGGTGTAGCCAGTCTCTTGGGCTTGTAATATTTTGTCCGAACTTAAAGAGGCAATATCGTGGCCATCATTCCAGCGGTCGGCGCCAAGCGGGTAGTTTGTGCCGGACGCGACGTGATCTCCTCCAATTTCCCATTCAAATGCAAAAATAACATGGTACACGCCCGGGATTTCCGGAGCTACGAGTGACAGGTTTGCAATTTGGTCCGATTGCCCGGAAGGAATCCAATTGTTTATTAGCCTCCAACTGCGACTCGGGTCTCCCCACGAGGGCGTATAAATCAAAGGTGCGACCGCGAACGACGGTCCTAAATTTAGGGCTCGGAGCGTAACGCTTCCCCTCAGCACTTTGGATGGAGACGTATTCACGGTTTTGTTAGTGCTAGAGATCCCAGAAAAATCTCCACTCCCGGAGATTACATCCAAGGTGCCGCCGGTCGCGCCTGGCCCGTTTCCGTTCATCGGAATATTGACCTGCGACCGAGACAACGGTCGCGGCTGCTGGCCATTATTGGCCTGGGATTGCGCGTTACCGGAATATGTCGGTGCGGCCGCAAAGCGTGAAGGCCCCGGCGCTGTAAGCCATGAATGAATCCAAACGCCGAGCGCTATCAACATAATTACGATCAACAAATTTGTTCTTAGGCGCCCCGAACTTTCCTTCGCGAGATCGGTATACGGCCGCGGGTTTCTCAATTGCAGAGATTTTGGCGTCCAGATTTCGTCACGTGCGAACAGCCCGACAGCAACCAGCACCGCAATCCCAATCAAAATCAGAGCCCCTAGTTGTCCTGAAAGCGCGGCGACAATTGCCCCTAACAATCCGTACATAGCTGCCGTCGCTGTTAAAATTCGGTGCAGCCTTGTCTGTTTGTCCTTATCTTTGTTTTCCGTATGATTCATGGTGGGGCAAAGCTCCCATTCACTCCGCGGTCAGCAACCATAGGTGCGTGTTGACAATAGCATACTTGCCCAGCGTGTAGAACCCGAAGGCACGGCATACAGCATTCCAAGGCTTAATAAGGACCTGTAATTAATTCGTGACGCTGATTGAGCCTCGTTCGTCATCGAAACCCGGAGTTCGCAATGAATCGTCTCACCCTCGCCCCCCTCACGATCAACGAGGCCACGCCCCTCGAGCTCATCGATGCGGCCGCGGCGGGCGGGTTCGAGGGCGTGAGCCTGCGCCTTCTCGCCCCGCCCGACATGACGCTTCCCGCCGAGATCGTCGGCGACGCGGCGATGGAACGCGCGGTCCGCGCGCGGCTCGAGGCGACCGGTCTCTCGCTCTTCGGTGCCACCGGGTTCTTCCTCATGCCGGGTGCCGCGCTGCGCGAGCCCGAACGCGCGCTCGACTGCGCGAAGGCGCTCGGTGCGGAGTATTTCGTCGCGGTCGGCTACGAGACGGACGAGGCGCGGCTGGTCGACCTGTTCGCAGCCCTCTGCGATCGCGCCCAAGGGTTCGGCCTCAAACTCGCGCTCGAGTTCCAGCCCTATGGCAGCGTGAAATCGATCGCGGACGCGGCACGCATCCTCGAGCGCGCGGCACGCCCCAATGCCGCGATCCTGGTGGATGCGCTCCACCTCGCGCGCTCGGGTGGCCAGCCTGCCGACATAGCGAAAGTCCCGCCCGCGCGCATCGCCTATCTCCAGCTTTGCGACGCGCCCCGCGCGGCACCGGCGGCGGGCGATCTCCGAAAAGAATCGCGGCACGGCCGGCTCTTGCCCGGCGAAGGCGAGCTGCCGCTGTTCGATTTGATGGACGCGTTGCCACGCGACGTCGCGATCGACGTCGAATGCCCGGGACCTGCGCTCGCGAGCTTATCCTATGGCGAGCGCGCGAAACGCGCCGCCGCGGCGACGCGCCGCTTCCTAGCGCGCTACGAAGCGGCGCGCCAAAGCAGCTGAGCGCTACTTCTCCGCGTCCGGCTGCTTGGTCGGGTGCGCGTCCGCGAATTCTTTGATTTTCATGCAGCGGTCGTGGATGCGCATGACGCGCGGAAACGCGTCGAACTTGCAGCCGAACACGCGCGCGGGCGTCACCTGGGTCATGAGACAGATGTCGGCGACGGTCGGCGCCGCGCCGTGGCAGAACTCGCCCGAGTCCGGATGCTCGGAGAGGTGCGTCTCCATCGCCTTGAGGCCGGCATAGAGCCAGTGCTGGATCCAGGCGAGCTTCTGCTCCTCGCTGAGCTTCAGGGTCTTGGTCAGGTAGTTCCGGATGCGCGGCACGATGAGCGGGTGCGAATCCGCGACGTTGATGAGCGCGAAGCCGCGCACCCAGGCGCGCGCGAGCGGCTCCTTGGGCAGGATCGGCGGATGGGGATGGGTCTCCTCGAGATATTCCATGATCGCGAGCGACTGGAACAGCTTGGTCTTGCCGTCGTCGAGGATGAGGGTCGGCACGACCGACTGGGGATTGAGCGCCGCGTATTCGGGCTTGAACTGGTCGCCCTTCTCGAGATGGAGGAAGAAATCCTCGCGCGCGAGCCCCTTCAGATTGAGCGCGATGCGCACCCGGAAGGCCGCCTGGGACCGGAAATATGTCGACATTCGCAGCATGGACGCGTCTCCCTCCTCGCCGGGCCGCGTGCGCGCGGCCGCTTTTGCATTGACGCGCCGAGAGTGGCGCCTCGCGCGCGGCGCCACAAGACACAATTAGTTCAATGAGGCGGCGGCACGACGCGCCGGTCGCGCGGGGGACGGTTGCTCGGCGGAAACGACCCGGCCTTCCTCGCCTGCGCCCACGCGCGTTTATTGACAGGCCCGCACGCCAACGCATAAACTCCGCGCAACCCCTTCTAGATTCTTGGAAATACGGAATCGACCCGGGTCCCGAAATCCGACCGGGAATCCGGTTGCGCGGCAGGCGCCGGACAACAACAATCCCTCCGGTTCGAGAGGAAATCCCATGATCAAAGCGGCAATCGTCGGCCTCGGCTGGTGGGGCAAGACCCTGGTCGAGGCGGCCGAGGGGAGCAAGGACATCCAGTTCGTCGCGGGCGCCTCGCGCACGATGACGGACGACCTCAAGGCCTTCGCGGCCAAGCACAGGCTCGACCTCAAGCCGAGCTACGATGAGGTGCTCAAATCGGCCGACCTCGACGCGGTCGTGCTCGCGACGCCGCATTCGCTCCACGTGCCCCAGATCGTCGCCGCCGCCGCCGCGCGGAAGCACGTCTTCTGCGAGAAGCCCTTCGCCCTCACCAAGCACGAGGCCGAGGACGCGGTCGCGGCCATGCGGCGCGCGGGAAAGACGCTCGGCCTCGGCTACAACCGGCGCCTCCATCCGACCATGGTCGATCTGCGCGAGCGCGTGAAGACCGGAGCGCTCGGCACGCTGCTTCATTTCGAAGCGACCATGACCTTTCCGAACGCGCTTCTCCTGAAGGCGAGCCAGTGGCGCGCGAGCCGGTCGGAGACGCCGTGCGGCGGCTTGACGCCCATGGGGGTTCACGCGATCGACGCGGCGATCGATCTCTTCGGCGAGTTCGACCACGTCTATTGCCAGAGCTTCCGGCGCGCGGTCGAGATCGACGCCGACGACACGACCTCGATCCTGTTCCGCATGAAGAGCGGCATGTCGGGCTATCTCGGCACCATGACGGCGACGGGCGGCAGCTTCCGGCTCCAGGTGTTCGGCTCGGCGGGCTTCCTGCGCATCGAGGGCATGACCCACATCGCGGGCGCGCCGTCCGAGGAGCGGCGCAGCCGCCTCTTCGGCGCCTGCACCTGGCAGCCGGTCAAGGGCGAGACCAAGACCTGGCAGGCCGACTCCTACGACGTGTCGCGCGCGTCCCTCGAGGCCTTCGCGCGCGCCTGCGAGGGCGGACCCGCCTATCCGATCCCGCTCGCGGAAATGATCCATGGCGCGGCCGTGACCGAGGCGATCGTGAAGTCGGCCGCGTCGGGCGCGACGGAAAAGGTTCAGTAAAAATGTTCGGACGGGTTCGATTTCGTCCTCATCGTCATTCCCGCGCAAGCGGGAATCCGGCGGCGGAAGGGCGCCCGCTTTCGCAGGCGTGACGCGTAGAGTATTTCAATCCGGTCCGAGCGCGACCCGGGGGTTGCGCGATACGGATCGCAGGAGGAACGACGATGGAATTGGGCGGCGGGCTCGGCCATTTGACCTACTCGACTTTGGTGCATCCCGGCGACACCTGGGACGAGATGTGGAACAGCCTCACGACCTACGTGCCGGCGGTGAAGAAGCGCGTCTCGCCCGACAAGCCCTTCGGCGTCTCCCTGCGGCTCGCGGCCAAATCGGCCGAGCGCTTGACCCGCGAGCCCGAGGAGCGCCAGAAGCTCAGGAAATTCCTCGCCGACAACGGCATGTATCTCTTCACCGTCAACGCCTTCCCCTACGGCCCCTTCAAGGGCGAGCGGGTCAAGGAGCTGGTGTACGAGCCCGACTGGCGCACCGACGCGCGCGCCCTTTACACGATGCAGGTCGCCGACATCCTGGCCGAGGTGGCGCCCGCGGGCGTCTCGCCCTCGATCCAGAGCCCGCCGTGCGGCTTCAAGCCGCGCGTCACCGGCCCCGACGTGGTCGACGCCTACACGTTCCAGATCCTGCGCGTGGTGGCGCATTTGATCGAGCTCGAGGCGCGCACCGGCCGCACCGTGACCTTGGCGCTCGAGCCCGAGCCGCTTTGCTTCATGGAGATCACGTCCGAGGCGATCGCCTATTTCAAGGATCACCTCTACTCGACCGGCTCGATCAAGACGCTCTCGGGCATGACCGGCCTCAATGCCGCGCAGACCGAGCGCGCGCTCCGGCGCCATCTCGGCATCGTCTACGACATCTGCCATCAGGCGGTCGAGTTCGAGGACATCGCGGCCTCGCTCAAGAGCCTCAAGGCCGCGGGCGTGCCGGTGATGAAGCTCCAGGCCGCCGCCGCCGTGCGCATGCCGAAGGTCGATCGCGACATCGTCCACGCGCTCAAGGAATACGACGACCCGGTCTATCTCCATCAGACCATCGAGGTGAAGGACGGCAAGCTCGAGCGCTTCGTAGATCTCCAGGACGCGTTCGCCGCCTGGGACGCGCGCCCGGGAGCCCGCGAATGGCGCACCCATTTCCACGTGCCCGTGTTCCTCGAGGATCTCGGCGCCTTCAAGACCACGCGCCCCGCGATCGAGGAGGCGCTCCGGGTCCATTGCGCCGACCCGGTCTCGACCCAGCTCGAGATCGAGACCTACACCTGGGACGTGCTGCCGGACCATCTCAAGACCGGCGACATCACGGACTACGTGGTGCGCGAGCTCGAATGGGTCGAGGGCGAGCTCGCCAAGGGCACCGCGGCGAAGAAGGCCGCGCTCGCCGCGGGGCACGCGTCGTGAAGGTCGGCTTTCTCGGCCTCGGACGCATGGGAAGCGCCATCGCGTCGCGCGTGCTCGCGGGCGGCCACGCGCTCGCCGTCTACAATCGCACGCCCGAGAAATGCGTTGCGCTCGGCAAGGCGGGTGCCGCGGTCGTGCGCTCGATCGCCGAGGCGTGCGCGG
>DATJLQ010000122.1:0-29017 GCA_035509415.1 Alphaproteobacteria bacterium
GGCCAGGCCGCGCCATGGAGGAGGAGGACGAAGCGCGTCCCGCCCGCCGCCCGGGCGTCGGCATGCCGCCGCGCCGCCCGCCGGTCGTAGCGCCCAAGAAAGGCACCGACGGTGGCCGAAGGGCTGGCCGCATCGACGTCCAGGCCGCCATCGAGGGCGAGGACGAGCGGGTCCGCAGCCTCGCTTCCGTCCGTCGCCAGCGCGAGCGCGAGCGACGCCAGGCCGAGCTCGAACGGCTTCGTTCCGACCAGGTGAAAGTCGTGCGTGACGTCGTGCTGCCCGAGCAGATCACCGTCCAGGAGCTGGCCAACCGCATGGCCGCCCGCACGCCCGAGGTGGTCAAGGCCCTGATGAAGCTCGGCGTGATGGCGACCATCACGCAGACGCTCGACGCCGACACCGCCGAGCTGGTCGTGCAGGAATTCGGCCACCGCGCCCGCCGCGTATCCGAATCCGATGTCGAGATGGGCCTGGAAGGCGCGGTCGATACCGAGGCCGAACTGGCCCCTCGCCCGCCCGTCGTGACCGTGATGGGCCACGTCGATCACGGCAAGACCAGCCTGCTGGACGCGCTCCGCTCGACCGACGTCGCGGCCGGTGAGGCCGGCGGCATCACCCAGCACATCGGCGCCTACCAGGTGCAGATGCCGGGCGGGGAACGGATCACCTTCCTGGATACCCCGGGCCACGAGGCGTTCACCGCGATGCGTGCCCGCGGTGCGCAGGTGACCGACATCGTCGTGCTGGTGGTGGCGGCGGATGACGGCGTGATGCCGCAGACCATCGAAGCGATCCGCCACGCCAAGGCCGCCGGCGCCCCGATCATCGTGGCCATCAACAAGATGGACAGGCCCGACGCCAACCCGGCCCGCGTCCGCACCGAGCTGCTGAGCCACGAGGTGGTGGTCGAGGAGCTGGGCGGCGAGACGCAGGACGTGGAGGTCTCGGCAACCAAGAAGACCGGACTCGAGGGCCCGGCGTTATCCACCTGGCGAGCCTTGTCGTCGAGCAGCGCCCTCACTTTGCCCCATTCCCCGCCGGCCACGAAGATATCGCCCACGTGCAGGGTGCCCTTTTGGACGAGCACGGTCGCGACCGGGCCGCGGCCGCGCTCGAGCTTGGCCTCGATCACGGCCCCTTGGGCCGAGCGGTTGGGATTGGCCTTGAGGTCGAGGAGCTCGGCCTGCAAGAGGATCGTTTCCTCGAGCTTGTCGAGGTTGGTCTTCTTCACCGCCGACACTTCGACCGACAGCACGTCGCCGCCGAACTGCTCGAGCACCACTTCGTGGTTCAAGAGCTCGTTGCGCACGCGGGTCGCGTCGGCACCCGGCTTGTCCATCTTGTTGATGGCGACGATCATCGGCACGCCCGCGGCCTTGGCGTGGTTGATCGCCTCGACCGTCTGGGGCTGCACGCCGTCGTCGGCCGCGACCACGAGCACGACGAGGTCGGTCACCTTGGCGCCGCGCGCGCGCATCGCGGTGAAGGCTTCGTGGCCCGGCGTGTCGAGGAAGGTGATGCGCGCCCCCGAGTGCAGCACCACCTGGTAGGCGCCGATATGCTGGGTGATGCCGCCCGCCTCGTGCGCCGCGACGTCGGTCGAGCGCAGCGCGTCGAGCAGCGAGGTCTTGCCGTGGTCGACATGGCCCATGATGGTCACGACCGGCGGGCGCGCGATCAGCATCTCGGGCGCGTCCTCGGCACCCTCGATGCCGACCTCGACGTCGGCCTCGGAGACGCGTTTCGCCTTGTGCCCGAATTCGGTCACCACGAGCTCGGCCGTGTCGGCGTCGAGCACCTGGTTGATGGTCGCCATGACGCCGAGCTTCATGAGCGTCTTGACGACGTTCGCGCCCTGCTCGGCCATGCGGTTCGCCAAATCCTGGACCGAGATCGCCTCGGGGACGGTGACCTCGCGCACGATCTTCTGGCCCGCCTCCATTTGCGCCTGATGGAGGCGCAGCTTCTCGCGCTCGCGCGCGCGGCGCACCGAGGTGAGGGAGCGCACGCGCTCCTCCTCCGCCTCGCCGAGCGCCTGGGTGATGGTGAGCTTGCCGGTGCGCCGGCGCGGCTCGACGCGCTTCGGCGTCAGCGCGGGACGCGCCTTGCCGGCGGCGCGTTTGGGCGCGCGATCGCTCTCCTCCTCCTCCTCGACCGCGGGCTTCGTCACCAGCGTCGGGCGCGGCGTCGCGGGCGTAGCGGCGGGACGCGCCGCGGGCTCGGCGACGTGGCCGGGCTCGAGCAGCGCCGTCAGATCCTCGGTGAGCGGCTTCTTCGCCTCGTCCGTCTTGAGGAGAGCCTCGGCCGCGGCCGGCGCTTCGGCCTCGGGCGGCGTCGCCTCGCTTTCGGCGAGCGCCTCCTCCTCCTGATCGATCTTCTTCTTCGCGGCCTCGTCGGCGGCGGCACTCTTGAGGGCGCGCATCCGCGCCGCCTTCTCCTCGTCGGTCAGGGTGCGGAACAGCTTCTCCGCTTCCTCGTGCGCCGCATCCGCGCGCGCCTGGGCCGCGTCGACCGGCGGCGCCTTCACCTCGTGGAGCGCGCCGCCCGCGTCCTGGGCGAAGGTGCGCTTGCGCTTGACCTCGACGGTCACCGCCTTGGAGCGGCCGTGCGGGAAGCTCTGGCGCACCTGGCCGGTCTCGACCGTCTTCTTGAGCTCAAGACGGCCGGGCCGGGAGAGACCCAGCTTCTTGCTGTCGCTTTCGCGCTGCTCGCTCATTCGGCTTCGATCTTCCTTCAGTTCAAGTTCGGGCGATTCCGGTCCCGGATCGCTCATTCGTCGTCGGCGTCGGCGTCTTTCGGCAGCGCGACCTTGCCGGCCCCCGAGACCGCCTGGAGCCGTGTCGCCTCCACGATCAGGCGGCGTGCCAAGGCACCCCGCGCGAGCGCCACATGGACCGCGTGCTCGCGTCCGATCGCGCGCGCGAGCTCGGCCGCGCTGAACAGCTCGATCAACGCCACCTCGCGCCCGAGCCCGGCCATCTTGCCGCGCCCGCCCTCGGCCCCGTCGACCGCGGCCAAGAGCGCTCCGGCCCGGCCCTCGCGCAGCATGGCGCGGACCTGCTCGAAGCCCGAGGCGATCTGGCCGGCGCGGCGCGCAAGGCCCAGAAGATCGAGGCAGCGCCGGCTGAGGCGCTCGGCGACCCGATCGGCCAGACCGTCCGGCACCGCAACGGCGCACCGGGCGGCCTTGGCGAAACTTCCCTTGGCGCAGGCCGTTTCTACTACATCCCGGCGCGCCTGCAACCAGATTCCCCGGCCCGGCAAATCGCCCTCGAGGTCGATCGCAAGGGTTGCGTCCGGGGCGACCACGAACCGCAACAGGCGCTCCTTGGGCAGCACCGAGCGCGTCACGATGCAGCGCCGGAGCGGGCCCCTGGGCTCGCCCCGCGCGCGACCGCCGGCCGCGTCCGCGTTCCCTCGGCTCTCCATGCCCGGCTCCGCCATCGCTCGCGCGCCCCCGAGGTTGCGTTAGGCCTTGGGCGCCTCGGCCCCTGCGTCCGCCTGGGCCTCGGCCGCGCTCGCCTCCTCGGCCGGGAACCAGTGCTTGCGCGCCGCCATGACGATCGCGTTGGCGCGCTCGGAATCGAGGCTGTAGCTGCGCAGCACGCCGTCATGGGCGCTGATCAGCTCGTCGGTCGAGAGGTCGGCGAGATCGTCGAGGGTCTTGATGCCCGCCTCGCCGAGGGTGACCAGCATCGCCGGCGTCAGCCCCTCGATCCCGGTGAGCGTGTCCTCGACGCCGAGCTCGCGCCGGCGCGCATCCGCCTTCTTGTCCTGCTCCTCGAGGAAGGCGCGCGCACGCGCCGAAAGCTCGCCCGCGAGAGTCTCGTCGAAGCCCTCGATGCCGGTCAGATCCTCGATCGGCACGTAGGCGACCTCCTCTACGGTCGAGAAGCCCTCGGTCACGAGGAGATGCGCGATCACGTCGTCGACGTCGAGCGCGTCGATGAAGAGCTGCGAGCGGGTGCGGAACTCCTCCTGGCGGCGCTGGGATTCCTCGTCCTCGGTCAGGATGTCGATGTCCCAGCCCGTGAGCTGGGAGGCGAGGCGCACGTTCTGGCCGCGCCGGCCGATCGCGAGGCTGAGCTGCTCGTCGGGGACGATCACCTCGATGCGCCGCGACTCCTCGTCGAGCACGACTTTCGCGACCTCGGCGGGGGCGAGCGCGTTGACGACGAAGGTCGCGGCCTCCTGCGACCACGGGATGATGTCGATCTTCTCGCCCTGGAGCTCGCTCACGACCGCCTGGACGCGGCTCCCGCGCATGCCGACGCAGGCCCCCACGGGATCGATGCTCGAATCCTTGGAGATCACGGCGATCTTGGCGCGGCTTCCGGGATCGCGCGCGACCGAGCGGATCTCGATGATGCCGTCGTAGATTTCGGGCACCTCCTGGGCGAACAGCTTCTGCATGAATTCGTTGCGCGTGCGCGACAGGAAGATCTGCGGCCCGCGCGGCTCCTCGCGCACGTCGTAGATGTAGGCGCGCACCCGGTCGCCTTGGCGGAAGCTCTCGCGCGGAACCATCTCCTCGCGGCGCAGGATCGCCTCGGCGCGCCCGAGGTCGACGATCACGTTGCCGAACTCGACGCGCTTCACGAGGCCGTTGACGATCTCGCCCACGCGATCCTTGTACTCGCGGAACTGGCGCTGGCGCTCGGCGTCGCGCACGCGCTGGACGATGACCTGCTTCGCGGTCTGCGCCGCGATGCGGCCGAAATCGATGGGCGGGAGCGGATCCGAGATGAAGTCGCCGATCTTGAGCGCGGGGTCGAGCTTCGCCGCCGCCGCGGGCGAGATCTGGGTGATCTCGTTCTCGACCGGGTCGGCCACGGTGCGGCAGCGCACCAGCTTGATCTCGCCGGTCTTGCGGTCGATGGTCGCGCGGATGTCGTGCTCGAGCCCGTATTTGGAGCGTCCGGCCTTCTGGATCGCCTGCTCCATCGCCTCGAGCACCTCGTCGCGGTCGATGCCCTTCTCGCGCGCGACCGCGTCGGCTACCTGGAGCAGCTCGATGCGCGGAGACGCGGTGGTGAATTGCGCTGTCGCCATGATCTACCTTCGTCCTTCCCCGGCGGCGTCGCGCTCGGCGCGCGCGGCCGCCAGCAATTCGTCCGTCAAGACCAGCTGGGCCTTGGCAATGGCGCTCAAGGGGAGCGCGAGCTTGGGCCCTTCGTCCAAGGCGAGCGTGACGCTCTCGCCCTCGAGCCCGAGGAGGCGCCCGCGGAAGCGGCGCCTGCCCTCGATCGGCGCCGCGGTCTCGAGCTTCGCGACGTGGCCCGCGAAGCGCTCGAAATCGCGCGCCCGGGTCAAGGGCCGGTCGATCCCGGGCGAGCTCACCTCGAGGGTGTAGCGGCTCTGGATCGGATCCTCGACGTCGAGAAGCGCCGAGGCGTTGCGGCTGATCGCGGTGCAGTCCTCGACCGTCATCGGGGCCCGGTCCGTGCGCTCGGCCATGATCTGGAGCGTGGGCGCCGTCCCGCCCGAGACGCGGATGCGCACCACCTCGTACCCCATCGCCTCGAGCGCCGGGGCGAGGAGCCGCTCGATCCGTCCATCGAGACCAAGATCACTCAACGCTAATTCCTCGAACGGTGTATGGGCACGTCATGCGGGGCTCGCGCGACCGGCCCCATGCCGCCGAGACCCCATAAAACTAAAGAGTGGGCTTGGGACCCACTCTTTCTGGGAGGTCTGAAGTTGTTCAGTCCTTCCGGGACCACGTTCTTGTTGACCGGAAATATAGCGACAAGCCCGCGCAATTCAAGGGCATTCTCGGGCTTTTCGCGCCGCGGGCAGCGCCGATTTCAGCGCCGCCGGTAAAGGAGAAAGGCCGGATTCCGGCCCGCGGCCACCGCCTTTTGCTCGTAGCGCGTCCTCGGCCAATCGGCAGGGCGCTCCCCGAGCGAGGCGAGCGGGGTCGCGGGGTCGGGCCCCGCGAAAGCCCCATGGCGGCCCGCCAGCTCGAGCATCCAAAGCGCGTAATCCGCATCGTCGGTCGCAAGCCGCAATTCGGCGCCCGGAACGAGGGCACGCGCGAGCGCGTCGAGGGTCTCTCCGGAGACGATGCGACGCTTGTGGTGGCGCGCCTTGGGCCAGGGATCGGGAAACAGGATGAAGGCGCGCGCGATCGAGCGGGGTGCCAGGGCCGTAAGCAGCGGCCGCGCGTCGCCCGGAAGCACGCGCACGTTCGCGAGCCCGTCGCGCGCGACCGTCGCGAGCAGCTTCGCGACACCGTTGACGAAGGGCTCGCAGCCGATGAAGCCGACCGTGGGGTTCGCCGCCGCGAGGGCGGCCAGATGCTCGCCGCCGCCGAAGCCGATCTCGAGCCAGACCTCGGCGACCGGCGCTTCGAACAACGCGCGTGGATCGAGCGTCGCACCCTCGGCGGGGAGTGCGATGGAAAGGCGCGGCAGGAGATCGCGCAGCAGCGCCGCTTGGGTCGGCCTCAGGCGCTTTCCCTTGCGCCGGCCATAGAGCCGCTGCGGCGCGAGCGCGTTCATGCGCGCCTAGCGCCTCATGCGCCGAACGCGCTCTTGAGCTCGGGCACCAGGTCGGTCGCTTCCCAGGAGAAGCCGCCGTCCTTCTCGGGCGCGCGGCCGAAATGGCCGTAGGCGGAGGTGCGCGCGTAGATCGGGCGGTTGAGCTTCAGATGCTCGCGGATGCCGCGCGGCGAGAGCGGGACGAGCTCCTGCAGCACTTTCGAGATGCGCGCCTCGTCGACCTTTCCCGTGCCCTGGGTGTCGACATAGACCGAGAGCGGATAGGAAACGCCGATCGCGTAGGAGAGCTGGATGGTGCAGCGCTCGGCAAGGCCGGCCGCGACCACGTTCTTCGCGAGATAGCGCGCGGCATAGGCGGCCGAGCGGTCGACCTTGCTCGGGTCCTTGCCCGAAAAGGCGCCGCCGCCGTGGGGTGCCGCACCGCCGTAGGTGTCGACGATGATCTTCCTCCCCGTGAGGCCGGAATCGCCGTCCGGGCCGCCGATCACGAAGTTGCCCGTGGGGTTCACGTAGAAATGCTCGTCGCCGCACATCCAGCCCTCGGGCAGGGTCTTCAGCACGTAGGGACGCACGATCTTGCGCACCTCGTCCTGGTCGACCTTGGCGCTGTGCTGGGTCGAGACCACGACGGCGGTCGCGCACACGGGCTTGCCGTTCTCGTATTTGAGCGTGACCTGGCTCTTCGCGTCGGGGCCGAGCATCTTCTCGCGCCCGCTATGGCGCGCGGCGGAAAGCGACTTGAGGATGTTGTGGGAATATTGGAGCGGGGCGGGCATCAATTCGGGCGTCTCGTTGCAGGCGTAGCCGAACATGATGCCCTGGTCGCCCGCACCCTCGTCCTTGTTGCCCGCGGCATCGACGCCCATGGCGATGTCCGCCGACTGGCCGTGGAGATAGATCGAGACCTTCGCGTTCTTCCAATGGAAGCCCTTCTGGGTGTAGCCGATCTCCTTGACCGCCTGGCGCGCGAGCTTCTCGACGAGCGGCTTGTTGACGGCGCCCGACTTGGTCATCGGCGCCTTGGGGCCGCATTTGTCCTTGCCCATGCGCACCTCGCCCGCGATCACGATGCGGTTCGTCGTGCACAGCGTCTCGCACGCGACGCGCGCGAAGGGATCGGCGCCGAGGAACGCGTCGACGACCGCGTCCGAGATGCGGTCGCACACCTTGTCGGGATGTCCTTCGGAGACGGATTCGCTGGTGAAGAGATAATCGCGCAAAGTCACGGCATGCCCCCGTTTCGCTTCAGCGAGGCGCCGCGCGCGAAATGCGGCGCGGTCGCGAACCGCGGCGTTGTGGCAGCGTTTTCCGGGGCCGTCAAGCACTCCCCTCGCGCGCCCGGCGGTGCCGGACGGGCGCCCATTTTCCCACTCAAATATGGGATCGGATCGGACCCGCGAATCAGCCTTCGTGGGCCGCGCGCGCGAGCGCCTTCGAGAGCTCGAACACCTTCTTGCGCACGCCCGGATCGTCGATCCGGTAATAGGCGCGCACCAACTCGAGCGTCTCGCGCTTGGCCATCGGGTCGAGGTCGAAGGATTCGGCCTCCTCGGCGAGCTGGCCGCGCACGATGCGGCTCGCGGAATCGGCCGGCATGTCGTCGAAGAAGAAGCTCACCGGCACGTCGAGCACGCGGCTCAGCTCGAACAGGCGGCTCGCGCCGATTCGGTTGGCGCCGCGCTCGTATTTCTGGACCTGCTGGAAGGTGAGCCCGATCGCGTCGCCGAGCTTCTCCTGGCTCATGCCGAGCATGGTCCGGCGCAGGCGTACCCGGCTCCCAACATGAATATCGACGGGGTTGGGCTTGCCGGTCTTGAGACGAGGCGTACGCGCGCGAGGAGCCATGTTTGACACCATAAGGGGGTTGAGACGTGAATTATTAATCTTTAATTCGATTAACACAACCGGGCGACGCAGTCAAACTCAAATTCTCAGGTTCCGGTACATATTCTACGCGTTTTCGGCGGAAATCCATCGCGCGCGCGATAAATAGATCGCGCCGCCCAAACTCGCGAGCAGAAGCAGCACGAGCCCCCAATCGCCCAGGCGCGCATAGAGGGTCGGACGGCCGAGAGCGGTCGGAAGCGGGCCGTCGACCACGCCCTTGCGCTCGAGCCCCAGCTCCGCGCGTACGCGGCCATAGGCGTCGACGATGCCCGAGATGCCGGTGTTCGCGTCGCGCACCAGCGGCAGCCCCTCCTCGATCGCGCGCATGCGCGCACTTTCGAAATGCTGGTAGGGGCCGGTGCTGTCGCCGAACCAGGCGTCGTTGGTGACGTTCAGGAGCCAACGCGGGTGCGTGCCCGGCTGGACCACCGCACCCGGGAAGATCGCCTCGTAGCAGATGAGCGGTGCGACCGGCGGAAGCTGGGGCAGATCGAGCGTGCGCGGGCCGGGCCCGGCCGCGAAATCGCCGATCTCCTGGGCGATCGCGGCGATGCCGAGGATCGAGCGCAAGGGCACATATTCGCCGAACGGCACGAGATGATGCTTGTCGTAGACGGCGACGATGCGGCCTTGGCCGTCGAGCGCCTCGAGGCTGTTGAAGTAACGCACCGTCTCGGGCCCGCCCGGCGTGCCCGCGATCTCGCGCCGCAGGCTGCCCGTGAGCAGCAGCCCGCCCTTGGGCACGATGCGCGCGAGGGCGGCGCGGAGCGCGGGCTCGTCGGCGAGGAAGAACGGGCCGATCGAGGTCTCGGGCCAGACGATGTCGGTGATCTTGTCGTAGCCGGGGCCGGTCGAGAGCGCCACCGCGTCACGCAGATTGGCGGCGACGCGCGCGCGGTCCCATTTCGCCTCCTGCTGCACGTCGGGCTGCACGAGGCGAAGCTCGATTCCGGGCACCGTCGCATCGCTCGCCCCCGCGAGGCGCACGGCGCCGCCGATCCAGAGGGCCGCAAATAGGGCGAGCGAGGCCGCAAGCGGCAGCCACCTGATCCGCGGCGCATGCGGCCCTGCGCACGCGGCCGGCAACGCCATGATCAGCACCGTCACGAGGCTCAGCCCGTAGCTTCCGACCGCGGCCGCGAATTGGATCGGCGCGTCGGCGACGGTCCAGCTATAGCCCACGAGGTTCCAGGGAAAGCCGGTGAGAAGATGCCCGCGTAGCCATTCGGCCGCGGTCCAGGCCGCGGCAAGTGCCAAGATCCGCCCCAGCCCGCGCGCGCGGCCGAGCTTCACCGCGGCCAAGGCCGCGCCCGTGTAGAGCGCGAGATAGGCCGCGAGTCCGCCGGTCGAGAACGGAATCATCCAGCCGAAGGTCGCGAGATCGACCGTCATGGAGATGCCGATCCAATAAAGGCCGGAGAGAAAGAATCCGAAGCCGAAGCACCAGCCGACGAAGAACGCGGTGCGCGCGCGCTCAGCGCCGTCGAGAAGCCAGACGAGACCGGTGAAGGCCGGCAGCATCAGGGGAGTCACATAGAAGGGCGGCAGCGCCAGGGTCGCGAGGGCGCCCAAGAGGACGGCAAGCCCGTAGCGCCGCCGACCCGTAAGCGCCGCGACGCGCGCGGCGAGACCCGCCAAGCCCCGTCCGGCGCCCGGCGGCGCCGAAGTCTCGAGCGTGGACCCGCTCACGAAGCCGCCACCGACGGGACCGGCGGCACCTTGCGCACGCGCAGCCGCTTGATGCGGCGCGGATCGGCGTCGACCACCTCGAATTCCAGGCCCGAGGGATGGGTCACGACCTCGCCCCGCGCCGGGATGCGCCCGGCGAGCGCGAAGACGAGCCCGCCCAGCGTGTCGATGTCGGAGCGCTCCTCGTCCTTGAGGAGGGGCCCGACGCGCGCCTCGAGCTCCTCGACCGAGACGCGCCCGTCGGCCGCGAGCGCACCCCCGCCCAGCTCCTGCAGCAGGGGCCGCGCCTCCGCGTCGTGCTCGTCCTCGATTTCGCCCACGATCTCCTCGACCAGGTTCTCGATCGTGACGAGGCCGTCGATGCCGCCGAACTCGTCCACCACGAGAGCGAGATGGTGCCGCGTCGCGCGCATTTTCAAGAGGAGATCGAGCACGCGCATCGAGGGCGCGATGAACAGCACCGGCCGCAGCACCTTGGCGATCTGGAATTCCGCCTGCCGGCCCCACCAGGCGAGCACGTCCTTGATGTGCACGACGCCGATCACGTCGTCGAGCGAGCCGCGATAGACCGGCATGCGCGAATGGGCCTCCTTGCTCATGACGGCGAGCAGCTCCTCGAGCGAGAGCGTGTGCTCGACCGCGACGATGTCGATGCGCGGCACCGCGACGTCGCCCGCCGTGAGCTCGTGGAGCTTCAGGATGTTGCCGAGGAGGAGCCGCTCCTGGGGATTGATCTCGGCGCGCGCGCCCGCGTCGGTCTCCTCGATGAGCTCGTCGAGGGTCTCGCGCAGCGTGGGCTCGCTCCCGGCGCCGAACAGCGCCCGCAGCCATTCGCGCAGGCGCTGGCCGAAGGGACGCCGGTGGGGTGCGCTCGTCGCGTCAGCCATTGGGGCGTCGCTTTCCGCCGGCGCGCAGCCGCGGCACGCGCGCGGCGCCGTTACCTCGTGCCCGCGGCGCGCGATAGGGATCGCCCATGCCGAGCCCGGCGAGCACCGCGATCTCGAGCGCCTCCATGCGCCGCGCGTCGGAAGCGCGCGCATGGTCGTAGCCCAAAAGATGAAGCGTCCCGTGGATTGCGAGATGGGCGAGATGGTCGCGGACGCGCTTTCCCTGCGCCGCCGCCTCCTCGCGCACGACCTCATAGGCGATGATCACGTCGCCGATCGCGGCCGGCCCGACGCGCCGCCCGGGGCCCGCGAGCCGCGCGAGCTCGGCGGGCGCGTAGGCGGGAAAGGCGAGCACGTTGGTGGGGGCGTCCTTGCGGCGCCAATCGCGGTTCAAGGCCCGGAGGTGGCGCGCGTCGCTCAACGTGACGCCGAGCTCGAGCCCGCGCGGCAGCGCCGCCCCATCGCGCCGGGCCGCCCTGAGGGCCGCGCGCGCCGCCTTCTCGGCGAGCAAGGCCGCGTCCGGCAGCGTCCGGGCCCAGCCCGCGCACTCGATGGCGACCGCGATCGCGGCACGCTCGCTCATTTCCGTCGCTCTTACCCCCTGGCGGTCACGGCTGCTCGGGCTCGCCGCGCCGCCTGGCACCTTCGCCCTTCGCGGGCTTCCGCATCTCGACCAGGCGCCGGTCCTTCGCGTCGTAGGCGCGCACCACGCGCGTCACCAGCGAATGGCGCACCACGTCCGCGTCGGTGAAGCGCACGAAGGTGATGCCCTTCACGTCCTCGAGCACCTCGATCGCGTCGGTGAGGCCCGAGCGCGCGCCGAGCGGAAGGTCGATCTGGGTCAAGTCGCCGGTGACCGCCATGCGCGAATTCTCGCCGAGGCGCGTCAAGAACATCTTCATCTGCACCGGCGTCGTGTTCTGCGCCTCGTCGAGGATGACGAAGGAGTTGGCAAGCGTGCGGCCGCGCATGAAGGCCAAGGGTGCGATCTCGATCTCGCCATGGGCGAGGCGGCGCGCGACCTGGTCCGCGGGCAGCATGTCGTAGAGCGCGTCGTAAAGCGGGCGCAGATACGGGTCGACCTTTTCGCGCAAATCGCCCGGGAGGAAGCCGAGCCGCTCGCCCGCCTCGACCGCGGGGCGCGAGAGGATGATCCGATCCACCTTGCCCGAGGTGAGCATGGCGACCGCGGTCGCGACCGCGAGATAGGTCTTGCCGGTGCCCGCGGGGCCGAGGCCGAACACGAGCTCGAACTCCTGGAGCGCCTTCACGTAGTCGGCTTGGGTCGGCGAGCGCGGCGTGATGGTGCGTTTCTTGGTCGCGATCTCGACCTCGTTGCCGTCCGGTCCGTCCCCGCCGCGCGCCGCAAGACGCACCGCCGCGTCGACCTCCTGCATGTCGACGTCCTTTCCCTTCTTGAGGCGGCGGTAGAGTGCCGTGATCGCCTCGCGCGCGGTCGCGGCCCCTTCGGTCGGCCCATAGATCGCGAGATGGTTGCCGCGTTGGGTGAGCTCGACGCCGAGCTGCTGCTCGATGCGCGCGAGATGCTTGTCGTGATCGCCGTAGAGGCGGGCGAGCAGCCGATTGTCCTCGAACTGCAGGCGGATGGGATCGCTTTCGCGCTCGGGGGTGCGCGTGCTCACGCTCGGATTCGGACCTCCTCGATGGGGCCGCAAGACGCGGCGGGTTGATCGATGGTTTCGTCGGCGAGGCGGCCCACGACGCTCACGCCGTGGGCGGCCGCGATCTCGACCTCGACGATGCGGCCGAAAAGACGCTCGGGCGCCGCGAGATGGACCGCTTGCATGTAAGGGCTGCGGCCCGCGAGCTGGCCCGCATGGCGGCCCTTGCGGTCGAGCAGGACCGAGAGACGCGTGCCGACGCTCGCGCGATTGAAGGCCCGTTGCTGCTCGCCAAGAAGCGCATTCAAGCGCGCGAGACGGTCCCCCTTGACGGCTTCGTCGACCTGGTCCGGGGCCGACGCTGCGGGCGTCCCCGGCCGCGGGCTGTATTTGAAGGCGTAGGCCTGGGCGAAGCCCACTTGGCGCACGAGCGCCAGGGTCGCCTCGAAATCCTCGTCGCGCTCGCCCGGGTAGCCGACGATGAAATCCGAGCTCAGCGCGAGATCGGGACGCGCCGCGCGGAGACGTGCGACGAGGGCGAGATAATCCTCGGCGCGATGGCGCCGGTTCATGGCCGCCAGAATCCGGTCCGAGCCCGATTGCACGGGAAGATGGAGGAACGGCATGAGCGCGGGCACGTCGCGATGCGCGGCGATGAGACCTTCGTCCATGTCGCGCGGATGGGACGTCGTATAGCGCAAGCGTGCGAGCCCGGGGATCGCGGCCAGGCGCCGGATGAGGGTGCCGAGCCCGATCGCGCCGTCCGGGCCTGCCCCGCGATAGGCGTTGACGTTTTGGCCGAGCAGCGTGATCTCGACCGCGCCGCCCTCGACGAGGTGCCGCGCCTCGGCCTCGATCTCGGCCGCGGGGCGCGAATATTCGGCGCCGCGCGTATAGGGTACGACGCAGAAGCTGCAGAACTTGTCGCAGCCCTCCTGCACGGTGAGGAAGGCGGACGGGCCTTGCGGCGCGCGCGCGCGCGGCAGCTCGTCGAACTTGCGCTCGACCTCGAACGCGGTCTCGAGGGCGCCGCTTCCGGGCCGCCCGCCGTCTCCCGCGCGCCAGAGCCGCGCGACCGTCTCGCCGAGCCGGTGATAGGATTGGGGCCCGAGCACGAGGTCGACCGCGGGCTGGCGCCGCATCATCTCGGCCCCCTCCGCCTGGGCGACGCAGCCCGCGACCGCGATCAACATCCTATCCCCCTCGGCGCGCCGCGCGTGCTTGAGGCGCGCGAGCCGGCCAAGCTCGGAATAGACGCGCTCGGCCGCGTGCTCGCGTACGTGGCAGGTATTGACGATGACGAGATCGGCTTCCTCGGGCGCCGCCGCGGGGACCACGCCGAGCGGCAGCAGCGCCTCGGCCATGCGGCCCGAATCGTAGACGTTCATCTGGCAGCCGTAGGTCTTGATGAAGAGCCTCTTCACGGCGCGCGGCCCCGCCTTCGTCATGGCGCGACCGCGAGGGTGCGGATCTCGGCCTCGCCCTCGGCACCCTCGCCGTCCGCCGGCACCACCTCGAGCGGCCGGCCCGAAAGCGCGCGCGCGACGCCGGCCGCGACCGCGCGCTGGCAATATTCCGCGAGGGCTTTCCGCGAGCGCAGCGTCTCGGGCGGTGCGGGCGGATGGAACTCGACCACGACCGTCGCGTTGCCGAGCCCGGCCACGCGCCAGATGTGGCTCGCCATGTCCATGTCGCCGTACCAGGCATAGAAGGGCCGCAGGAACCGGCCGAGCGGCATGCCGTCGAGCGCCGTGTAGGCGACCGAGACCGGCTGCACCGTGAGCGCGCGCCCGCCGACCTCGGGCTGCGCCGCGGCGAACAACGCGCTCTTGAACGGCAGCACGCGGTTGCCGTCGTTGCTGGTGCCCTCGGGGAACAGGATCAAATCGTCGCCCGCCGCGAGACGCACGCTCATCTCGTCGCGCTGCGCCATGGCGTGGCGCCGGTCGCGCACCACGAACACCGTGCGCTGGAGCTTCGCAAGCAGGCCGAACAGCGGCCAGCTCGCGACCTCGCTCTTGGCGACGAACGAGCCCGGAATGAGCGAGGCGAGCACCATGATGTCGAGATAGGAGGTGTGGTTGCTCGCGAACAGCACGGGCGGCGTGCGCGCCATGGTGCCGCGCAGCTCGACGCGCAAGCCGAAGATGCGCCGGCAGGTGCGGTGATAGAAGAGCGGGATGCGCTGGCGGAACGGGCTCTCGAGCGCGACCGCGATCGCCTGCGGCAGCACGAGCGCGAAGGTCAGGCTGAGATAGGCCAGGATCCGGACCAGCGCTCTGAGCGGCGATGCCATCGGGCTAATCGAGCGCTCCGCCGCTTTTCGCCACCCGGTCGATCGAGAAATGCTCGCGGTACTTCTCGGTCACCCAGCCGGTCTTGACCAGGATCAGCACGTCGGTGGTGTTGAACTCGTGGTCGATCACGGCGCCGTCGCCGACGAAGCCGCCGAGCCTCAGATAGCCCTTGATGAGCGGCGGCAGCTCGACCAGCGCGCGTTTCGGGTTGATCGAGGCGGGATCGAGCATGAGCATGTCGATGTAGCGCTCCTCGACCGCGCGCGCGCGCAGCCCCGGCGGTGCCAGGTGATAATGAAACAGATACGTAAGCGCCACCTTGTGGGCGGCGAGGTCGATGCCCGGAAGGCTCGCGCAGCCGAACATGAGCGCCACGTCGTACTTCCAGACGTAGTCGGCGATGCCCTTCCAGAGGAGCTGCATGGTGCCGCGCGTGCGGTAATGCGCGTCGACGCAGGAGCGGCCGAGCTCGAGAATCTCGCCCGGATAGTCCTTGAGCTGGGAGATGTCGTACTCGCTCTCGCTGTAGAAGCGGCCGACGCGCGCGGCGGCAGCGCGCCGGATCAGGCGATAGGTGCCGACCACTCGGTCCGCGATCGCGAAGCGGTCGTTGTCGACCACGAGCAGATGATCCGCCACGTCGTCGTAGCGGTCGAAGTCGAGCTGCCTCTCCGCCACTTCGGGCGACGGACGCGCCGCCATCTCGCCGTAGAACACGCGGTAGCGCAGCGCCATCGCCGCCTCGATCTCGGCGGCGTTGCGCGCGAGGCGCACCTCGAGATTGCTCGCGTGGCTCGTCTCGTCGGGCGCGGGCGAGATTTTCCTGAGCGGCGTCACCTTGCTCATGAGCGGTCCCTCCCCGATCCTGGCGCCTCGGGCGCCGTCGCGACCGATGCGGTCATTTCGCGATTTTCTTGGCGCCGCCGAGCGGCACGCCGAACAGCTCGAGCCGGTGATCGGCCAACTCGTAGCCGAGCTCCTTGGCGATCTCGCGCTGCAGCTGCTCGATGCGCTCGTTGCGGAATTCGATCACCTTGCCGCTTTGGATGTCGATCAGGTGATCGTGGTGCGCTTCGGGAATCTCCTCGTAGCGCGCGCGCCCGTCGCCGAAATCGTGGCGCTCGAGAATGTTCGCCTCCTCGAACAGGCGCACGGTGCGGTACACGGTCGAGATGCTGATGCGCGGATCGATCTCGGTCGCGCGCCGGTACACCTGCTCGACGTCCGGGTGATCCGCCGAGTCGGACAGCACGCGCGCGATTACGCGGCGTTGGTCGGTCATCTTCAGGCCCTTGTCGATACAAAGCCGCTCGAGACGCGACGGCATCATTCCATCCGACCTTTGGCGTGAATGCGAACCGAGTATAGCCCAAAAGGGGCCAGCCGCCTATCTGTGCGCGGCCGTCACCAATCCGTCACAATACGTTGATTCGAAAGCGATATCGGCGCGATTGACGTCCGCCAACCGGGCCCCCGGCGCGCGCCCCTCAGCCCGCGCGCCCACCTTTGCGCGCGCGCGTGCCGAGGCCGATTTCCTTGGCGAGCCGGCTGCGCTGGCGCGCGTAGTTGGGCGCCACCATCGGATAGTCGGCGGCGAGGCCCCAACGATCGCGATACTGCTCGGGTGTCAGGTTGTAGGAGGTCTTCAGGTGACGCTTCAGCATCTTGAGCTTCTTCCCGTCCTCGAGGCAGACGAGATAGTCCGGATGGATCGATTTCTTGATCGGAACCGCGGGCTGCGGCTTCTCGGCGGCCGCCTCGGCGGGCTTTTCCAGACCCACGAGGCTCGCATATACCTGCCTGATAAGATTGGGCAATTCATCGACGGCGACGCTGCTCTTCGACACGTGAGCGGCGACGATCTTGGCGGTGAGCGAAAGAATTGTCGGGGCCGGGTTGAGGTCGGTCATTGGGCACAGTCCTCCGGAAAGACTCGGCGGCGTATATAATTACTTTCGCGTGCGAAGACAACCTGCGCATTAACGCCGAATATTAATTAGCGGCGGATGCTTTTCTCGGCGATTTCGCGCCGCAGGACCAACGCATCCTTCGCTTTGTCCCCATGAATATTCCGGTAATAGGCGGGCCGGCGTCCCACTTCGACGAAGCCCGCGCGCCGATAAAGCGCCTGCGCCGCCCCATTGTCCGCCGCGACCTCGAGAGAGGCCGACGCCGCCCCGCGCACGCTCATCTCCTCGAGCGCCGCTTCCAGCAGCGCCGATCCCACGCCGCGTTGGCGCGCGTCCGGGATCGTTGCAATGGTCAGGATTTCGCCCTCGCCCCCCGCGACGCGCGCGAGGACGAATCCGAGGGGTGCGGCGGCGTCCGGCGCGGCCGATTCGGCGACCAGCGCGAAGGCGCCCGGCTGCACGAGAATTCCGATCAGCGCGTCGGCGCTCCAGATTTCGTCGGCGCTGCCGGCGAAGGAAGCGGCATGGAGGGCCGCAAGCGCCTTCCCATGATGGGCGCCCGCCGCGACGATGGCGCAGGCGCTGGCCGGACTCGTCGTTTTGTCGCGCGTCTTCGGCAACGTGGTGTCGGCGGGCCGGAGGTAAAGGGGTGCGGGCGGCACAAGGCTCGCCTCGCCCGCGCGGCGCATCGCGAGGGTCGCCACGATCGCCGCGTCCGGCACCTCGGCATCGCGCGCGATCACGAGATCGCACCCGGCCTCGCTAAGCGCTCGCTCGGCGCGTGCGGCAGCATCGCCCGCGAGCAGCAAGGACGTCCCGGCGAAACCCTGGACGAGCGCCTCGAGAGATGCGGCGCGCGGCGCATCGAGCGGTGTCAAGTCCGGCGCGAAGCTCTGGGCGTAGAGCTCGGCACGCCGGCTCTCGATCAGGACCAGGAGACGGCGATCCTTGCGCGCCTCGGCGTCGGTCGCGGCCGCGATCGCCTCGAGGCTCGTCAGCCCAAGCATCGGCCGATGCGCGGCGAGGGCGAGGCCGCGTAGGGTCGCGAGGCCGATACGCAAGCCGGTGAAGGCGCCGGGCCCGATCGTCGCCGCGAACAAATCGACCGAAGCGAGGGCGATGCCCGCCTCGGCCGCGACCTCGGTCACCATGGGCACGAGGCGCTCGGCCTGGCCGCGAGCACCGCGCTCGAGACGGCGCGCTTTCACGGCGCCGTCCTCGAGCAATGCCGCCGAGCAGGCCGAGCCCGAGCTGTCGAGCGCCAGAATTCTCACCGTGACATCCTCATCGTCCGGTCCTTATTGTCTTCTCCGGATTGTCTTCTCCGGGCGGCCCGCGCCGGCGCCACCGACCCGTGCTAGGATCGCGAGGCCAGCGCCGCCCGGAGACCGGCTTCGTCCATGCGCCTCGTCGAAATCGCCCCGCCCCGCTTTCCCGTGCGCCTCGAAATCGCCTATGCGAGCGCTGCCAACTTCACCGGAGCACCCATTTACCGGCGCGCGGGCTGCTATCTCCATCCCGACGCGGCGGCGGCACTTCTGCGCGCGACCGAGCTCGCGCGCGCCCTCGAGCTCGGGCTCAAGATCTTCGATGCCTTCCGCCCGAGCGAGGCGCAATGGAAAATGTGGCGCCACACGCCCGATCCCGAGTTCCTCGCCGATCCGCGCCGCGGCTCGCCCCATTCGCGCGGCGTCGCCGTCGACCTCACGCTCATCGACCGCCACGGTGCCGCCCTCGAGATGGGCACGGGCTTCGATGAATTCACGCCCCGCTCCCATCACGGCGATCTCTCCGTCCCGGCCGAGGCGCGACGCAACCGGCTCACCCTCTGCGCCATCATGAGTGCGGCGGGCTGGGACTTCTACAGGAACGAGTGGTGGCATTACCAGCTGTTCGACGCAAGCCGCTATCCGCTGTTGTCGGACGCCGTGCTCGAGGAGCCCATGATGTGAAGACGCGTTTCCTATCCTTGCGCCGTGTTGCGACGTGCGCGTTTTTGCGCCGCGTCGCGGCAGCGCTCATGGCTTTGCGCCGCGTCGCGGCGCTGGCGGCCTTCGCACTCCTCGCGTTTGCGGCGCTCATGCCCGCGCGCGCCCGCGCCGGCGATTATGCGTCGGTGCTGGTGTTCCACCGGTTCGGCGAATCGGCGCTGCCGAGCACGAGCGTCTCGATCGACGCGCTCGACTCCTACATCAAGGCGCTCAAGAGCGGCCCGTACCACGTGCTCCCGCTCGGCGCCGTCATCGCCGCGTTCCGCGCGCACAAGGATCTGCCCGACCGCACGGTCGCGATCACGGTCGACGACGCGTTCGAATCGGTCTACACGCGCGCCTGGCCGCGCCTCAAGGCGGCGGGCCTGCCCTTCACGCTCTTCGTCGCGACCAAGCCGGTCGATGGCGGCTATCGCGACTTCATGAGTTGGGACCAGATCCGCGCCCTTGCCGCGGCCGGCGTCGAGATCGGCGCCCATTCCGAGACCCATCCCCACATGCCGCTCCTGAGCGACGCCGCGATCGCGCGCGAGATTGCGAATTCGAACGCGCGTTTCAAGGCCGAGCTCGGCAAGGTCCCGACGCTCTTCGCCTATCCCTATGGCGAGATGAGCGCGGCCGTGCGCGCGGCCGTGATCAAGGCGGGCTACCTCGCGGCCATGGGCCAGCAGTCGGGCGTCGCCTACGCCGGCGGCGATCTCTATTTCCTGCCGCGCTTCTCGTTCGACGAGGATTTCGGCACGCTCGAGCGCTTCAAGCTCGCGATCGATGCGCTGCCCTTCCCGGTCTCGGACCTCGAGCCGGCCGATCCGCTGACGCGCGCGAATCCGCCGACCCTCACGCTCACCGTCGGCCCCGAGGTGGGGCCGCTCGGGCGCGTCAATTGCTACACCGTGCCGGTCAGGAAGGTGACGGTCAGCGTCGTGGGCGCGCGCCGCATCGAGATCCGCGCCGACAAGCCGTTCGCATACGGGCGCGCGCGCGTCAACTGCACGGCGCCGGGGCCGGACAAGCGCTGGCGCTGGTTCGGCGAGCAGTTCTTCATCGAGAAATAGGACGGCCGCGGCGCGCGGACGCGCGTCACGTGTTGTCGAACACGATGCGCGTGATCCTGCCGTCGATCAGCCAGGCGTTGTCGAGATCGTCGAGCTGGTTGCCGCGGATCGTGCGCCGCACGTCGCGCACGTAGTCGTCGCCGCGCACCGAGTAGCGCGTAAGCGCGCCCGCGAGCGCCATCGGGTCGAGGCCGCCGAGCTCGCGCCGTTCGTGCTCGCGCAGCGCGCGGAAGCCGTCATAGGCGGGATGGGTGTTGAGGTTGCGCATGTACGACATCACCGCGTCGAACAGGCCGCCATAGGTGTGGATGCGCACGTCGCTGTCGGTGAGCGCCACCGGCGTGAGGCCCGTCGAGCCGGTCGTGTATTGGCCGAAGATCGCGTTGCCTTGGACCGCGAAGCGCGAGGTGCCCCAGCCGCTCTCGATCGCGGCCTGGGCGAGGGCGAGGGAAACGGGCACCACGTCGACGCGCTTCATGAGCTTCGAGAAATCGTCCGTGTCGACGTCGTAGTAGGATTCGAGCCCGTCGAGCCAGCTGCGGTCGGCAGCACTCATGGTTCCGCCCGCCGCGACCTCGTCGGAAATCGTCTCGAGGCGCGCGCGCTGGTCGCGGATGAGCTCGTTCGCCTGCAGCACGAGCGGCAGCATGACCTGGAAGAACAGGCTCTTGTGCTGCTCGATGTCGTTGAGGTCGTTGAGGTCGGGGGGCAGGGAGGCCACCAGGACGCGCGGCACCGGAAGCCCGCCGCTGTCGTCGTCGCCGTCGAGCTCGTAGCCGAGCCGGTCGAACTCGTGCACCAGGCCCTCGGTGTCGCCGACCGCGACGGTGACCACCTTGTGCTCGGGCCAATGGAAGGCGTAGCTCAGCGCGTTCGGGCCGACCAGGCCCTGGGCGACGTTGCCCGAGAAGGGCCAAAGCGAGCCCACGAGATCGCCCGGCACGATCAGCGCCTCCGGCAGGCCCACGCCGTGCGCGCGCAGGTCGCGCCCGAACTGCGGTGCCGCCGCGAAGAAGCCCGCGACGAAGAAGCCCGAGAAGGCGATCGCCACGGCGATCTTGTCGAGCCCGAGGGCTCGGATCGGATTGTTGCTCACGAATGGCCTCCGTCTTCCGTCGATCCGGTCAGGCAGCATGCAGGCGCGGCGATGAAGACGCGGGCGCGCAAATCGTCCCCTGGCGCGCACGCGCGAATGCGATCGATCGTCGCGATCTTTGCGGGGTCAAAGCCAGAAGCCCGGCTTTAGACGGCCCTGACTTCCGCGACTTCCGGCAAATAATGCTTCAGCATGTTCTCGATGCCGGCCTTCAGCGTCGCGGTCGAGCTCGGGCAACCCGCACAGGAACCCTGCATGTGTAGGTACACGATTCCATCCTCAAATCCGTGAAACACGATGTCGCCCCCGTCCTGCGCGACCGCGGGGCGCACCCGCGTCTCGAGCAGTTCCTTGATCTGGGAAACGACGTCGCTGTCTCCCTCGTTCGCACGATGAGCGGTGTCGGTAACGGACTCGCGGATGACCGGATGCCCTGACGTGAAATGCTCCATGATGGCGCCCAGTATGCTGGGCTTGAGGAGCTGCCACTCCCGGTCCTCGGCTTTTGTGACTGTGACGAAATCGGCGCCCAAGAAGACGCCGGTGACCCCGTCGATGCGGAACAGGCGCTCGGCCAGGGGCGATCGATGGGCGTCCTCCGCCGCGGTGAAATCCGCCGTGCCCGCAGTCATCACCGTGCGGCCCGGGAGGAACTTCAGCGTCGCCGGATTGGGCGTCTGCTCGGTCTGTATGAACATACCTGGCTTTCAGTAACCTGACCTGTCGGGGCTTCGCCGCCGATGTGCCTTAGATGGTTGGAACTGGCGGCAAGGTCAAGCTTTACAATATTTTGACGGAAAATGCCAGACGCCTACTAGATATTGGGAAAACGATCCCCGAAATCCACAGAGAGCTAGGGAAAAGGCGGGCTTCGGGCCGGGCCGGGGCACCCAATCGCACCCCTCATCGCGCGTGCAGGACGCGGGCGCAAAAAAACCGAAAGTAGCGGAACGGCCGCCCAACGGACCTCAAGCGAGGCGGTCGATCTGCTCCTCGGTGAGGTTTCCGGGCACGATGGTGAGGGGGATACGCAGCTTCGCGACGTGCTTCCCCGAGAGCGCCGTCACCAGCGGCCCGGGTCCTTGGGGCCCGGTGTCGGCGCCGAGCACCAAAATCGACACGCTCGGATCCTCCTCGATCAGCTTCAGGAGCTGCTCGAGCGGCCGTCCCTCGCGGATGTACATGATGGGCATTTTCCCGGTCCACTCGACCACCTTGGCGGAAAGCTCCTGAAGCTTCTCCTCGGCTTCCTGGCGTCCCTCGCTTTGCGCCAACGCCTCGACCGCCATGAACCCCATGCCCTCGGGCGGCTCGACCACGCACAGGAGGGCGACGTGGCCCTTGGTGTGGGACGCGCGCCGGCACGCGAAGCGCAATGCCACCTTGAGCTCCTCGCTGCGGTCGACGATGACGAGGAAGGTGCGGCGCGATTCGGCGGTCGGTTTCTTGGCCATGGATCGCCTCCTTGGGATCTTGCCGGGGGATCAAGCCCCGCGCAGGAAGGTGCCGGCCGCCCAGCCCGCGGCGAGCGCGAGCAGCACCGCGATGAGACCGTAGGCAAGCGCGTCGCGATGGGCGTACTCGTAGATGTCGGCGCTGAGGCCGATCTTGCTGACCACGAGCGGCGTGGTTTGGGCGCTCGAGATGACGCCGTTCTTGAACAGGTAGACCTGCACCTGGTAGGTGCCGATCGGCACGTTGGACGGGAAATAGACGCTGACGCGGAACAGGCGCGCGCCGAGGAACTCGACCTTGGCGACGCCGCTGCTGTAGAGCCCTTCGTCCATCTTGTTGCGGATGAGGGCGGCGCGGAACTTCGCGTCCAACGCCGGCGGATGCGCGCCTTGCGGGTTGAGATGCAATGCCGGGAGCCCGATCTCCTGGCGCGCGAACTCGCCCGGGCTCGCAATCTGGTCGAGCGGCCGGTTCGACGCCACCAGGTAGTAGGAAGGCACGCGCGGGAAGGTCATGCGCTCGCGATTGATGTAGATGCCGGCGATGCGGTCCTTGTGGCGCACCACCACCTCCTCGTCCGGGCCGCGCACCACCACGACCACGTCGCCCTCGCCCTCGACCGCGCCGAACAGCAGCACGTTGGCGCCGGTGAAGCCGGTGGTGACCGCGACCAGATGGCTCGAGAGATCGGCGACCAGCTGCTGGGCGCGCGCGGGCTCAGGCGCCGTCGCGAGGACCGCGAGCCCGAGCGCGAGTGCGAGACCCGCGAGGAGGCGGTGCCGGCTCATCCGAGCGGCCCCGAGATCGAGTAAAGGTCGATCGGCGGCACCACGAGATCGACCAGGAGCTTGGCCGCGACCGTGAGCAAGAGGAGCGCGAGGAGGGCGCGAATCTGCTCGCCCTTGAGCTTGTCGCTGAGCTTGACGCCGAACTGCGCGCCCACCACGCCGCCGGTCATGATCACCAGCGCCAGCACCACGTCGACCGTCTGGGTCGAGAGCGCCTGGAGGAACGTCACGTTCATGGTGACGATGGTGATCTCCATGAGCGACGTGCCGGTGACCACCGCGGTCGGCATGCCGAGGATGTAGATCATCGCCGGCACCATGACGAAGCCGCCGCCCACCCCCATGATCGCGACCAGGACGCCCACGCCGGCGCCGACCGCCATGGGCACCAGGACCGAGATGTAGATGCGCGAGCGGTAGAAGCGCATCTTGAACGGCAGCACGCGCACCCAATAGGGATGGCGCCCGGCGCGCGGCTTGGGCGTCTTCTGGCGCCGGCTGCGCAGGATCGAGCGCACGCTCTCGAACGCCATGAGAAGCCCGATGACGCCGAGCACGATCACGAAGGAGAGCGAGATCACGAGCTCGATCTGGCCGATTTTCGTGAGGTACTTGAAGATCCACACGCCGACGCCCGAACCGGCGAGGCCGCCGATCAGCATCACGACGCCCATGCGAATGTCGACGGCCTTGCGCCGCCATTGGGCCAGCGCACCCGAGAAGGACGCCGCGATGAGCTGATTCGCGTGGGTCGAGACCGCGACCGTGTGCGGGACGCCGATCAGGATCAGGAGCGGGGTGAGCAGGAACCCGCCGCCGACCCCGAACATGCCCGAGAGGAAGCCCACGCCGATCCCCATGCCGAGCAGCATGAAGACGTTGAGCGAGAGCTCGGCGATCGGGAAATAGATGTCCATCTCAGGCGCATCCCTCGGGCGGCCGCAGGGCGGAAGCCGGGCGGCGAGAGGGGCTCGTGGGGTAGCGCAGGGACGCCGACATGGACGCGGACCGGAGCGACATCGAGGCCGAAACCGCCCTAAGCTAACGGATTGATCGAGCGAATAAAAGCATGGCCGCGCAAAAAATCGCCGGGACCCTTTCAGGTGCGGTTCAGAATCCCTTGTAGGCGACCGTCACGTGCTCGACCTCGGGGGCGCTCTGGAAGCAATGGGCGACGCAGCTGCGCCAGACCTTGAAGTCCTCGGAGCCGCGGAAATCGACCGTGTGGTTCTCGAGCGTCGCCCAATGCACCACCAGGCGATAGCGGCCCGGCTTCTCGATCGAGCGCACGAGCTGCATGGAGGAGCAGCCCTTGGCGCGCTTGAAGACCGGCGTCGCCCGCGCGACCCCGGCCTCGAATTCCGCCTCCATGCCCGGCTTCACTTCGATCTGGGCGATCTCGAGGATCATGGTTGCCTCCCTCATTTTTCCCCGGGCTCAAGGCCCTGGGCTCAATGCCCCGGGCTCAATGGCCCGGATGCAGGAACCCGACGATGTCCTGGATTTGGCGCAGGATCGGCTCGGCGATCGCGCGCGCGCGCGCCGCACCGTCCGCGAGCACGTTGTCGACATAGCCCGGATCGGCCGCAAGGCGCCGCATCTCGGCGCCGATCGGGCCGAGCTTCGCGACCGCGACCTCGGCGAGGGCCGACTTGAAGTCCGAGAACTGGGCGCCGCCATGGCGCGTCAGCACCTGGGCCGCGCCCATGTCGGCAAGGGCCGCGTAGATCTCGACCAGGTTCGCGGCCTCGGGCCTTCCCTCGAGCTCCTTCACCTCGTGCGGCAGCGGATGGGGGTCGGTCTTGGCGCGCTTGATCTTCTGCGCGATGGAGTCGGCCGAATCGGTGAGGTTGATGCGCGAATAGTCCGACGCGTCGGATTTGCTCATCTTCTTGGTGCCGTCGCGGAGGCTCATCACCCGGCTCGCCTCGCCCAGGATGATCGGCTCGATCACGGGGAAGAAGTCGGTGCCGTAATCGTTGTTGAATTTCTGCGCGATGTCGCGGCAGAGCTCGAGATGCTGCTTCTGGTCCTCGCCCACGGGGACATGGGTCGCCTTGTAGGCGAGGATGTCGGCCGCCATCAGGTTCGGATAGACGTAGAGCCCGGCGGACGCGTTCTCGCGGTGCGCGCCCGCCTTCTCCTTGAACTGGGTCATGCGGTTGAGCCAGCCGAGGCGCGCCACGCAATTGAAAATCCAGGCGAGCTCGGCATGGGCCGGAACCTGGCTCTGATTGAAGAGGATCGAGCGCTGGGGCTCGATCCCGGCCGCGATCATGCCGGCGGCCACCTCGCGCGTCGCCGCGCGCAACGCCGCGGGCTCCTGCCACACGGTGATCGCGTGGAGGTCGACCACGCAGAAGATGCATTCGTAGTCGGGCTGGAGCCGCACCCAGTTCCGGATCGCGCCCAGGTAATTGCCGAGGTGCAGATTGCCGGTGGGCTGGACGCCCGAGAAGATGCGGTCCATCGAAGACTCCCTCTCGTCCGGGACCGTGGAACGCCTCGGACGGCGCGTGGCGCCGTTTATGGCGGCTCGCACGGGGCGGGTCAAGTCGGGCCCGGTCGAGCCGGGCGGATCGGGCGGCGGCGTGGGCGCCGGCTAGCCCGCTTTCCGGGCGCGCTCCAGGAGCCGCTTCATGGTTCCGGGCTCGACGGCACCCAGGGCGAGCGCGAGCGCGCCATAGACAAGCGCCCCGCCGATCACGAGGGCCGCGAGGGCCGCGGCCTTGAGCGCCAAGCCGGCCGCGAGCGGCGCCGCGAGTGCCCGCGCGGCGAAGACGAGGGCCGCCGCCATCGCGAGGCTCGCAATGAGAATACGCGGGACCCGGCGCCGGAAGCCGGCATCGGTCGCGACATGGCCGTGCTTGCGCAGGGCGCGCACCAGGGAGGCGACATTGATCCAGGCGGCGAGCGAGGTCGCGAGCGCGATCCCCGTCGGTCCCAGGGGCCCGATCAGGAGAAGGCTCAGGATCACGTTCGAGATCACGGCCGCGACCGCCGCGCGTACCGGCGTGGTCGTGTCCTCGCGCGCGAAGAAGGCGGGGGCGAGGGACTTCACGATCACGTAGGCGGGAAGGCCGAGCGCGAAGGCGGCAAGCGCCTGCGACGTCACGGCCGCGTCGGCGCTCGTGAAGGCGCCGTGCTGGAACAGCACGACCACGATCGGCGCCGCGATCGTCGCGAGCGCAGCCGCCGCGGGAAGGGTCAGGAGGAGGGCGTATTCGAGCGCCCGGTTCTGGCTCTCGGCCGCCCCCGCCTCGTCGCCCGCACGCAGCTTCCGCGCGAGCTCGGGCAGCAGCACGGTGCCGATCGCGGTGCCGATCACGCCGAGCGGCAGCTGGTACATGCGATCCGCGTAATAGAGCGAGGCGACGGCACCCGTCGGCAGCAAGGACGCGATCATGGTGCCGACCACGATGTTGATCTGCACCACGCCCGCGCCGACCGCCCCCGGCACCATGAGCTTCGTGAGGCGCTGCAAGTCGGGCGTCCAACGCGGGCGCGGCAAGCGCGGCAACAGGCCGTGGCGCGCGGCCGACCAGGCGAGCCACAGGAACTGGCCGACGCCCGCGACGGTCACCGCCCAGGCGAGCGCGTGGCCCGGATCGACGCTCCAGGATTTGGGCAGCAGGAGCGCCGCGATCAGCGTCACGTTGAGGAGCACGGGCGAGACGGCGGCGGCCGCGAAGCGGAAATGGGTGTTGAGCATGCCGCCGAGCAAGGCCGCGAGCGCCATGCACAGGAGATAGGGAAAGGTGATGCGCGTGAGGACGACCGCGAGCTGGTACTTGGCCGGCTCCTCGACGAAGCCGGGGGCGATCGCCGCCATGAGCCACGGCATCGCCACCATCGCCGCGACGGTGAAAAGGAAGATGGCGCTCAACAGTCCGGCCAGCACCTCGCCCGCGAAGACGCGCGCGGCCTCGGGCCCGCGCTCCTCGATGGCGCGGCTATAGAGCGGGACGAACGCCGCCGAGAAGGCGCCCTCGGCCGCGAGGTTGCGGAACAGGTTCGGAAAGCGGAACGCGACCACGAACGCGTCCGCGACCGGCCCCGCGCCGAGCACGGCCGCGATCAGCATGTCGCGCACGAACCCGAGCAGGCGGCTCGCCATCGTGAAGCCGCCGACCGTGAGGCTCGACCTCAAAAGCGCCATGGCGCCTGTTTAGACGAAAGCGTCAATTTGGGGAAGCCGCGCCCGCGAGCCGGTCGATCCGAACCCTCGTCTTTCGAGACGCGGCCTTCGGCCGCTCCTCAAGATGAGGGTTTGGATTGAGCCTCGTCCCGAGGAGCTTGCCCGCTTGCGTCGCCCGTCCCTCTTCCGGCAAAAGCGCGCGCCTCGCGCGGGCAAGCGTCTCGAAGGATGGGGCGACGGCGATCAGCCGATGCCTTCCGCCTTGAGCGCCGCCTGGACCGCGGGCCGCTCCGCCATGCGCCCGAGATAAGCGGGAAGGGCGGGCCAGGGCGAAAGGTCGAGCTTCAGGAACTTGGTCCAGTTGAGGATGGTGAAGAGATAGCAGTCGGCGACCGAGAACGCGCCCATGATGTAGGGCTTGCTTTCGAGCGTCTTCTCCACGATCGCGAAGCGCGTGGCGAGGATCGACTTCACCACCTCGCGCCAGGCGTCGGGGTTCTTCGGGTTGAACAGCGAGCCCAGGCCCTTGTGGAGCTCGCTCGTGACGAAGTTGAGCGTCTCCTGGAGCCGCACGCGCTCGAAGCTCCCCGCCGGGGGTGCGAGCTTCTTCTCCGGGACCCGGTCGGCCAAGTATTGGAGGATCGCCGGGCCCTCGGTCAAAAGCTCGCCATTGTCGAGGGCGAGCGCCGGGACGTAGCCCTTGGGGTTGATCGCGCGGAAATCGGCGCCGCTCTTGGTGCGCTTCTCCTTGAGATCGACCTGCTCGAGCTCGAACGGAAGCGCTGCCTCGCGCAACGCGATGTGGGGCGAGAGCGAGCAGGCGCCGGGCGAGAAATAGAGCTTCATGGGCTTCTCCTCTGGGGGTTCGTCGATTGCGTTGGATCGGAAAGCGGAAGGCGCAAGCGCGCGCTCAGCCGGCCGCGGCCTTCTTGGGCTTGGGTGCCGGCCGGGGCTGCATCTTCTGGGGCGCGGCCGCCGCACCCGCCAGCACTTCGGCCAGGCGCTCGTGGATTTTGCGGAGTTTGCCTTCGTGGTCGATCTTCAGCCCGAACACGTCCTTGACGTAGAACACGTCGACCACGCGCTCGCCGAAGGTCGAGATCTTGGCCGAGTGAATCTGGAGATTGAGCTCGGTGAGCGCGCGGGTGAGCGCGTAGAGAAGCCCGGGCCGGTCGCGTCCGTTGACCTCGATCACCGTGTGACCGGCGCTCGCGCGATTGTCGATGAGGACGCGCGGCTGGACGGTGAAGATTTCCGTGCGGCTCGGGAGCCCGCGCCCGACGGCGGCGACCTCCTGCGGCCAGAGCCGACCCGCGAGGCTGCGCTCGATGATCGCCGAGAGGCGCGCGAGCTTGTCCGGGCGGTCGAAGGCGCCGCCGGTCGCGTCCTGGACGATGAAGCTGTCGAGCGCCATGCCGTTGGTGAGCGTGAAGATTCGCGCGTCCACGATGTTGCCGCCCGCAACCGCGATGGCACCCGCGATTTTCGCGAACAGGCCGGCATGGTCGGCGGTGTAGATGGTGAGCTCGGTGACGCCGCGATAGGAATCGACGCGCCAATCGACCGCGAGCGGCGCCTTGGTACGCTCCGCCTCGCGCATGATGCGCGCGTGGCGCGCGAGAGTGGCGAGGTCGAGCGAGAGCCAATAGGAATTGTAGGCGCGCGCCATGTGCGCCTCGAAGTCCTTGTCGCTCCAGTC
>DATJLQ010000123.1:0-1131 GCA_035509415.1 Alphaproteobacteria bacterium
CTAAGCAGAAATTGCCGGGTTGACCAACGGATGTCGGGGTGATTCTGTTGTCGTGTCGGACATCTGGGTTGACATGACGGGAAAATCACCTCTTTCGGCGACGGGCGCACAGCGTGCGGACCTCGACATTCTGGCGAATTCGCGCGAGCGCGGCGAGGCGGATCGGGCGCGGGCGGTTTTGCTGACCCTGGCGGGCTGGACCAGCGGGCGCATCGCGCAGGCGTTTGGGGTGCGCGAGGACACGGTGCGCTTGTGGCGCAGCGATTTCATGCGCAGCGGCGTCGAAGCGCTGAAGGCGAGCGTCGCTCCCGGCCCCACGCCGGTGAAGAGCGCGGCGGCGCTTCGGGTCGCCGCGCCTTTGCTGATGGAGCCGGTCGCCGACCGGCCCAACTGGACGATTCCGCGGTTGCGCGCCGAGATCGAGGCGCGCGAGGGCGTCAGCATCAGCCGCTCGCAACTGTCCAAGGCGCTGCGAAAAAAAAGTTCCGCTGGCGTCGCCCCCGGCACACGCTGAAAGGCCGTCAAGTCGCCGAGGAGGTCGAGCGGGTCGGCCTGCGTTTGCAGCTTCTCAAAGAGCAGGCCCAGGCCGGCGACATCGTCCTGCTGTTCGGCGACGAGAGCGAGGCGCTGACCCATCCTTACCTCGCTCGCGCCTGGGCGCAGATGGGCGCCGACCTGCGGGTTCCCGCGCCCGGACAAGCCCGGAAGGTCGCGATGCTCGGCTCGCTCGACTACAAGACCCGTCAGCTCGTCGTCCATACGTCCAGGACCAAGCGCAGCAGCGATTTCGTCGCGCATCTCGAACAACTGGACCGGCTCTACGGCCCCCAGCCCGGGCGCCGCGCCACGCCCGTCGTGCTGGTCGAGGACAACGGTCCCATTCACACCAGCAAGCTCTCGCGCGCCGCCCTGGCGGCCCGCGCCCATTGGCTGCGCATCGAGTGGCTCCCCAAATACGCGCCCGAACTCAACGACATCGAGACCGTCTGGCGCGACCTGAAGGCCCACAACCTTGCCCACATGACCTTCGACGACGTCGAAGACCTCAACCGCGAAATCCACACCGCCGTCCAAGCGCTCAACGCTCAGAGAATGAACGTTCCGTTGGCCACATCACGAATCTCTGCTTAG
>DATJLQ010000124.1:0-16438 GCA_035509415.1 Alphaproteobacteria bacterium
GGCGCCGCCCTTAGACTCTGGCGCCTCCCGCGGCGAGCTTGCGCTCGACCGCAGCCGCGACCGCATCCAGCGGGATCGCCTCCATGGCGGACGAGTCGGGCGCGAAGTCCTGGGCGCGCAGCACCGTCAAGTCGGGCGTGAGAGGCGCGAATTTCGCGGGCGGCGACGGGCCGAAAAGCGAGACGAGCGGCGTATCGGCGGCGGCCAGCATGTGGGACGTGCCGCTGTCGTTCGCGACCACGAGCGCCATGCGCCGTCCGACCGCCATGGTGAAGAGCGGCGAGCGGCGCACCTCGTCGGCCACGCGGGAATCCTGGAGCGGGAACAAGGCGCCGGGAACCTCCGCGCCGAGCTCGGCGTCCCAACCCGGCTCTTGCGGCCCCAGGATGAACGCCACGCGCACGCCGAGCGTCTGGATGTGGCGCGCGAGGGCAGCGAACCGGTCGCGCGGCCAGCATTTGTATTTCCCGCCCGCTCCGGGCGCCAATCCCACATAACGCGTCCCCTCGGGCAACAGCGCGCGCGCGGCCGCATCGAAGCGCGCCGGCAGGGGCGGCGGCGGGGCGAAGCCCGGCTCGCGCCCGAGCGCCACGCGTACGAGATCGAGCAGTTGCGGCACCAGGGCCGGCGGCTTCCGGTATTTCCCCGCGGGCTTCAAGTCGGAAAAGAGGAATCCGCCGGTGCCCGCGATGAAGGTACCGTGGCGAATGCGGCGCAGGATGAGCGTGGTGAGGCCGCGGCGCTGGGTGTCGATCACGAGGTCGAAGCGGCGCGGCGCGAGCGGGCGCGTCAAGAGCTCGTGAACGTGCCAGCCGATATGGGCGTCCTCGATCACCTCGTCGATATAGGTCTCGACCAGCGGCTTGAGGGTCGAGGCGTAGACCGACTTCCCCTGCCCCGCGAGCCAGGTCACGCGCGCGCTTGGCCAGGAGGCGCGGATCGCGCGCAGGAACGGGATCTTCATGAAGCCGTCGCCCGTGAGCTCGAGTCCGGAATAGACCAGGATGGTCGCGGCCTCGACCATGGCTCAGTTCTCGCGCCGCACGGCGCTCTCGTGCCAGCGCCGCAGCATCAGCCATTGGAGAAGCGTGAGCACGAGAAAAATCGCGACGCCCGCAAGCGAGACCAGCACCAGGGCCGCGAACATGCGCGGGATGTTGAGCCGGTAGCCCGATTCGAGGATGCGGTAGGCGAGCCCCGAGGCCGAGCCCGCGGTGCCGGCGACGAATTCCGCCACCACGGCGCCGATGAGGGCCAGGCCGCCGCTGATCCTGAGCCCGCCGAGGAAATAGGGCATTGCCGCCGGGAGGCGCAAAAGGAACAGCGTCTGGCTGCGCGACGCGCCGTAAAGCTGGAACAGGTTCAGGAGATTGTGGTCGGCGCTGTTGAGGCCGAGGGTGGTGTTCGAGACCACCGGGAAGAAGGCGACGATCCAGGCGCAGATGAGCAAGGCGAGCTGGGTGTCGCGCACCCAGATGATGATCAAGGGTGCTATCGCGACGATGGGCGTCACCTGGAGAATCACGGCATAGGGAAAGAGGCTGAGCTCGACGATGCGCGACTGGGCGAAAAGGATCGCGATCGCGAGGCCGCCGATCGCGGCGGCGAGGAAGGCGAGCCCCGTGTTCTCGAGCGTGATCCAGAGCGAGCCCGAGAGCGTCGGCCAATCCGAGACGAGCGTGCGCGCGATCGCGAGCGGGCCGGGCAGGATGTAGGGTGGGATCGCGTAATGGCGCACGATTTCCTGCCAGCCCGCGAGCATGAGAATGCCGACCACGATCGGCGCCGCGATCTTGAGGGCGAGGGCCGCGTGGCCGCCCCCTTCGGCGCGCACCGGCTCGGGATCGAAGCTCGGAAGCTCGCTCATGACGCGGCCCGCGTCGCCCGCTCAGCTTGGCCCGTTCCCGCGCTCGCGCGCGCAAGGGCGGCGCTGGTGGCCGCGCACAACGCGCCATAGTCGGCGGAGTTGCGCCAGACCTCGTCGCGCGGATAGGGGGTCGGCACCTTGATCTCCTCGACCACGCGGCCGGGCCGGCCCGACATGACCAGGATGCGCTCGGAGAGATAGACCGATTCGTAGACGCTATGGGTCACGAACACGACCGTGAGCCGGCGCCGCTGCCAAAGGCGCAGGAGGTCGTTGTTGAGGCGGAAGCGCGTGATTTCGTCGAGGGCCGCGAAGGGCTCGTCCATCAACAAGAGCTCGGGTCCCGTCACGAGTGCCCTTGCGATCGAGACGCGCATCTTCATCCCGCCCGAGAGCTCGCGCGGGTAGGAGTCCTCGAAGCCGTCGAGGCCGACCTGGGCGATCGCCTCGTCGACCCGCGCGCGCGCGGCCTCGCGCGGCTCGCGCGCGAGCCGGAGCGGGAGATAGACGTTGTCGCGCACGGTGGCCCAAGGCATGAGGGTCGGCTCCTGGAACACGAAGCCGATGTTGCGCCGCTTCCGCCGCGCGGCCAGGCCGGCCGGGTCGCCCGCCTCGCTTGGCCAGTCGATGCGCCCGGCGCTCAAGGTCCCGAGGCCCGCGACGAGGCGGAGGATGGTCGATTTGCCGCAGCCCGACGGGCCCAAGAGGGTCACGAACTCGCGCGCCCTCACCGCGATCGAGACGTTCGCGAGGGCGACCAGCCCGCTCGAATAGGTCTTGCCCACGCCCGCGAGCGCGACGATGGGCGTCTCAGCCGCTCCGGGCGCCGCAGAGATCGGGTCCGCCACCCCGGCACCCGCTAATTCTTCGGCCGCATCTCGACTCCGTGGCGCTTGTCGACGAAGTCGAAATCGAAGCCCTTCCGCCAGTCGAGGTCCTTCTTGTAGATGCCCGCGTCGGCCATGATCTTGTAGAGCTTCGCGACGCGCTCGGGCGTCATGGCGCCGATCCCCATCAGGACCGCGTCGCCCGAATCGACGATGCCGTATTGCTTGAGCATGGCGATGCCGTTCGCGATCACGTCGTCGGGCATGTCGGGGTTGTCCTTCTTGATGAGCGCGTTGGCCGGCGCCGGGTCGCCGTAGAGATAGCTGTACCAGCCCTCGATCGAGGCGTTGATGAAGCGCTGCACGACATCCGGACGGTCGTGGATCATCTTGGCCGAGGTGGTGATCATGTTGCCGTAGGAGGGCCAGCCGGCGGTCGCGATCAGGTTGACCACGACGGTCGCGCCGGTCTTGGCGAGGATATAGGGCTCGCTGGTCACGTAGCCCTGCTGGATCGCGTTCGGGTCGGCGAGGAACGGCGCCATGTTGAACGTGTAGGGCCGGATCTGGCTGTCGGAATAGCCGAACTTCGATTTGAGGAACAGCCACCAGCCCTCGCGCGTGTCGCTCGAGATCAGGATCGGCTTTCCCTTCATCTGCTGGAACGTGTCGTTGCCGGTGCCGGCGTGGGAGATGAGGCAGGCCGGATCCTTCTGGAAGAACGCCGCGACCGTCACCATCGGAATGTCGTTGGCGATGAAATTGAGCGCCACCGACGTGTTGGACGAGATCGCGAAATCGAGCACGCCGGCCGCGAGCAGCTGGCTGTTGTTCACCTGCGGCCCACCCTGGCGCAGTTCGACGTCGAGCCCGTACTTCTTGTAGAGGCCGGTCGCGAGCGCCTGATAGTAGCCGCCATATTCGGCCTCGGCCTTCCAGTCGGTGCCGAAGACGATCTTGTCGAGGGCCGCGGCCGGCGTCGGGTGCGCGAGGAGGAACGCCGAGGCCGCCAAGAGGGCCGCGAGCGCGCCCAGGCGTCGGCGCGAGAAGCTGTGGGTCGGCATGGACAAAGTCTCCCTGGGATCGCGCGGTGTCATCGGGACCGCACCTCCGCGCGCGGCGCGTCCTTGAGGAGGTCGAGCGGCATGCGGTCGAGCTCGACGAGGATCTTCGCGGTCGCGCGCGCCGCCTGGTCGACGAGCGCGCGACCCACGTCGGCGCTCGCCTGGGTCGCGTCGCCGCACGCACCGGCCGCGTTCAAATCCTGGGTCATCCAGCTGAACGGCACGCGGCCATGGGCGCCGATAGGCTCGTAGTCGCGCGCGATCTCGAGCGAGCGCGGCGCGAAGTCGGCGATGCGCTCGCGCCGCACCTGGTCGGGGGCGAGATGCAGCATGATCGAGGTCTCGACGGCGCCGCCATGGATGCCGTGCTCGATCTCGGCGCGCCCGAAGGCGGCACCCGCGTCCCATAGGCGATAGGCGTTGACCTGGACCACGAGCATCCTGTGGCGCGCGCGCAGCTCGCGTCCGACGATGTCGAGGATCTGCGGCTGGCCGCCGTGACTGTTGAAGAGGACGAGCTTCCGCACCCCCGCTTTCGCGACCGCGGCGCCGATCTCGCTCCAGAGCCGGATCGCCGTCTCGGCGCTGAGCGAAAGCGTGCCCGGAAAATCGCCATGCTCGTCGCTGCGCCCGATATTTTGCGCCGGAAGGACGAGGAGCAAGAGATCGTGCGGCGCGAGCTCGAGCGCGCGCGCGAGGATGCCCTCATTGATGACCGCGTCGACGCCGACCGAAAGATGCGGCCCGTGCTGCTCGATCGCGGCCACCGGCAGGATCGCGATCGCGCGCGCCGCGTCGAGGGTCGCGAATTCCTCGGTCGTGATGTCCTGCCAATTGCGATGCCGCGCGCCCATTTGCCTCACCCCCGGTCGCGCGGCCCAGCATAGAGGGCGCCCACCGGGATGAAAAGCCGCGCGTGGCGCCCCGGATGGCGGGATTCGGCCGGTTTCGGCTGCGTCCCAGGACCCGTCAATCGAGCCGCTCGACCCGGATCGGCTCGCCGTCGCGCACGGACTTGAGGCGCCGCACATCCTCGCTCGCCCGGCCCCAGATGTTGGTCGGGTTGGCGAGGCGGATCTCGTCGCCGCGCGAGATCGGCGTGCGGCCGAAGCCGATCGCGATCGAATCGCCCTCGACCCAGAAGGCGAGCTCGCCGCGCTCGACCAGGGCACGCGCGCCCGCCTCGCGCTCGGCCGAGACCGGGGTCGAGAAATAGACCTCCTCGCCCCAGGTCTGGGCGCGCGACGAGAACGGGGCCGCGGCGTAGAGGGCCGCCGCCGTCGGCGTGTCGAGAAGCTCGGCCGTGAGCACGACGTTTCCGATTTTAAGCTTGAGACGCTTGGCCATGGCGCTGGTTTAGCGCGAGCGCGCGACGCGGTTCAAGGCCGGATTCGATTATTCCCGCGCGAGCGGGTGGGCCGCCCAGCATTCGAGGAGCAGCGTGAAGGGCGTTCCCTTGGCGGCGACGTCCGGGGCCGCGAGTGCCGCGCCCGAGGGGGCCGTCCGGTAACGCACATGCTGCGCGTCGAGGAAGCGGCGCACGGTCGCCTCGTTGATGGCGAAATTGACGTTCTCGGGGATGATCGCGTTCTTGGTACGCAGGTTCGCCGCCTCGAGCCGCGCGACCACGACGCCCACGAGATTGCCGGACGAATCGAGCACCGGACCGCCGCTGTTGCCCGGCTGGGTCGGCGCGCTGATCTGCATCTCGCTGCGGTCGTTGCGATAGCCCGCGAGCGCGTTGATCGCACCCGTGGTCACGATCACGTCGGCGCCGAGAAAGCCGTGGAGCGGAAATCCCAATACCACCACGGGCTCGCCCGGGCGCGCATTGTTGCCGTCGCGGAAGGTGGCGTAGGCCGGATGGGCCAAACGCAGCTTCAACAGCGCCAAGTCCGCCGCGGGATCGATCGCGACCGGATCGAGGCGCTCCCCGTTGCCCGCGCGCATCTCCGCGCATTGGCGCACCACGTGGTGATTGGTGAGCACGTGCCCGACCGCGTCCACCACGATGCCGGTCCCGTTTCCGACCGCGCGCAAAGCGCCCGGGCGTGCGGCGGGGGCGCCGGCATTCAACGAAACATGCCGGCGGTTGAGCTCGGCCGCGAGGGCCGAGACCAGGCGTTTCGAGATGCGGCCCGAGACGGGCATCCCCTGGTCGCGTTGAAACGCCTTGATCGCGGCGTGCAGCGTACGGTCCATCTCGTCGCGCGGCGGGCCGGCGCGATAGCCGAGAAGATCGAGCGCGTTGACCACGGCGGCATTGAGCGATTGGGCGCCGGCCGGGCCGCGTTGGTATTGGCTCGCCTCGTCGGCCTGGGCGAGGAGGATCGGCTGCGGCGCGTCCGCGCGCGGCATGGCCCAGGCCGGGCCCGCGGCAAGCCCGGAAGCCGCCAGGAAAAGCGCCAAAGGCCCGAAAGACCGCATCGCCCCATCCCCGGATCGCCGTCGAAGCGCGCGAAAATCCTAGCATGGGATCGTCCCCGGCGCGAAGCCGCGCTACGCAAGGGTCCGATTTCGCGGCGGAAATCGGGAAAGCGCCGTGCCCATTAACGGCAAGGCCGAGGGGCGCTATGATGGGCAGCGGCCGTGATTTCGGAGCCCGGGGCCCGGGCTCCAAGGCCGCGCGGGGCCGCCCGGCGCTCGAGCCGGCGGCACCGGAACCAGGGAGCGAGTCGATGCGGCTGCTGCTCGTCGAGGACAACCGGCAACTGGCCGAGTTTCTCCAATCCAGCTTGGCGCAGGCGGGCTTCTCGGTGTCGCCGGTCGAGACCGCGGCCGAGGCCAAAGCGTCGCTCGCGAATGCGCGTTACGACGTGCTGCTGATCGATCTCGGCCTCCCGGACGAGGACGGCATCACCATCATCGAGGGGCTCAGGAAGCGCGGCGACGGCACGCCCGCCATGATCCTGACCGCGCGCGACGGGCTGCGCGACCGGGTCGACGGGCTGAATGCGGGCGCCGACGATTATCTCGCCAAGCCCTTTGCGACCGAGGAGCTGGTCGCGCGCCTGCGCGCCCTCCTGCGCCGGCCGGGCAGCGCGCTCGGGCAGCAGCTCTCCTCGGGCAACCTCACCCTCGACACCTCGACCCACGAGGTGCAGATCGCGGGCGTTTCCGTGTCGCTCTCGCGGCGCGAGATCAGCCTGCTCGAGCTCCTGCTGCGCCGCGCCGGGCGCGTGGTGCCGAAGCACGCGATCGAATCGAGCCTCTACGGTGCGGAGGAAGAAGTGGCGTCGAACTCGGTCGAGGTGCTGGTGCACCGGCTCCGGAAGCGCCTCGCCAACTTCAACGCCCAGGTCAACGTCACCACGCTGCGCGGCATCGGCTACGTGCTCAGCGACCAGCCGCCGGAATAAAGCACCCGCGGGCGGGCGACGGCTCCATGGTCAGCGAGCGCCATCCATCGATCATCCGGGTCCTGGTCGTCCGCCTTGCGCTGGTGAGCGTGATTTTCCTCGCCGCCATGGTGCTCGTGCTGCAGTCGCGCCTGCAGATCGTGGCCGAGACCATGTTCCACGGCGCCCTCCAAGAGGAGGTCGAGACCGTCGCCCGGGACCTGGTGCTGACGCAAGCGGGCGGAGTCGCGCTGCGCCAGCCGATCACCATCGACGACCGCGTCGCGACCGTGCGCTATCGCGTGCTCGACCGCGACGGCAAGATCATCCTCGGCGTCGGCAGCTGGGTCGGCTCGCTGCCGAGCACCCTCGGCGTGGCACCGGCGCAGGCGGCGGATGCGCTCGGCGGCGTGCGCTTCTTCCGCGCGGGCCCGCCGCAATTCACCGACCACATCGTCGGCGCGACGCTGCCGGTACGCGTCGGCGACCAGCTCTTGCTCGTCCAGGCGTTCGAGAATCTCGACCAGCACGGCGTGCTGCTCGACGACCTGGTGAGCAATTTCTTCTATCTCGTGGGCTGGCTCCTGGTGCCGCTCCTCGCCCTCCTGCTCGCCGTCAACATCTTCTCGGTCTGGGCCGAGCTGAGGCCGCTCGGCAAGGTCTCGAGCATGGCGGCCTCGATCGGCCCGGAGGCGACCGGGAAGCGTCTCCCCGAGGACGGCCAGCCGGCCGAGGTGATGCCGGTCATCCGTGGCGTCAATCGGGCCCTCGAGCGCCTCGACCACGGCTTCCAGGTGCAGCGCCAATTCACCGCCGACGCGGCGCACGAGCTGCGCACGCCGCTCGCGGTGCTCGGCGCCCATCTCGACACGCTCGGCGACGGCAAGGCGGTCACCGCACTGCGCCAGGAGGTCGCGACCATGAGCCGGCTCGTGGGGCAGCTCCTGCGCATCGCCCAGCTCGACACGCTCACCATCGCGCCCGCGGACCGCGTCGATCTGCACGGCATCGCGATCGACGCGGCGGCGGCGCTGGCGCCCTTGGCGCTCAAGGAGGGCCGCTCGATCGAGATGACCGGCGTCGAGCGGCCGGTCTGGGTCCTGGGCGACGCCGAGGCGCTCGGCCAGGCGATCCGCAACCTGATCGAGAACGCGCTCAACCATACGCCGCGCGGCACCACGGTCGAGATCGAGCTCGGCGCCGACCGCAGCCTGCGCGTCTCGGACCATGGGCCGGGTGTGCCGCCCGAGCAGCGCGAGCTCGTGTTCCGCCGCTTCTGGCGCGCGTCGCGGCGCGTGGGCGGCGCCGGGCTCGGCCTCGCGATCGTCGCCAAGGTGGCCGAGACCCATGGCGGCACGGTCCATGTCGAGGACGCGGCCGACGGCGGAGCCTGCTTCGTGCTGCACCTTCCGGCGCCGCCGGCCGCAACCCAGCCCGCGGCCGAGCCGCCGCCACTTCCCGAAAAGCGCGTCGCGATGCGCTGAGGGCCGGGCTCAGGCGCGCTGGAATGCCGCGATCGGCGCGTCGCCGGCGGGCTCGTCGACGACCGGCGGATCGGCCACGAAGATGCGCGCGATGTCGGCGCGTGCCGCGAGGCCGGCCGCGAGATCCCAGCAATTGACGATCGCGAGCCGGAATCCGCCGGGCGGATTGACGTGGACCTCGGGCGCGTATTCGGTCTGGAAGGTGATCTGGACCGTCGAGACCGAGGGGCGCTTCCGGAACGGCTCGACGTCGGCCATGTCGTAGCTCCAGCGCCTTCCGTTCGGGCCGAACAGCACGACGCTGTAGCCCTCGCGCGGCCGGTCGTCGAAACGCCAGCGCCCTTCCGTGTAGAGGCCGATCACCGCCTCGAGCCAGCCCGCGCCGTTGAGGTCGACCCACTGCTCGGCCATGCGCAGATGGCACTCGATGATGACGCCGCCGATGGTCTCGAAATTGACGATGCCCGTGAACCTTTGGAGATGGCGCGCGACCCAGGCGCCGAGATAGGCCTCGAGCGTCGCATCGGGGGCCGCGTGAACGGTCCAATAGTCGAAGGTGCCGCCCGGGCCGGGCTTCCCGGTCGTGTGGCGCCACCAATGGGGCACGCCGTCGACCAGCGCCGCGTCGCTCGAGACGTGGCGTCCCTCGAGAAGCGGCATCCACATATGGCCGGGCGTGAGGCGCTCGAGATACTCGGCCGCGGAGCCGATCGCGCAGCTCCCCTTCCCCATGCCGGTCAGGTTGTAGATCGGCTTCGAGAACACGGGATAGGAAGGCGGCTCGGTGCCGTGCGGCCCGTGGGGCAGGCCTTGGCTCTCGGCAACCAGCAGCTTGTTGTAGACCCAGCGGTGGGCCGGATAGAACTGCCAGCTCCAATCGTCGGTGATCGGGATGCGCACGTGCGGCGCCACCGGATGGGCGGCGAAATACTCAGTACGCCAAGGATCGCCGTAAAAGGGCATGGCCCATGGTACGGGATGGGCGCCCGGTCGGAAAGAGGTGTGCCGAAAAGGGCTGTGCCGGAAAGAGGTGCGCCGAGAAAAGGGACTGCGGCCGGCGGCCGATCAGCGCTTCAGGATGAACTCGGCCGGGTCGCGCCGCTGCTCCCAGCCCGCGCGCTCGAGGGCCGGCACGTTGTCCTCGGCCTCGGGATAGCCGATGCAGAGGTAGCCCAAGAAGCGCCAATCGCGCGGGAGCTCGAGAATGTCGAGGACGCGCGCGGGCTCGAGGATCGAGACCCAGCCGAGCCCGAGCCCCTCGGCGCGCGCCGCGAGCCAGATGGTATGGATCGCCATCACGGCCGAGTATTCCGCCATCTCGGGCATGGTCGCGCGGCCGAGCCCGTGGCCCTGTTGCGTCGCCCGGTCGGCGAAGACGGCGAGATGGACCGGCGCCTGATCGAGGCCCGCGAGCTTGAGGCGCGCATAGAGCTGGGCCCGCTCGCCCTCGTACGAGTCGAGTGCCGCCTTGTTGCAACGCTCGAACTCGGCGCGGATGGCGGCGCGCCGCGTTCGTTCCTCGACGAGCGCGAAACGCCAGGGCTGGCTCAAGCCGACCGAGGGCGCGAGGCAGGCGAGCGCGATGAGCCGCTCGAGCGCACCTTCGGGGATGGGATCGGGGCGGAAGCGGCGCACGTCGCGGCGCCAGGCGACGAGGTCGGCGAGGCGCGCGCGGAAGGCGGCGTCGAAGAGGCCAGTCTCGCTCATCGGCGCGCGCTGCGGCGCTCGGGACCGCCCGCGCAAGGCGGAGGCGCGGACGCACTCGGCCATGTCGACCTCGTCCCGAGGTTCCTTTCGCCTCTCCTTCGAGACAACCCACGCCTTATCGGCGGCGGTTTCCTCGGGATGAGGCGAAAGGAAGTCTCGAAGGATGAGGCAGCCGAGGCGAGAGCAGGTACCTGCACGTGCCCTACTCGGCCGCGTTCAGCGCCTTGTTCGACTCCTTGGCGAGCGCGTCGAGGTCCTCCGGCCGCTGGTAGATCTCGCCGCCCGATTTGCGGAACGCCTCGGACATCTCGGCCATCCCGCTCTCGGCGTAGTCGCGCACCTCCTGCGTGATCTTCATCGAGCAGAATTTGGGCCCGCACATGGAGCAGAAGTGCGCGACCTTGTGCGCCTCCTTCGGCAGCGTCTCGTCGTGGAAGTCCTTCGCCGTCTCGGGATCGAGCGAGAGGTTGAACTGGTCCTGCCAGCGGAACTCGAAGCGCGCGCGGCTGAGCGCGTCGTCGCGCGCCTGCGCCCCCGGATGGCCCTTGGCCAAATCCGCCGCGTGGGCCGCGATCTTGTAGGTGATCACGCCGATCTTCACGTCGTTGCGGTTCGGGAGGCCGAGATGCTCCTTGGGCGTCACGTAGCACAGCATCGCGCAGCCGAACCAGCCGATCATGGCGGCGCCGATGCCGCTCGTGATGTGGTCGTAGCCGGGGGCGATGTCGGTCGTGAGCGGCCCGAGCGTGTAGAACGGCGCCTCGCCGCATTCCCGGAGCTGCTTGTCCATGTTGATCTTGATCTTGTGCATCGGCACGTGGCCGGGACCCTCGATCATGACCTGGCAGCCCTTCTTCCAGGCGATTTGCGTCAACTCTCCGAGCGTCTCGAGCTCGGCGAACTGGGCGCGGTCGTTGGCGTCGGCGATCGAGCCGGGGCGCAAGCCGTCGCCTAGCGAGAAGCTCACGTCGTAGGCGCGCATGAGGTCGCAGATCTCGTCGAAATGCGTATAGAGGAAGCTCTCCTTGTGGTGCGAGAGGCACCATTTCGCCATGATCGAGCCGCCGCGGCTCACGATGCCGGTGGTGCGCTTGGCCGTGAGCGGCACGTAGGCGAGCCGCACGCCGGCATGGATGGTGAAGTAATCGACGCCCTGCTCGCACTGCTCGATGAGCGTGTCGCGATAGACTTCCCAGGTGAGGTCCTCGGCGACGCCGTCCACCTTTTCGAGCGCCTGGTAGATCGGCACGGTCCCGATCGGCACCGGCGAATTGCGCACGATCCATTCGCGGATGTTGTGGATGTTGCGCCCGGTCGAGAGGTCCATGACCGTGTCCGCACCCCAACGGGTCGCCCACACCATCTTGTCGACTTCCTCGGCGACCGACGAGGTCACGGCCGAGTTGCCGATGTTGGCGTTGATCTTCACCAGGAAGTTCCGGCCGATGATCATCGGCTCGAGCTCCGGGTGGTTGACGTTGGCGGGGATGATGGCGCGGCCGCGCGCGACCTCGTCGCGCACGAACTCGGGTGTCACGTAATCCGGAATCTCGGCGCCGAAATCCTCGCCGTCGCGAACGAGCTTGTCCTTGAGCGCCGCGCGGCCCTGGTTCTCGCGGATCGCGATGAACTCCATCTCGGGCGTGACGATGCCGCGGCGCGCATAGTCGAGCTGGGTCACCGCGACGTTGCCCTTCGCGCGCAGCGGACGATTGCGCACCGGAAACTCGGGCACGAGATTCTTCGGGTCGACGTTGCCGTTGTCCTCGGGCTTGACGTGGCGGCCCTGGTATTCCTCGACGTCGCCGCGCGCGCGAATCCACGCGTCGCGCAGGCGCGGCAGGCCGCGATAGATGTCGATGGTCGCTTCCGGATCGGTATAGGGGCCCGACGTGTCGTAGACCGTGACCGGCGGCTCCTTGGCACTCGGCTCGAGGGCGATCTCGCGCATGGGCACGCGTAGGCCCGCGCTCGAGGTGCCGGCGCGATAGACCTTGCGCGAGGCGGGCAAGGATCCCGTGGTCACCGCGATCTCGACCGGCGTCTTGGTGATGGCATTCATACGAATCTCCTCCGCGAAGCGATGGGCGACGGAGATCCGGGACGGGTGCAGGTGGGGTTGTGCTGCGACCGCTCGCGCGGCCGGTTCCGAATCCCTCCGCCGGCATGACCCGGATCAGGTTCTAAGGGTTTCCACGTCGCGCAAGGGCCGCCCAACTCGGCCGAATCGGCGTTCCCGATCAGGCCCTTGCGCCGGAGGTGTCTCAGCCCCCTAGCGGGGCTCCCCTCGGACGCCCTTAAGGTGCACCCCAATGGGGGCCGGGTCAAGGGCGGGGCCTAACGCGCGACCATGGCCACGACCAGCGCCCCCGCTGCCGCGAGGGCCCAAAGTGCCGCGCAGGCCGCGCGGTAGAGCTTGAGCGCGCGCTCGATGTCCTCGGGGCCGAGCAATTCATTGCCGTCGCCGATCCAGGGCTCGGGCGCTTGCTCGCCCTCGTAGACGCGCGGACCCGAAAGCCGGAGCCCGAGCGCTCCCGCCATCGCCGCCTCGGGCCAGCCGGCATTGGGCGAGCGGTGGCGCCGCGCGTCGCGCCACAGCACGCGCCACGCGTTGCGCGCCGAGGCGCCCGGCACGATAAGAGCCGCGCCCAGGATGAGGAAAGCGGCGAGCCGCGCCGCCGGAAAATTGACCCAATCGTCGAGGCGCGCCGCGGCGCGGCCGAAATCGGCGTAACGCGCGGTCCGGTGGCCGATCATGCTGTCGGCCGTGTTGATCGCCTTGTAGAGCGCAATGCCGGGAAGCCCGAGCAGCGTCAGCCAGAACGCCGGCGCCACGACGCCGTCGGAGAAATTCTCGGCCAGGCTCTCGATCGCCGCGCGCGCGACCCCCGCCTCGTCGAGGAAGCGCACGTCGCGCCCGACGATGCGCGCGACGAGCGCGCGTCCGCGCTCGAGCCCTTCGCGCTCGAGCCCCTCGGCCACCTCGGCGACATGCCGATGAAGACTTCGTTGCGCGAAGAGCGACGCGGCCGCGAGACCCGCGATCTCCCAGCCGAACGGAACGTGGCGGCAGAGGTACGCGAGCGCCAGCGAAGCCGCGAGCGTCGCCGCGAGCAGGAGGACGAGCGCCACGCGTCCGCGCCAGCGCCGGTCGGCCGCATCGACTTCGATGCGATTGAGCCTGCGGTCGAGGAAGGCGATGAGCGCCCCCACCCAGGCGACCGGATGGGAGATGCGCCGCGCAATCCAGGCCGGATAGCCGAACAGCGCCTCGAGCGCGAGCGCCAACAGCACGATGTCGAAGCCGAAGGGCCGCAGCAGGCTCATTTTCCCCTTACCGTCTTTTGCGCCATGCTACACTTTCCGCCGTCCCGTCGAACCCGGTCCCGCGCGCACCATGCAAGATCGCCGCCCACCTCCGAGTCCCGCCCGCGCGGTCTCGCCCCGGCATGGCGGCGACCTCGGCGACGTCACTGAAAATAGCGTATTTTCAGGCACTTGGATCGATCTTTCGACCGGGATCAATCCGTGGCCCTATCCCTTGGGCGAGGTTCCGGCGGCACGCGCGGCGCGGCTTCCGGACGCGGCTTTATTGGGCGATCTCGGAAACGCCGCCGCGCGCTATTACGACGCGGCCGGGCCCGACCTGGTCGTCGCGGCACCCGGCTCCGAGGCGCTCATCCAGCTTCTGCCGCGCCTCGTCCTGCCCGCGCGCGTGGCGATCCTCTCGCCCACCTATAGCGGGCACGCGCCGGCCTGGCGCGCGGCGGGACACGAGGTCGCGCGCGTCGCGGACCTCGATGCGCTCGAGGGCGCGCGGGTCGATTTCGCCGTCGCGACCAATCCGAACAACCCCGACGGCGCGCGGCTCGATCCCGCGCGGCTAGAGAACATTGCGGCGGGGTTCGGCGCGCGTGGCGGGCTCCTCGTCGTCGACGAGGCGTTCGCGGACACCGAGCCGTCCCTTAGCCTGGCAAGGAAAGTCGGGATGCCGGGGCTTGTCGTGCTCCGCTCGTTCGGGAAGTTCTTCGGCCTCGCGGGGCTACGCCTGGGCTTCGCGCTCGCGGCGCCCGACCTCGCCGCGCGCATCACCGCGGCGCTCGGCCCCTGGCCGGTGAGCGGCCCCGCCGCCTGGATCGCGACGCGCGCCTTCGCGGACCGGGCCTGGATCGAGGCAACCCAACGCCGCCTCGCCGCCTCGGCCGCGCGCCTCGATGGAATCTTGCGCGCGGGCGGGCTCGAGATCGTCGGCGGCACGTCGCTGTTTCGTCTGGCCGCGAGCCCGCGAGCGCCCGAGATCGACGCAGCACTCCGCGCCCACGGACTCTATGCGCGCCGCTTCCCCGAGCGGGAGGATTGGCTGCGCTTCGCTCTCCCGCCCGACGCTCATGCCGAGGCAAGGCTCGCGGCAGCGCTCGCCAGCGTCGACGCCGCGCGTACTCCCCTTCATGCATTCGAGGTTTCCCCATGATCGACAGCACAGTCGCGGCGCGTACGGCGCCCAAGACCCTCGCCGAATTCCGCGCGCGCCTCCGTGCGCTGCCCGGAGCCGACATCGCGTCCGCCGACGCGGCGCGCGCGCGCGAGGGGCAGCTCACCAAGCCCGCGGGCTCCTTGGGGCGTCTCGAGGAGATCGCGATCTGGCTTTCGGCCTGGCAGCATCGCCATCCGCCGAGCCTCGACAATCCGCTCTGCCTCGTCTTCGCGGGCAATCACGGCGTCGTCGCGCGCGGCGTCTCGGCCTTCCCGGGCGAGGTCACGCGTCAGATGGTGGCGAATTTCGCGGCCGGGGGTGCGGCGATCAACCAGCTTTGCAAGGCGTTCGGCGCGACCCTCGAGGTGCTGCCGCTCGAGCTCGACCGGCCCACGGCCGACCTCTGCGAGGCGCCGGCGATGAACGAGGCGGAGTGCGGAGCCGCCTTGACGCTCGGCTGGAACGCGGTCAAGCCGGGCCACGACGCGCTCCTCGTGGGCGAGATGGGGATCGGCAACACGACGGCGGCGGCGGCGCTCGCGGCGGCGCTCTTCGGCGGCTCCGGCATCGACTGGGCGGGACCCGGCACCGGGCTCGACAAATCGGGCGTCTCGCGCAAGGCGCAGGTCGTCGACCAGGCGCTCGCGTTCCACGGCCGCGCCCTTGCGGACCCGCTCGAGGCGCTACGCCGCGTGGGCGGGCGCGAGCTCGCGGCGATCTCCGGCGCCGTCGCGGCGGCGCGTTTCCATTCGATCCCCGTGATCCTCGACGGCTTCGTCGCGACCGCGGCGGCGGCCCCGCTTCACAAGCTCGAGGCGGGTGCGCTCGACCATGCGATCGCGGGCCATGTCTCGGCCGAGCCGGGCCACAAGCGCCTGCTCGACGCGCTCGACAAGGCGCCACTCCTGACGCTCAACATGCGGCTCGGCGAGGCCTCGGGCGCGGCGGTGGCGCTCGGCGTGCTGCGCGCTGCGGTCGCGACCCATTGCGGCATGGCGACCTTCGCCGAGGCGGGCGTGAGCGGAAAGATTTAGGGGGCGGTGTCGTTTAGCGCCGCGGGACGAGCATGATCTTCTTTCGCCGCTTCGCCGAGGGTCGGCTGCCGCTCGGGCGCATCGAGGCGTTCAGCGACGGCGTGTTCGCGATCATCGTGACGCTCCTGGTGCTCGACCTCAAGGTGCCGCACCTCGCGCATCCGACCAGCGTTGCCGAGCTCGCGCGCGGACTCGTGGCCCTCCTGCCCGCGTTCCTGAGCTGGCTCATCAGCTTCGTGATCGTGTGCAAGTTCTGGCTCAACCACCACCACATAATCGGGCTCGCGCGCCACGCGGATTACGGCATGGTGTGGCTCAACTCGATCTTTCTCATGGGCCAGGCCTTCATTCCGTTTCCGACCGCGGTGCTCGGCGATTACGCGGCGAACCCGCTGGCGGCGAGCCTCTTCGGCTGCGTGTTCGCGCTCAACACGGTGCTGTTCATCCTGTTGCGCGCCTACATCCTGCGCCGGCTCGCGAAGCCCGAGCTCGCGGCCCAAGAGGAGCCGGAATCGCTGATCAAATATTCGATCGGGCCGGTCTCGTACTTGATCGGCGCCGCGGCCGCCTGGGCCAGCATCTACGCGGCGTTCGTCGTCTATATGATCACGCCCTTCTTCTACATAACACCCCACGTGAAGCC
>DATJLQ010000125.1:0-21521 GCA_035509415.1 Alphaproteobacteria bacterium
CCATCGCCCGAATCCTGGGCCGAGAGGTCGAGGCCGCAGACCGGGCAGCGCTCGGCGATCGTGAGAAAGCCCTTGAACAGCTTGCCCCGGCCGCAGGCGGGGCAGCGGCAGGCGAGCCCGGCCTTGAGCGGCGCGACGGGCGGATAGGCGCGCGCGGCCGGAACGGCGGACGGCGCGCTCAGCTGCCGCCCCACCAGTAGATGCAGGTGAAGAGGAACAGCCACACCACGTCGACGAAGTGCCAGTACCAGGCCGCCGCCTCGAAGCCCACATGGTGCTCGGGCGAGAAATGGCCCTTGCGCGCGCGGAAGAAGCACACGGTCAGGAACGACGTGCCGATGATGACGTGGAAGCCGTGGAACCCGGTCGCCATGAAGAAGGTCGAGGGGAAGATGCCGCCGCTGAAGGCGAACGGCGCGTGGGAATATTCGTAGGCCTGGATGCAGGTGAAGGAGACGCCGAGCGCGATGGTGAGGGCCAAGCCGCGCAAGAGGTCGCGCCGGTTGTTCTCGCGCAAGGCATGGTGCGCCCAGGTCACCGTGACGCCCGAAGTGAGCAGGATCAGCGTGTTGAGGAACGGCAGGTCGAACGCGTCGAACGGCTTCACGCCCTTGGGCGGCCACACGTGTCCGATCGCCGCGGTCGGGAACAGGCTCGCGTTGAAGAAGGCCCAGAAGAAGGCGACGAAAAACATCACCTCCGACGCGATGAAGAGCGCCATGCCGTAGCGGTGATGGAGCGCCACCACGGGCGTGTGGAAGCCCTTGAACTCGGCCTCGCGGATCACGTCGCGCCACCAGAGGAACATGGTCGAGAGGATCAGCACCACGCCGAGGATCATGATGTAGGTGCCGCCCTCGATCTTGTGCATGAACATGACGGCGCCGCCGAACGCGAAGAACGCGGCGATGGCGCCCATGATCGGCCATGGGCTCGGGTCGACGAGATGATAGGGATGCTTGGCGACGTGGTGGCCGGCGCCGTGGCTCTCGCTCATGTCATGCCTCTCGGGTCTGGCTCGGTTCTTGTCTCATGGGGGCGCGCTCAATCCGCGCTGCGCGCGAGCCTTGCGGCTTGCGGCGGCGACGCTTGGCCGAGCCGCGCGGCATCGCGCGCCTCGGCGTCCTTGTTGCGGTAGAAGGTGTAGGAGAGCGTCACGGTGCGCACGTCGTCCTGCTCGCGGTCCTTGACGATGCTCGGGTCGACGAAGAAGGTCACCGGCATGTCCTGGACCTGGCCCGGCTCGAGGCGCTGCTCGGTGAAGCAGAAGCACTGGACCTTGTCGAAATAGGCGCCCGACTTGAGCGGGGTCACGTTGTAGACCGCCGAGCCGACGATCGGCCGGTCGCTCAGGTTCTGGGCGCGGAAATAGGCGGTCGCCTGCTCGCCCACGCGCACCGAGATCGCGGTCTGCTCGGGCTCGAAGCGCCAGGGGAGGCTCGGATCGACGTCGGCGTTGAAGCGCACCGTGACGATGCGCGACCCTTCGGCGCCCGGGGCCGCGGCGGCGCGCTGGGTCGTGCCCTCGAAGCCGGTCGCCTGGCAGAAGAGGCGATAAAGCGGCACCGCCGCGAAGGACAGGCCGACCATGCCGGCGACGAGGCCGGCGAGAAGCGACGCGGTCAGCCGCTCGCGCTTGCCGCTCATGGCTTTGCTCCGCTCATGGCTTCGCTCCGCTCTGGCTTCGCTCCGCTCATGGCTTGGCCCCGCCCATGCGCACGATGGTCATGACGTAGAAGAGCGCCACGATGGCCGCGAGCACGACGAAGATCGCCCAATTGCGCCGGCGCGCCGCGCGGCTGATCAGGTCCGGCTTCGGAACGCGCTCAGACATGGAAGAACGCCGCCGATCCCGCGCGGTCGACGATCATGAGCGCGAACAAAAGGAAAAGATAAAGAATCGAGAAGCCGAACATCTGGCGCGCGGCCTTGTCGCGGTTGCGGCTGTCGGGGAGTTCGTCGGGCTCGCGCCAAACGCGCACGGCGCAGCCGATGAAAAGCAGCCCGAGGGCCGCGGCCGCAAAGCCGTAGACGGCACCCACCGCCCCCATCGCCCAGGGGATCAGCGTCACCGGCACGAGCAGGAGCGCATAGAGCAGGATCTGGCGCTTGGTCTCCTTGCGGCCCGCGACCACGGGCAGCATGGGAACGCCCGCGCGCGCGTAATCGTCCGAGCGGTAGAGCGCGAGCGACCAGAAATGGGGCGGGGTCCACATGAAGATCATGGCGAAGAGGGCGAGCGACACCAGGCTCACCTCGCCGGTGACCGCGGCCCAGCCGATCATGGGCGGGAACGCGCCGGCCGCACCCCCGATCACGATGTTCTGCGGCGTGCGCCGCTTGAGCCAGGCCGTGTAGACGAAAACGTAGAAGGCGATGGTGAGGGCGAGCAACGCCGCCGCCTGCCAATTGACGCCGAGCGCCATGACCGTGACCGATCCGGCCGCGAGCATGACGCCGAGCGCCAAGGCCGCCTCGGGCGAGACGCGCCCGTCCGGAATCGGCCGCTTCATCGTGCGCCGCATGAGCGCGTCGATGTCGCGGTCGTACCACATGTTGATGGCGCCCGAAGCGCCCGCGCCGACCGCGATGCACAGGATCGCGATCGCCGCGAGCACCGGGTTGATGCGGCCGGGGGCGAGATAGAGCCCGACGAAGCCGGTGAACACCACGAGCGACATGACGCGCGGCTTGAGCAGCGCCGCGTAATCGGCGAGGCGCGCATGCTCGCCGAGGCCGGCGCCGGCGAGGCCGGAGCCCGCAAGGCCGGAGCCCGCAAGCAAGGACTCCGCCTCGTCCCGGTTGAGCTCGAACTGGGTCTCGGACACTGAAACCGCTCCTCTGGCGCCTCGAGCGGCGCGGCCCGCACGCGTCAGTGCGCCGTCTCGCCGATCTTGGGCAGCTCCTCGAAGGTGTGGAACGGCGGCGGCGACGAGACCGTCCATTCGAGCGTGGTCGCCCCTTCGCCCCAGGGATTGGCGCCGATCCGCTTCCCGGCGAGGAGTGTGGAGACCACGAGATAGACGAACACCAGCGTCGCCAGGCCCGAGATCCACGCCCCCACGCTCGCGACCTCGTTCCAGCCCTGGAACGCCGCCGGATAGTCCGGCACGCGCCGCGGCATGCCCGCAAGGCCGAGGAAGTGCATCGGGAAGAAGGTGACGTTGACGCCGATGAAGGTGAGCCAGAAATGGATCTTGCCCAAGGTCTCGTTGTACATGCGCCCGCACATCTTCGGGAACCAGTAGTAGAAGCCCGCGAAGATCGAGAACACGGCGCCGAGCGAGAGCACGTAGTGGAAATGCGCCACCACGTAATAGCCGTCGTGAAGGGCGATATCCATGCCCGCATTCGCCAGCACCACGCCGGTGACGCCGCCCACCGTGAACAGGAAGATGAACCCGATCGCCCACAGCATCGGCACGCGGAACTGGATGGACCCGCCCCACATGGTCGCGATCCAGCTGAAGATCTTGATGCCGGTCGGCACCGCGATGACCATGGTCGCGGCCGTGAAGTAGGCGCGCGTGTTGACCGAGAGGCCGGTCGTGTACATGTGGTGCGCCCACACGACGAAGCCGATGAAGCCGATCGCGACCATGGCGTAGGCCATGCCGAGATAGCCGAACACGGGCTTCTTCGAGAAGGTCGAGACGATCTGGCTCACCATGCCGAAGCCGGGGAGGATGAGGATGTAGACCTCCGGATGGCCGAAGAACCAGAACAGGTGCGCGAACAGCAGCGGATCGCCGCCGCGCGAGGGATCGAAGAAGGCGGTGCCGAAATTGCGGTCGGTGAGCAGCATGGTGATGCCGCCCGCGAGCACCGGCAGCGACAAGAGCAGCAGGAACGCGGTCACCAGGATCGCCCATACGAAGAGCGGCATCTTGTGGAGCGTCATGCCCGGCGCGCGCATGTTGAAGATCGTGGTGATGAAGTTGATGGCGCTCAGGATCGATGAGGCGCCCGCGAGATGGAGCGCGAAGATCACCATGTCGACCGCCGGTCCGGGCTGGCCGAGCGTGGACGAGAGCGGCGGATAGAGCGTCCAGCCGGTGCCCGCCCCGCCCTCGACGAAGGCCGAGCCCAGGAGCAGCGAGAAGGACGGGATCAGGAGCCAGAAGCTGACGTTGTTGAGGCGCGGGAACGCCATGTCGGGCGAGCCGATCATGATCGGCACGATCCAGTTGCCGAAGCCGCCGATCATCGCCGGCATGATCATGAAGAAGATCATGATCAGGCCGTGGGCCGTGATCACCACGTTGTAGAACTGGCGCCCGTCGGGCCCGGGATAGAGATGCTGGCCCGGCTCGAACAGCTCGGTGCGGATGTAGAGCGACATCGCGAGCCCGATGAGCCCCGCCACGATGGCGAAGATCAGGTACATCGTGCCGATGTCCTTGTGGTTGGTCGAGTAGACGTAGCGCCGCCACCCGGTCGGATGATCCGCGTGTTGAGCGTGAGCCGTGTCAGCCATGAATTCCCTCTCTCGATCCCGTCGATCGGCGCGCGGCGCCGGCGCTCAGTGCTGGGCGGCGGCCTGGGCGAGCTCTGTCCCGGCCGTGCCCGAATGGTTGCGCTGGTTGCTCGCGGCCTTCTTCTGGTCCGCGAGCCACTTGGCGAACGCTTCCTTCGAGACCGCGTGGATCTCGATCGGCATGAAGCCGTGGTTGACGCCGCACAGCTGGAAGCATTGGCCGTAATAGGTGCCCTCGCGCACGATGTTCATCCAGGTCTCGTTGAGGCGGCCCGGTACGGCGTTGATGTTGACGCCGAGGGACGGCAGCGTCCAGGCATGCATCACGTCGTCGGACGCGACCAGGATGCGCACGTTGGTGTTGATCGGCAGCACCACCGGATGGTCGACCGTGAGCAAGCGCGGCTGGCCCGGCTTCAGGTCGGCGTCGTCGACGATCATGCTGTCGAAGCTCACCTTGCTGTCGGGATAATCGTAGGACCAGTACCATTGGTGCCCGGTCGCCTTGAGGGTGAGCTGCGCGTCGTGCGTCTTGTCGGCGTAGTAGAGGAGCTTGAAGGACGGGATCGCGATCACGACCAGGATCATGATCGGGATCACGGTCCACAGCACCTCGATGACGGTGTTGTGCGAGGTCCGGCTCGGGACCGGGTTGCGGCTCGCGCGGAAGCGCCACATCACGTAGATCAGGAGCACGAGCACGAAGAGCGCCACGACCGTGATGATCCAGAGCACGAATTGGTGGAAGCTGTAGATGCGCTCGGCGGTGAGCGAGGCGGGAGGCATGAGCCCGAGCTGCCACGGGTGCGGCAGCTCGGCCCGCGCGGCGTGCGCGCCGAACCCGATCAGCCCGAGCGCAAGCGCCGCCATGGCGGCCAGCGATTTCCTTTGAAGCATGTCTCTCCTCGCCCCCTCGACACGGGATGTCGACACCCGCGCGCAACGTCCCATCCTGGGGAATCGACGGCGGACCGTCCAGCGCGAATCGCCCGGCGGTCCTCGTCTTTCGGGATGCCGGATGCCGCCCCGAAACCCACTCGACCCGAGCGTGGCGACAATACAATAGGCCGCGCAGGCCGAACAACCCGAGCCCTCGCGGCGCGCTTGCCCGCTGGATTCGGCGCGTGCCGGGGAATCCGCGATGAAGCGGAAAAACCTCAACATTTCCGCGCGGTTGCGCAATTTATGCGACGATATGTCGCACGAATCCGTGGCGCCGCTCAGCGTCCGGCGGCGTCCGCCTTCTCGATGGTCCGGCGCACCTGGCGCACGCCCAAGCCGACCAGCACCACGATCGGCACGATCGAGATGCCCTGCACGATGTCGGGATCGATCGGCACGCCCAGATGCTCGACCGCCTTCGCGACATAGCCCACGAGCCCCATGAGGTAGTAGCTGATGGCCGTGATCGAAAGCCCCTCGACCGCCTGCTGGAGTCGGAGCTGGAGCCGCGCGCGCCGGTTCATCGACTGGAGGAGCTGCTGGTTCTGTCCCTCGAGCTCGAGATCGACGCGCGTGGTGAGGAGGCTCGCGGCGCGGCTCACGCGCTCGGCCGCCTTGTCGAGGCGCGCCGACGCCGACTCGCAGGTGCGCATCGCGGGGGCGAGGCGCCGATCCATGAATTCCTCGAAGGTCTGGAGTCCCTCGATGCGGCTTTCGCGCAGCTCCTCGATACGCCGCACGACCAGCGCGTAATAGGCCCGCGCGGCGCCGAAGCGGTAGCTGGTCGAGGCCGAAATGCGCTCGACGCCGGTCGAGAGCTCGGTCAAGCGCGTGAGCAGCGACTTCTCGTCGTCGAAATTCTCGAGCCGGCCCATGGTCGTGGCGATCTCGGCGAGCGCCCGGTCGATCGCGGTCACCTGCGGGGCGACCTCGCGCGCGTGCGGCAACGCCAGAAGCGCCATCATGCGGTAGGTCTCGATCTCGAGGAGGCGTTGCACGAGACGCCCCGCCTGGAGCGGCCGCAAGGTCCGGTCGCGCACCAGGATGCGCCCGAACCCGTCCTCGCGCAGGTGGAAGTCGCTGAACGCCTCGGCGGCGTTCGCGAGCAAGAGACTCGCCGCGACATTGTCGGTGTCGAACAGGCGATAGAGCTCCTCGAGCGGGCGCGGCGGTGCGGTCGCGGGCTCGAGCGCCACATGCACCGCGACCAGCCGCTCGCCGCCGAGCTGGCCAAGCCAGTCCGCGGGCACGCGCCCGATGGGCGGGTCGGCGAAGGGATCGGCGAACGGGCCGGGCTCGAAAAACGTGTAGGTCGAGAATTCGGCGTGGCGCTCCCATTTCAGCCGGAACCGGCCGAGATCGACCGAGATGTGCCAGGCGTCGGCGCCGGGTGCGGCCGCCCCATAACGCTCGCACAGCGCCGCGACATGGGCGCGGTCGTGGGCCGCGGTCTCCTCGCCCGAGACCATCGCCAAATGGGACGCACGCACGGGTGCGGTGAGCGCTCCATAGGGGCGCGCATGGAGCTCCTCGGTAAGCGCCCGGCGCCAGGGATGGTCCGCCATCCCCTTGCCGCCCGCGGATTCGCTCTTGCCGGCGTCGAACGCGGCCATTCACATCTGCCCTGCGCGGCCCTATATGCTCTTAAGTCGGCGTGAGCGCCGGCCCGGGATGGGCGCTCGGCTTCGCCCCGGCCGCGCGAGCGATGATGATGGAGCATCCCGGGCGCGCTGCCAATGCGCTTCCCGGCACCCGTTTCCGATCCTCGAGGTTTGCCCGCCATGTCCAACGCCAGCGCCGACGATCTCTTCTTCAAGGATGCCGGGCTCGATCGCGGCCGGGTCCAGGGCCTGGTCGAGGAGGCGCTCCACAAGGCCGACGATGGCGAGCTGTTCCTCGAATACAGCCAGTCCGAGGCGCTTTCCTACGACGACGGCAAGCTCAAGAGCGCGGCTTTCGACACCAGCCAGGGCTTCGGCCTGCGGGCGGTCTCGGAGGACGCGGTCGGCTACGCCCACGCGTCCGAGCTCTCGGAGGACGCGATCCGGCGCGCGGCGGCCACGGTCAAGACCGTGCGCGCGGGCCATGGCGGGGAGATCGCGGCGCCGCCTCCCGGCACCAACCGCCATCTCTATAGCGATCTCAATCCGCTCCCCGGCGTCGCGTTCGAGCGCAAGGTGAAGCTCCTTGCCGAGATCGACGCCTATGCGCGCGCCAAGGACAGCCGCGTGCGCCAGGTGATGGCGTCGCTCGCGGGCTCGTGGCAGGCGGTCGCGATCCTGCGCGCGGGCGGCCACCACAGCTCGGATTTGCGTCCGCTCGTGCGCCTCAACGTGAGCATCGTCGTCGGCGAGGGCGACCGGATGGAAACCGGCACCGACGGACGCGGCGGGCGCGTCGCCTACGACTTCCTGTTCGATCCCGCGAACTGGCAGGCCCAGGTCGACGAGGCGCTGCGTCAGGCGCTGGTGAATTTGGGCTCGGTCGCGGCCCCCGCGGGCGAGATGCCGGTGGTCCTCGGGCCGGGCTGGCCCGGCATTCTTCTCCATGAGGCGATCGGCCACGGGCTCGAGGGCGACTTCAACCGCAAGAAGACCTCGGCCTTCTCGGGCCTCCTGGGCCAACGCATCGCGAGCCCGGGCGTCACCGTGGTCGACGACGGCACGCTCCCCGACCGGCGCGGCTCGCTCACGGTCGACGACGAGGGCACGTCCTCCCAACGCAACGTGCTGATCGAGGACGGAAAGCTGGTCGGCTTCATGCAGGACCGGCAGAACGCGCGCCTCATGGGCATGAAGCCCACGGGGAACGGGCGGCGCCAGAGCTTCGCCCACCACCCGATGCCGCGCATGACCAATACTTATATGTTGGCGGGCTCCCACGCGCCCGAGGAGATCCTGCGCTCGGTGAAGCGCGGCCTCTACGCGGTCAATTTCGGCGGCGGCCAGGTCGACATCACGTCCGGCAAGTTCGTGTTCTCGGCCGCCGAGGCCTATCTGATCGAGGACGGCAAGGTCGGCCCCGCGGTCAAGGGCGCCACCTTGATCGGCAACGGGCCCGACGCGCTCACCAAGGTGCGTATGATCGGGAACGATTTGCGCCTCGACCCCGGCATCGGCACCTGCGGCAAGGACGGCCAGGGTGTGCCCGTGGGCGTGGGCCAGCCGACGCTCCTCATCGACAATCTCACGGTCGGCGGTACCGCGGCGTAGGCGCTGCAGAGCCGCGTCCGCACCGATCGCGGAAATCGAATACGCCCGCCGCGTCATGGCCCGGCCCCGGGACCGGCCGTTGGCCGGCCCGAGGACAAACTTAACGTCCCGGCCGTCCATGAATTTCCTTGGGCGTCGATACCCGCGACGCGGCCTTCGGCCGCGCCTCAAGATGACGCTATTCATTTGGAAATGTGCCTCATCCCGAGGCGCGAAGCGTCTCGAAGGATGAGGGGGGCGCCGCGTCAGCTTGCGTTGCGCTTGGCATTCTTGTGCGCGGCGTGGCCCTCGATCGCCTGCCACAGTAAGAGCGCCGGAACGCCGATCAGGATGTCGCGTCCGCGCTTGATGAGCGAGATCGCGAGGGCGGGGCCGGCCGCGAGCCCGACCAGCGCCCCGATCAGCACATAGCCGCCTTCCTGGATGCCCGCGCCGAGCGGAACGAAGAATGCGACGCTGCGGAGCGCGTAGACCAGCCCCTCGAGCGCAAGCACCTCGCCCCAGCCCAAAGGCTGGCCGCCGGTCGCGCGCGCGATGAACCAGAGCACGATCCACGCCTCGACGGCGCCCGCGAGCCAGGCCACGAGATGGAGCCCGATCGAGGCGAGGAATGCCCAACGATGGCGATAGATGGTCAAGATGCGGTCGTTGAGGGTGCGCTCCTCGGCGTTCGCCTCGCTCCGGCGCGCCTTGCCCCGGAGCCAATCGAGCGGCCGGTTCACCAGGCGGAACAAGCCCTTCTTCTGCACGATGAGGAAGCCGCCGAACTCGACCGCCATGATCGCGATGCCGCCCAGCACCCAGAGCTTGTGGGGCGCTCCCGGGTGGGTCGCGACCAGGGCGGCTAGCCCGATCGCGGCGAAGAGGGCCTGGCTCAGAAGCTCGGCGGTCATGTCGACCACGATGCTGGCACCGGCGAGCTCGATGCCGCGCAATCCCAAGATCCGCGTCGCGACCAGCTCGCCGCTCACGGGCAGGATCGGCAGCACGCCGTCGATGCCGTCGCGCATCCAACGCGCCCAGCTCAGGAGCGGCCAGCCCACGCCGCCCTGCGGGCGCAGCAGCAGCCACCAGGCGAGGCCGCAAAGGACGGTCGGGATCGCGTGATAGATCGTGACCGCGACGAGCGCCCCCCACCCCGCCTGGTCGATCGCGCCGAGCACGCGGCCGAGCCCTTCCTCGACGATGAGGAAGCCCGCGAGCGCCAGGCCCAAAAGGGCGACGATGAGCCGGCCGTATTTCACTGGGGCGTCGCCTCGGGGACTCGTGACGGAAGAGTGCCGCGCGCGGGGTCGCGCGTCACGCGGGATGTCCGCCCGCGGCGCGCGTCGGCCAAAGGCGCATCAGGCTGTAGGCGCAGCGTCCGACCGCCGGGAAGAAGCGCGGCCGCAGGAGACGCGCGTCGAAGGCGCCCATGCGCCGCCCGTTCTCGGCCAGGCACTCGCGCACCAGGCGCAGGATGCTGAAATCCTCGAGGAACACGTCGGCCTGGGTCGCGGAGAAATTCTGCCCGTCGCCCTCCTTTTGCCCGCGCCGCACGGTGCCGACCAGGCGCGCGATCGCGCGGCCATAATAGAAGGCCGAGGTGAGGGCGCGTAGGGGTGCGAAGCCGCGCCCGCGCCGCGTCTCGTCGTACGCCATCCAGTTGACGAAGAACACGATGTGGCGCGTCTCCTCGAACATCAGCACGTCGAACAGGTCGAACATCGATTCGGGCAGGAAGCCCGACTGGCGCGCGATCTTGAACACGCCGAAGCCGAGGAAGGAATCGAGGCATTCGCCGTAGCCGAAATCGACGAACGCGGTGCGGATGTCGGCCGGGAGCGGCTTGAACGGCTCCTCGGTCGCGTTCAAGCTGTAGCGCTCGATCATGTGGGCGATGAGACGCGCGTGGCGCGCTTCCTCGTAGCCCTGGAGGTCGATCGCCTCCTTGAGCTGCGCGTCGCCGATGGTCTTGGCGAATTCGCCCACGATGGCGCCCGCGCGCCGCTCGGTCTGGAACACTTCCTGCCAGAACGGGACCGAACGCAGGCGCTCGAGCTCGACCGCCGATAGCTCGGGCCAGGGCAATTGCTCGGGCTCGAAGACCCGGTGGCTGTCCTTGAAATCGCGGCAGAAAAGGTCCTTGTGCTCTTCCGAGCCGATGCGCATCGCGGAAACTCCTATTTGGACCCGACGCCCCCGCGCTCAGGCGGCGCGCGTCGGCGTCGCTTTCTTGGGCGTGCGCATGAAGCGGCGCGCGAACCGCGCGACCCAGGGCACGAAGGTGGGACGCTTCAGGCGCGCATCGTAACGCGCCATGCGCCGGTCGTTCTCGGCCAGGCATAAATCGATCAGGCTCGGCAGATCGAGCTCGATGCCCATCGATTCGTGGCCGGTCATGGTGAAATTGTCGCCGCCCATGTCGTTCGCGGTATTGAGACGCTCGCGCGCGAGATAGAGGTAGACGAGCGCCCGGCGCAGATCGAACAGCGGCCGCTTCCACCAGGGAAGGTTATGCCGGTGCCACTGCACCCAGTTGACGTAGAACAATATGTGGCGGCATTCCTCCTGCATCACCGGCTCGAACGTGTCGACCAGCTCGGGCGGGAAATAGCCCGAGCGCTTCGCGACCTCGAACAAGCCGAAGGCGAAGAAGCTGTCGATGCATTCGCTGTAGCCCGTCACCATGAACGCCCATTCGGCGTCCTTGGGCTTGGGATAGGGCGGCTCGGCGTCGAGCTCGATGCCGTAGGCCTCGACCATGTTGGAGAGCACCAGCTTGTGGCGTCCCTCCTCGAAGCCGTTCATGTCGACCGCCTCGCGCAGAAGCGGGTCGCGGATCAGCTCGCCGTAGGTGAGGACGCGGATTTTCGCCTTCCCTTCGGTCTGCACCGCGATGTTCCAGATCGGCAGCGACACCAGGCGCCGGCGCGCGCCCTCGTCGAGCTTGGGCCAGTCGATCACGGCCGGCTTGTAGGGATCGTGGGTGTCGAGCAGCATGCGGCAGAACAGGCGCTTGTGCGCCTCCGAGCCGATCTCGACCGGGCCGTTCACGTCGCCATTCCAGTAGCCCGCCCGATGCCCGGCCGCATCGATCGTCGCGTGCGCCATTGGGGTCCTCGCCCGGATCGTCCTCAGCGCCCGGAAGGCCGGGCCGCCTCGACCGGGCCTCTTTTAAACCCCCCATGCCAGCGCGCGCAACGGCCGCGCGTGCGGCATCCGCGCGCGCCCGGAAGCCGCGGAAACCGGGGCACTGCGGGGAGATCGGGCGCCGGTTGCGCGGCACCCGCCCGCGCTCTACAACTAGCGCATATGCGCGCCCTCGCCCTCATTCCGGCCCTCCTCGCGCTTGCGCTCCTGGCGCTGTCGCCGCGCGCCCACGCCTACATGCCGCCGGGCATGATCAGCAAGCGCAGCCCCTACGACGTGGGACAGACGCTCGACCGGCTCGAGGATCTCCTGAAGAAGAACGGTTTCACCGTGATCGCGCGCATCGACGATCAGGCGATCGCGAAGGCGGGCGGGCAGATCGTGGCGCCGATCCAGTCGCTCATCGTCTCGCTGCCGGGGTTCGATGCGGCGCTCATCGAGAGCGAGCGCGCGACCGGCCTCGAGGTGCCGATGCGCATCCTGTGCTGGCAGGATTCGAACGGCAGCGTCAACTTGACCTACCCGTCGCCCGACCAGCTCGCCCAGCGCTACAACGTGACCAGCCAGCCGGTGCCGGTGCAGCACATGGACGACCTCCTGGGCTCGCTCACCGACCAGGCCGTGAAGCCCTAGGCGCCGAGCCTTCGCGTCCAGGCCTCGAGCGCAACCATCAGGTCCTTGACGAAGCCGCGCGTCGCCTCGTCCGTGAGCTTGCCCGCGGCGTCGAACTTCGACGCTGCGGCGCCGATCAGGACCTCGGGCTTGTTGACCGGGTACATATTCAGGAACGTGCAGACCTGCCGGAGATGCTGCTGCGAGCGCGCGGTGCCGACGCCCCCCGGGCTCGAGCCCAGGATCGCGACCGGCTTTCCGTTGAAGGGCTGATCCGGCGGGCGCGACGCCCAGTCGATCGCGTTCTTGAGCACGCCCGGGATCGAGAAATTGTATTCTGGTGTCGCGATCAGGAGCGCGTCGGCCGCCTTGATCCTGGCGCGGAACTCCTCGACCGCCGGCGGGAAGCCCGCCGCGCGCAGATCCTCGTTGTAGGGCGGGATGGGGGCGATCTCGAAGGTCTCGATCTCGAGCCCGGGCGGGGCGAGCTCGATCGCCGCGTTGAGCGCCATCCGGTTGAACGAGCCCTTGCGCAAGCTGCCGCACACGCCAAGGACCTTGAGCCGTCTCGTCTCCGCCATCTTCGCCTCCGTCATCCCTGCTAATAGGCCAATTCGTCGAACGCGGGCTCGACGCTCTCTTTCCAGCGCGTCCTGAAGGCGTCGAGCAAATCCTCGGCCGGCGCGCGGCCGGCGCGCGCGATCTCCCACAGCACGTCGAGATAGGCCGTCTCGTCCGAGCCGAATCCCATGTCGCGCGCGCGGCGCCTCAGGCCCTCGGTCGCGATCTCGAGCACCTCGAGGGCGAGCGCCTGGAGATCGCGCTTGCGGAACGGGGTCTTGAGCGCCCGCTTCGGCACCTCGCGGCGCAGATAATCGTGCTCCTCGCGCGTCCAATCCTTGACGATATCCGAGGCGGCGTCGAGCGCGACCTGGTCGTAAAGCAGCCCGACCCAAAGTGCCGGCAGCGCGCAGAGAATGCGCCACGGGCCGCCATCGGCGCCGCGCATCTCGAGGACGCGCTTCAGGCGCACCTCGGGAAAGGCCGTCGTCATGTGGTCGATCCAGTCGCCGATGCGCGGCCGCTCGCCCGGCAGCGCCGGGAGCTTTCCCGCCAAGAAGTCGCGGAAGGATTGGCCGCTCGCGTCGATGTACTTGCCGTCGCGATAGACGAAATACATCGGCACGCCGAGGAGATAGTCGGTATAGCGCTCGAAGCCCATGCCGGGCTCGAACACGAACGGGAGAATACCCGAGCGGTCCGGGTCGACGTCGGTCCAGACGTGGCTGCGGTACGAGAGATAGCCGTTGGGCCGCCCCTCGGTGAAGGGCGAGTTGGCGAAGAGCGCGATGGCCACCGGCTGGAGCGCGAGCGACGCGCGGAACTTTTTCACCATGTCGGCCTCGGAGGCGAAATCGAGGTTCACCTGCACGGTCGAGGTGCGCAGCATCATGTCGAGGCCGAGGCCGCCCTTCTTCGGCATGTACTCGCGCATGATGCGGTAGCGGCCCTTGGGCATCCACGGAATCTCGGCGCGCGTCGCGCTCGGGTGGAAACCCATGCCGAGGAGCCCGTAGCCGAGATCGTCGCCGATCGCCTTCGCCTCGTAGAGATGCCGGCCGACCTCGGCGCAGGTCTCGTGCACGGTCTTCAAGGGCGCGCCCGAGAGCTCGAGCTGGCCGCCGGGCTCGAGGGTGATGGCGCAGTTCCCCTTCGCGAGCGCGATCAGATTGCCGCCCTCCTCGACCGGCTCCCAGCCGAAGCGCGCGACGAACGCCTTGAGGAGGTCGCGGATGCCGCCCGGCTCGTCATAGGCGAGCGGCTTCAGCGAGGCGCGGTGGAACGCGAACTTCTCGTGCTCGACGCCAATGCGCCAGGAGAATTTGGGCTTGCAGCCGGCGGCGAGATACTCGACCAGCTGGGCCTTGCTCTCCACAAGCTCGCCGCTCGATTTGGGCGGTCCGGACATCGATGACCTTGCTGTGTCGGTTGAGCTTGGATCGGTTGGGCTTGGGTTGGTTGGGCTTGGGTCGGTTGGGCTTAAGTTGGCGTTGGGCGGGCGACCGGTCAGCGCGCGCCGCGCGCCCGATGCCAGTCGCCCATGAGCGCCTGCCAGCAGGCGAGCGCGGCCAGCGCCGCGGTGTCGGCCCGGAGCGCCCTGGGCCCGAGTCCGACGGCGGTAACAATGGGCAGTTTTCGGAGCCGGTCAAGCTCGTCGGGCGCAAATCCGCCCTCGGGCCCGACCAGGACCGCCCAGGGTCCGGGATCGGCGGATTTGGCGCGCGCGTCCGCCAAGGCTCGCGCGATGGGAGCGGCACCGGTCTCGTCGCACAGAAGAATGCGGCGCGATTCGGGCCATGCCGCGAGGGCCGCGTCGAGCGACACGGGCTCCTTCACTTCGGGCACGGTGAGCCGCTCGCATTGCTCGGCCGCCTCGACCGCGTTGGCCGCGAGGCGCTCGGCGTTCACGCGCTCGACCGCGGTGTGGCGCGTGAACACGGGCCAGAGCGCGGAGACGCCGAGCTCGGTCGCCTTCTGCGCCACGAAATCGATGCGCGCGCGCTTGATGGGCGCGAAGACGAGCCAGAGATCGGGCTCGGGCGTTTGCGCGCGCGTGAGCGTCTCGAGTGCCACCGACGCCCAGCCCTTGCCGAGCCCGTCGAGCCGCCCGCGCCATTCGCCGTCGCGCCCGTTGAAGAGTGCGAGCGCCGACCCCGCCTCGAGGCGCATGACGCTTCTGAGATAATGCGCCTGGTCGCGCCTCAAGCCGACGCTGGCGCCCGCCGCGAGGGGCGTTTCGACATAGAGCCTGATTCCGGTCGCCTCGTTTTTCACGTCGATTTCCTCATCCTGAGGAACCCCGCCGCCATCCTTCGAGACACCCCGCCGCCCTCATCCTGAGGAGCCCGCGAAGCGGGCGTCTCGAAGGACGGCGGCGGGGTGTCTCGAAGGATTGAGCGGCATTGTCACGAAGCGCCACTTGTTCCCTCGGGGTCGTTCGGGGCAAGATTAGCCCATGGCGTCGTTCTTCAAAACACTCGCCGACGACGGCACCGACATATTCCGCGACAATTGGATCGATCGCTGGCTGCCGCCGCGCGTTCGGCCCTATGCGCGCCTCATGCGCCTCGACCGGCCGATCGGCACCTGGCTCCTCTTGTTCCCGGGCTGGTGGTCGCTCGCGATGGCGTGGCGCGACTGGAGCGATCTCTATTATTTCGCGGCCTTCGGGCTCGGCTCCGTGATCATGCGCGGCGCCGGCTGCACCTGGAACGACATCACCGACCGGAACTTCGACGCCTCGGTCGCGCGCACGCGCACGCGCCCGATTCCGAGCGGCGACGTGAGCGTCAAGCGCGCGTTCCTGTTCCTCGCCCTCGAGCTCCTCGCGGGCTTCGCCATCCTCGCGAGCTTCAACCGCTTCGCGATTGCGCTCGGGGCCGCGTCGCTCCTGGTGGTCGTCGTGTACCCGCTCGCGAAGCGCGTCACCTACTGGCCGCAATTCGTGCTCGGCCTCGCCTTCAATTGGGGGGCGCTTTTGGGCTGGGCGGCGCTCAAGGGCGATCTCGCGACCGCCCCTCTCGTCCTCTATGCGGCGGGAATCTTCTGGACCCTCGGCTACGACACGATCTACGCGCACCAGGACAAGGAAGACGACGCGCTCATCGGCGTGAAATCGACCGCGCTCAAGTTCGGCGCGCGCTCGAAGCCGTGGCTTTACGGCTTCTACGGCGTCGCCTTGGCGCTGATCGCCTGGGCGGGTGCGAGTCTCGGCCTCGCCTGGCCCTTCTATGTCGGCCTCGGCCTCGCCGCGTTGCAGCTCCTGTGGCAGGTCGCGACCCTCGATCTCGACGATGCCGACGATTGCCTGGCCAAGTTCAAGTCGAACCGCCTCTTCGGCTGGCTGCTGCTCGGCTCGATCGCGGCGGGCCGCGCCTTCGCGCTCGCGTGAGCGCGCCGCCGCCCGCGGCACCACCGGTCCTCGACGACGACGGTTTCGTGTGCCGCGAAACGGCGCTGGTTTCGCTGCCGTTCCTTCCCGAGCTTAGGCTTCATCTCGCGACCGAGATCACGCCCTTGTGGCAGACGACCGAGGACCGGCTCGCGTCCCGCGGTCTCGCACCGCCCTATTGGGCCTTCGCCTGGGCGGGCGGCCAAGCGCTCGCGCGTTATCTCCTGGACCGGCCCGCGGTCGCGCGCGGAAAACGCGTGCTCGATTTCGCGGCGGGCTGCGGCGTCGCCGGGATCGCGGCCGCGCGCGCGGGTGCGGCGTCTGTCGCGGCAAGCGAGCTCGATGCGCTCGCGGGCTCGGCCTTGGCGCTCAACGCCGCGGCCAACGGCGTCGCCCTCGACATTCTCATGGCCGATCTCACCTTGGCCGATCTCACCTTGGCCGACCTCACCTTGGCCGATCTCACCTTGGCCGATCGCGCGCGCGCCGAGCCCGGCCGCTGGGACCTCGTGCTCGCGGGCGACGTGTGCTACGAGCGGCCCATGGCGGAGCGCGCGGTCGCGTGGCTGCGGCGTTGCGTTGCCGAGGGTGCCGACGTGCTGCTCGGCGATCCCGGGCGCGCCTATCTGCCGAAGGAAGGTCTCGTCGAGCTCGCGCGCTACGAGGTGCCGACCAGCCGCGAGCTCGAGGATCGGGACAGCAGAGCGACGGTGATCTACCGGCTCGGTGCCGCGTGAGCTAGGCCGCGCGCGCGCCCGCGACGAGCTCGTACCACCAAGCGGCGCCGAAGCCCCAGGCCGCGTTCGCGATCAGCGGGATATAAAGTCCCGCAGCGCCGATGCCGCTGCCGAACAGGCCGAGATTCCAGACCAGCGGGAACAGCACGAGCCACAGGCCGAGATCGGGTCCGAGGCTGAAGACGAGCGCGCGTTGCCACCAGCGTCGCGGCCAGGGAATGAGGAACAGGAATCCCCACAACCCGCCCCAGACCACGGCGGTATAGAGCCAGAGCTTATTCGCGTCCGAAAGCGGGAGCGCGAAGCTTACCGGCTGCGAAAGCCCGGCGAGGCCGAGGAGCCAAAGGGCGATGCGGTTGGCGATGCCGCCCACGGCACCCGCGACGAAGGCGATCGAAAGGGCGCGCGCATTGAGACGAGTGGTCATCGAGCCGTCCTCGTTCGAGCGTTCGACTACGCGGGGCGCAGCATAGACGTTTCCCGGCCGCGACGCTTGGAGCGCGCGCGGGGATTCACGAAAAATTGAATTCGGCCAAATATTTAGCCGATCGTCCTTGTCCGCTCCCGGGCAATCCTGTTTAACAGCGCCGTTGCACCCCGTCCCGAACGCCCGAGGGCGCGCGTTCCATGCCTTACGCCAGCTTGCGCGACTTCATCGACCGGCTCGAGGCATCGGGCCGGCTCGTGCGCGTGAAGGCGCCGGTCTCGCCCGCGCTCGAGATGACCGAAATCCAGACGCGCCTCTTGGCCGAGGGCGGGCCGGCGGTGCTGTTCGAGAACGTCGTCGGTGCGGACGGAAAACGTGCCGAGATGCCGGTCCTGGTGAACCTCTTCGGCACCGTCGAGCGCGTCGCCTGGGGCATGGACCGCGAGCCCGACCAATTGCGCGCAATCGGCGAGACGCTCGCCTTCCTGCGTCAGCCCGAGCCGCCGGGCGGCTGGCGCGAGGCGCTCGAGATGCTGCCGCTCTTGCGCACGGTCATGGCGATGAAGCCGAAATCGGTCGGCCGTGCGCCGTGCCAGGAGGTGGTGCGTACGGGCGCCGAGGTCGATCTCGCGCGCCTTCCGATCCAGACCTGCTGGCCGGGCGAGCCGGCACCCCTCATCACCTGGCCCCTCGTGGTGACCAAGGGTCCGGGGGAAAGGCGCGAGGACGATTACAATCTCGGCATTTATCGGCTGCAGGTGACCGGGCGCAACACGACGCTCATGCGTTGGTTGAAGCATCGCGGCGGCGCCCAGCATCATGCGCGCTGGAAAGAGGAGCGGCGCGAGCCGTTCCCCGCGGCCGTCGTGATCGGCGCCGATCCCGGCACCATCCTCGCGGCCGTGACGCCGGTGCCCGACACGCTGTCGGAATACCAGTTCGCCGGGCTGCTGCGCGGCCAGAAGGTCGAGCTGGTCGATTGCAAGACCGTGCCGCTCAAAGTCCCCGCCGAGGCGGAGATCGTGCTCGAGGGCCATGTGTCGTTGGACGATTACGGCGACGAAGGCCCCTATGGCGACCACACGGGCTATTACAATTCGGTCGAGCGCTTCCCCGTGTTCACGATCGACGCGATCACGTCGCGCAAGGCCCCCATCTATCTCTCGACCTTCACCGGCCGGCCGCCCGACGAGCCCTCGATCCTCGGCCAGGCGCTCAACGAAGTGTTCGTGCCGCTCCTCCAGCAGCAGTTCCCCGAAATCGTCGACTTCTATCTCCCGCCCGAGGGCTGCTCGTACCGGATCGGCGTGGTCTCGATCAAGAAGGCCTATCCCGGCCACGCCAAGCGCGTGATGATGGGCATCTGGTCGTATTTGCGCCAGTTCGTCTACACGAAATGGGTCATCGTGGTCGACGACGACATCGACGCGCGCGACTGGAAGGACGTGATGTGGGCGCTTTCGACGCGCATGGACCCCGCGCGCGACATCACGCTGGTCGAAAACACGCCCATCGACTATCTCGACTTCGCGTCCCCCGACTCGGGCTTGGGATCGAAGATCGGGCTCGACGCCACGAACAAATGGCCGCCCGAGACGAAACGCGAATGGGGCCGCAAGATCGAGATGAGCCGCGAGATCGTCGATCTCGTCACGGAAAAATGGCCGTCCCTCGGGCTCCCGGGCTCGGGAAAGCCGATCTGGAAATAGGCCCGTGGCGACCGTCGGTCCCTCCTTGCGCGACGCGGCCCTCGAGGGATTGCGCTACCTGCTGCTCGCGGCCGGGGTCGTGCTCGTCTCGGCGACCGGGGGCGATTCGCTGAGGATCGATGCGCGGGCACTCCAGGAGGAAGCGTTGCGCCACGAGGCCGCGGCCCGCGCCGCCGACAGGCTCTACGCGCACGGCATCTCGGGGGCCGAGTTCCAGGCGCTCTTGAAGCGCCTCGGCGCCGAGACGGTGCTCCACACCGACGCCGAAGGCGATCCCGAGCTCGAGGGCAAGGTCGACGGCGCCAATTTCGCCGTGCTGTTCTACGGCTGCAATACCGAGAAAGTTCGCCGCTGCTTCAGCTATCAATACTACGTCGCCTACCGCAACGTGGGCCAAGGCAAGGCCGCCGCGATCAACCGATACAACCTCACCAAGCGCTTCGGCGCCGCCGGCATCGATGCCGACGGCACGGCCGAGCTGCGCTTGAGCGTCATCATCGACGGCGGCGTCACCGAGCAGAACTTCGCCAACTGGTTCGAGCTCTGGAAGCTCGCGGTCGAGGAGTTCCAACGCACCCTCGCGGGCTGACCGGCGCCCCGATCGGCGCGCCCGACTGGCGCGCGGCCGGCACGCACCCTATATAAGGCAAACCCTCCTCGCCGCCGCCCGGCGCCGCCGGGCAAGGAAGCATCATGCCGGACTCCTCCCTCGATCTCCTCACCTCGCTCATCTCGAGCGCCAAGCGCGCGGGCGCCGACGCGGCCGACGCGGTCGCGATCGAGAGTGCGGCCTTGAGCCACGCCCAGCGCCTCGGCAAGGTCGAGAAGCTCGAGCGCGCCGAGAGCCGCGATCTCGGGCTTCGGGTCCTCATCGGCCGGCGCCAGGCGATCGTGTCCACGTCGGACCGCGATCCGAAGGCGCTCCGGGCGCTGGTCGAGCGCGCGATCGCCATGGCGCGCGCGGTGCCCGAGGATCCCTATTGCGGCTTGGCGCCCGAGGACCAGGTCGCGCACGCCCTGCCCGCGCTCGATCTCGACGATCCGGTCGAGCCCGCGCCCGAGACGCTCATCGAGCGCGCCCGCGCGGCCGAGGCCGCGGCGCGTGGGGTGCAAGGGGTCACCAACTCCGAAGGGGCCGAGGCGGGCTGGGCGCGGAGCACTGTGGCGCTCGCGGCGTCCAACGGCTTCGCCAGCGCCTATCGCGCGTCGAACCACTCGGTCGGCGTCGCGGTGATCGCGGGCGAGGGCACGGCCATGGAGCGCGACTACGATTTCTCGTCCGCGGTCCACGCGTCCGATCTCGAGGCCGCGGAGATCGTCGGGCGGCGCGCGGGCGAGAAGGCGGTTCGACGTCTCAACCCGCGCAAGGCCAAGACCGCGAAGCTTCCCGTGATCTTCGACCCGCGCGTCTCGGGCGGCATCTTGGGACACCTCGCCGGTGCGATCAACGGCGCTTCGATCGCGCGCGGCACGAGCTTTCTCAAGGACAAGATGGGGACGCGCGTGCTGCCCCAGGGCATGAACGTGATCGACGATCCCTTGCGCCCGCGCGGCCTGCGCTCGCACCCCTTCGACGGCGAGGGATTGGCGCCCAAGCGCCGCGCCATCGTCGAGGACGGGGTGCTCAAGAGCTGGTTCCTCGATCTGCGCTCGGCGCGCCAGCTCGGCCTTGCCTCGACCGGCCACGCGACGCGCGGCACCTCGTCGCCGCCGTCCCCGGCGCCGACCAACCTCTTTCTCGAGCCGGGGAAGGTTTCGCCCCAGGCGCTCATCGCCGAGACCGGCAGCGGGCTCTACGTGACCGAGCTCATCGGCTTCGGCGTCAACGGAGTGACGGGCGATTACAGCCGCGGTGCCGCGGGCTTCTGGATCGAGGGCGGCGCGCTCGCCTATCCGGTAAGCGAGGTCACCATCGCGGGGAATTTGAAGGACATGTTCCTGGCGCTTACCGCGGCCGACGATCTCGCCTTCCGCTACGGCACCAACGCGCCCACGCTCCGGATCGACGGCATGACGCTCGCGGGCGCCTAAGCGCGGCGCAACCGATATCGCACCGCCCATAATTCGTCATACCTGGGCAAATCGGCATACCGGGGCCGGCCATGACGCGTCGATACGCCGCGACGCCGATCCTGAACGAGCTTCAGCTCGCCGTCACGAGGGCGAGCGGGCGCTCGGCGAGCGAGATGGTGAGCGGGAGCGCCGTCACGAGATCGCCGTCGGCCTGCACGGCCTCGCCGGTCGGCCCGCGCACCGTGACCGAGGTCGCGGGCAGGATGCGCACGTCGGGGAGCCGCGCGATGCGGTCGAGCCCGAGGGCG
>DATJLQ010000126.1:0-8493 GCA_035509415.1 Alphaproteobacteria bacterium
GGTGCTCGGGCGTCGCGGCGATCGGGCGGCCCGAAGCCATGTTGCGGCCGCCCGGAATTCGCTACCATGCGCGCCGGGAGGGCGTTGCCGGGTGGGGGAGCGAGTGCATGAATCCGAGCGCTAGAGCGTCGCGTTGGGGCTGGGTCGCCGGGGCCGCATTCGCCCTCGCGGCGGTGCTTGCCGTGGCGGGGCTCATCGCGCAGCCGCGCTTCGACGATTACCGCGCCTTGGCCTTCATCGCCGGCGTCGGGCTGCTCGCGGCTTTTGGCGCCGCGGCGCTGATCCGGCGTACGGCCGAGCGCGAAGTCGAGCGGCACGAAACGGCCGCGGCCGACTCGCGCGCGGCGACGCTCGCGACCGCGAACAAGATCCTGAGTGCCGCCATGGAGAGCTCGCCCGACGGCATCCTCGCGGTCGACGACAAGGAGCGCATCATCGCCTACAACCGGCGCTTCGCCGAGATGTGGGGCCTGCCGGAGACGCTGGTGGACGCGCGGCGCGACCCGGCGGTGCTTGCCAACGTCGCCGCACAGAGCAAGGACCCCGGCGTCTTCCTCGCGCGCGTCGATTACCTCTATCGCCATCCCGAGATCGCGAGCCACGAGGCGGTCGAGCTCAAGGACGGGCGCATCTTCGACCGCCACAGCACGACCCTCTACGACGACGCGCGGCGCTATCTGGGCCGCATCTGGTTCTTCCGCGACATCACCGAGGCGCGCCGGGCCGAGGAACGCGCGTCGCGCCTCGCGCGCGAGGACGCGCTCACCGGGCTCGCCAACCGGCGCGCCTTCGTCGAGGCGGCGGGGCAGGCGATCGCGCGCGCCGGACGCGGCGCCCCCGGCTTTGCGGTGCTCTATCTCGACCTCGACCGCTTCAAGGACGTGAACGACACCTACGGTCATCCCGCGGGCGACATGCTGCTGGTCGAGGTCGGCACGCGCTTGCGGGCGAGCGTGCGCACGACCGACCTCGCGGCACGCTTCGGCGGCGACGAGTTCGCCGTGCTCCAATCGGACGTGAGCGAGGTGTCGGCGAGCGCCATCCTCGCGCGCAAGCTGATCGCGGCCTTGGCGGCGCCCTATCGGGTCAACGGCCACGAGACCAGCATCGGCGTGAGCGTGGGCGTGGCACTCTTCGGCCCCGACGCGGCCGAGCCCGAGGCGATCATCGCCCACGCCGACATGGCGCTCTACCGCGCCAAGGCCGAGGGGCGCGGCACCTTCCGCTTCTTCACCGACAAGCTCAACAGCGACGTGAGCGCGACCTTCGGCCTCGCCGAGCGCCTGCGCCGCGCCATCTCGGAGGGCCGGGTCGAGTTCGACTTCCAGCCCCAGGTCATGACGGGAAGCCGCGCGCTCGCGGGCGTGGAGGCGCTCGCGCGCTGGACCGACGAGCCGCGCGGCGCGGTCGCGCCGGACGAGTTCGTCGCCGCGGCGGAGAAGAGCGGCCTCGCCGGCACGTTCGGCCATTTCGTGCTCTTGAGCGCCTGCCGCCAGCTGAGCGAATGGCTCGATTCCGGGATCGCGCCGCCGACCCTCTGGGTCAACGTCTCGGCGCTCCAATGCAAGGCGCCCGTCGAGCTCGAGCGCGAGGTCGAGGCGGCGCTCGCGGCGACGCGGGTTCCGCCCAGCCGCCTCGGACTCGAGGTGCACGAGGAGGGCCTCGCCGAGATCCTGCGCGACCACAGCGACGTGCTGCGCCGGCTCAAGGCGCGCGGCGTCAAGATCGCGATCGAGGAGTTCGGCACCGGCTACTCGTCGCTCGAGCGGCTCAGGCGCGTGCCGGTCGACGAGATCAAGATCGGGCGCGACTACGTGGCGCGCATTGCGACCGATCCGGACGAGGCGATGATCGTGCGCGCCGCGATCGCGCTCGCGAGGGTGCTCGACATCGGCGTGGTGGCGCTCGGAGTCGAGACCGACGCCCAGGCGGCGCTGCTCCAGTCCTGGGGCTGCGAGCGCATCCAGGGCTTCCTCGTGGCGCGGCCGATGAGTGCGGCGGCCTTGAAGCCGTGGCTCGAGCGGCGCGCGCCGGAGGCGAAGAGCTAGGCGCCCGGGGCCGGCTTGTCGCCGGTCGCGCGCAGGCGCACGAACTTGCTCAGCATGTCGAACCAGAACGGGGCGCCGAGCGAAATCGCGAACGCCGTGATGGCGAAGCCGAGCAGCTTGGTGATCAGGCTGGTCAAGCCGAACACCTCCACGTGTAGCTTGATGGCGTGCACCGTGAGGCGCGCGGGCGCCCAGCCGATCGGGAACTCGCGCGTCGTCTCGAGCTGGCGCAGGCAGTCGGCCGCGCGCTCGGCGGGCGACTGGTCGATCACGACGTTGGCGTATTTGGGCGCTGCGTCGCACGCGACCTTGGTGCCGTCGCCGGACGCGGTCACGCTGAGCGCCGCCTCGGACACGGCCTGGCGCAACGCGGTGTCGGCCCAAAGCGAGCTCGCGATCCGGATGCTGTCGACGTTGAGGCCGAAGGTGAGGATGAGGGCGAAGACGAAGCCGATCCACTGCATGCGCCGCTTGTAGACGCCCGAAAGCCGCGCCATCGCCGAGTCGAACCACGCGGCGATGTTGTCGCGCGCCTGGCTGAGGTCGTTGCCCGCGTGGGCGATCGACGCGAGGAGCGCGTCGCGCACGTTCGAATCCGGGAGGTTGCTCACCCCCTGGGTCACCGCCGCGAGGCCCGGCACCGGATGGTCGGGATCGAGGCTCGCGAGGATGGCGCCCGCGAAATTGGTCCCGGCGATGTAGGAGGAGGCGGGATGCTCGGTGGTCGGTGCCGCCGGCTTCAGGGTCGAGACGCCGGCGCCGCCATTGACCAATCCATGGTTGAGCACGCTCGCGAGCAGGCCCGCATTGTCGACGATCTGGGGCAGGGCGCTCGCCAGGGTGCGCGCGCGCAGGCTCGTGATCTGGGCCAGGATCTCGTTGGCCGCGGTAACCACCAGGCTCAGGACGAGATAAAGGAACATGAGGCCGAGCCCGACCTCGAACAGCGCACTCTCCATGGCAGACCCCCTGTTGCACGCCTTGATCCCGTGCGGCGTCTCGAATCCCCATGCCGTCGGGCGGCGACTTACTCAGTCATGATGTGCCGGAGCCTACCAGCCGCGGCCGGGATAAACAATGGAGCCCGGCGAGCCGCGCGTCCGCGACCTCTCTTTCGCACCTGCGAAAAACCCGACCGGAAAAAGCGCGTCGGCCGTCGTTGCCTTTAGCGCGCGGCCATTCCAGATGGTGTACAGTTTTACCCCCGCCGGGGTGCCGGCAGGGGCCAGGGCCAACGAGCACAACAAAGGAGTGTCACATGACCGACACGGTCGCCGCACCCACCACCAAGCAAATCTATCAAGTGGCGCTTGCAAGCATCGTGGGCTCGGTCATCGAGCAGTACGATTTCCTCGTGACCGGCGTCATCGCGGCGACGCTTTGGGGCGGCATCTTCTTCAAGCTGCCGGGCCTGGCCGCGGTCGCGGCCGCGATCGGCGTCTACGGGCTCGGCATTATCATCCGCCCGGTGGGGGCCTGGATCTTCGGCAACATCGCCGACCGCATCGGCCGGCGCGACGCCATGGTCTACGCGCTCGTCCTCATGGGCGTCTCGACGCTCCTGATCGGCCTGACGCCGACCTACGATTCGATCGGCAGCGCCGCGCCCATCCTCCTGATCGCCTTCCGCCTGCTCCAAGGCATCAGCTTCGGCGCCGAGTTCGGCACCGCGTCGACCTGGGTGGTCGAGCAGGCGGCGCGCTCGAAGCATCGCGCCTTCTGGGGGGCGTGGGTCGGCTTCGCCATCCCGATCGGCCTCCTGCTCGGCTTCGGCTCGGTGATCTTCGTGAAGTCGCTCATGACCGACGCCGAATTCGTCGCCTGGGGCTGGCGCATATTCTTCTTCGTGGGCTTCCTGGTCGCGATCGTGGGCCTGGTGATCCGGCTCCGCACCCAGGACAGTTTCGTGTTCGAGCAGCACAAGGCGCAGGTCGCGATCCTCTCCTACCCCGCGAACCAGGTGTGGCGCGAGATGCCGGGGCGCATCCTGCGCACCTCGCTCGTGAACGCGATGTTCGGCGGCGCCTTCTTCCTCTATTTCGTGTTCGGCACCGGCTACATGAAGGCGGTCGGCTTCAGTGCCACCGAGGCCGAGATCGTCGGCTTCATCGCGGCGGGCTTCATGCTCGTGTTCATGATCATCGGCTCGTACCTGGCCGATCTCATCAACCGGCGCACCATCCTGCTCGTCGCGGCGATCGTGTTTCTGGTTTGGGCGATCCCGTATTTCTATCTCGTGAACACGGGCAGCTTCTGGCTCGCGGTGCTCGCCGAGATCGTCGGCTTCGGCTTCGTGTTCGGCTTCGGCTACGGCGCCATCCCGACCTTCTACACGGAGAATTTTCCGACCCGCTACCGCGCCTCGGGCGCGAGTGCTGGCTACCAGATCTCGCAAGTCTATGGCGGCGGCCTGATCCCGATCATCGCCGGCCTGATCCTCAAATCCTACGGCATCCACCGCGCCTACATCTATATCGGGCTTCTGGTGATGTTCTACGCGGTGCTCGCGATCTTCGCGATCCTGAAGACGCCCGAGACCAAGGGCGTCAACCTCGAAGGGTAGGGAGCCGCCGCGCACAGGCGACGCCGCTGGCGGCTCGTCCTAGGCGGCGGTGCTGCGCAAATGGGCGAGGAATTGCCGCGTCGCGTCGGCCCATGAGAATTTGACCGCGTGGGCGCGGCAATCGTCGGGTGCGATCGCAAAGGCGCCCTCGATCGCCTCGACCAAATCGTCGCGCATCACGCCGGCGCCGCTGTCGCCCACCACGTCGAGGGGGCCGGTCACCGGAAAGGACGCGACCGGGAGCCCGGACGCCATCGCCTCGAGCAGCACTAGGCCGAAAGTCTCGGAGAGGCTCGGGAACACGAACACGTCCGCCGCGGCGTAGAAGGCGGCGAGCGTCTCGTCGTCGACATAGCCGGTGTAGCGCGCGTCGGGATATTTGGCCTTGAGCTCGCGGAGCTTCGGCCCGGCGCCGACCACGTATTTGGTGCCCGCCAGGCGCAGCTTCAGGAACGCGTCGATGTTCTTCTCGATCGCGACGCGGCCGGCATAGAGATAGATCGGCCGCCGGTCGCCGAGGAAATCCTTGCGCCGCGGCCGGAACAGCTCGCCATCGACCCCGCGCGACCAGTAGGCGAGCTTCGCGAAGCGGCGTGCCGCCAGGCGTTCGATCATGGTCGCGGTCGGCACCATCACGGCCTCGGAGGGCGCGTGAAAGCGCCGCAGGAACGCATAGGAGAGATCGAGCGTCCCGGGCACGCGCGCGGCGACGTATTCCGGGAACGCGGTGTGGTAGGCGGTCGTGAAGGGAATGGCGTGGGCGAGGCAATAACGCCGCGCAGCGCTGCCGATGGGCCCTTCGGTCACGATGTGGATGGCGTCGGGCGCCGCCGCCTCGATGCGGCGCGCGACCGCGCGGCCGGGAAAGAGCGCGAGCGGGATCTCGGGATAGGTCGGGCAGGGGATGCAGCGGAACCCGTCCGGCGAGATGACCTCGACCCGGTGGCCGAACTGCTCGAGATTGCGGATCGTCTCCTTGAGCGTGCGCACCACCCCGTTGACCTGGGGCGGCCAAGCGTCGGTGACGAACAGGATCTTCAAGCCCGAACCCGGCTGCTCAAGATTTGGAGGCTCCGACGCGTCCCGCCGCATTCCATGGGCGCATAGCTACGCCGAAGACGTGACGGATTTATGTCAGGTGCCAGGGAAATCGCCGTCGGGCGCGAATTTTCCGCGGGCCGAGCTACGTTCGCGCGTCGAGCACTTGCACGGGTTAGGCGTTCTTCTCGTGCGCGAAGGTCATCATGCCGGGACCGGGCTCTTCGCCGCCAATTGATCGACCGCCTCGAGCGCCTGGGCCGCGTACATGACCGACGGGCCGGCGCCCATATAGACCGCCATGCCCAAGGTCTCGGCGACCGCCGCGCGCGAGGCGCCCGCGCGCACCGCTCCTTCGGCATGGTAGGCGATGCAGGGCGCGCATCGGGTCGCGACCGCGATCGCGAGCGCCACCAGCTCCTTGGTCTTGGCGTCGAGCGCCGCGCCGCCATGGGCCGCGCGCGCCATGTCGGAGAAGGTCTTCATCACCTCGGGCGCGGCTTGGCGCAAGTCGCGCACAGCACCATTCATGTCGCCGATCAGGGCCGGCCAATCCTCGATCATGGAACTCTCCATCGCTCGCCTCGCTTCGCGCCGCGCGCGACCAGCGCGCACCGGCGCGGGGAAAGGTCGGACGCCGGTCCAGCGGTGTCCATGACCCAGGTCAAGCGAGAGGAGGGGAATGCGGCGGCGAAGGCGCGGAGACGCCCGGGGCATCGCGCGAAAGGCACGACGGCGCCAAGGGAATGAACGGCGAATCAATATGTTAGCACGCCAGCCTGGCGCATGAGTCATAACGGCTTAAGCTCACCGGGTGCAAAAATCTCAAAAACTGAGCGCATAATCCGGAGATGAAGATTCGCACGCCGCGCAATGGGCATTGCTCACATCGTGCGACGGCGCGGTTCGACGGTTCGCGCCGATCGTCGGACATCCAAGATCGTCGATATTTCTCGGGAGCGACCCATCGATGATTACGTTGAGCGAGATCGCCGCTGGGTTCGAAAAAGGGGAGTTCTTCCTCGAGTATCAGCCCGTGATGTCGCTCAAGGAGAACCGGTGCGTGGGCGGTGAGGCGTTGATCCGATGGCGGCGCGGCGCTCGGGTCATTCCGCCCATGGACTTCATCCCACTGGTCGAGAATACCTACCTATCGGGAACCATGACCTATTGGGTCGTCGACAAAGTGGCCGAGGAATTCGGCGCTTGGTTGCGCGAGCACCAGGACGTGCACATTGCGATCAACGTGCCGCCCGAGGTCTTCGGGCGCGGGGGTGTGAGATATGCGGCCGAAAAGGCGAATCTGCTGAGTATCGCCAACAAATTCCTGTTGGAAGTCACCGAGCGCGGCGTGCCCGATCGGCTCGGCATCGAGGAATTGAACGATGCGTACAATACCGGCGTCTTGATCGCGCTCGATGACGCCTATGTCAACGACGCCAATCTGGTCGTGATGTCCCGCGTCCGATTCGACATCGTCAAGATCGACAAGTCCTTCGCGGACCAAATGCTGCGCGACGACTGGGCCCCCGAGAAAATCTCCGGCCTCGCGACGTTGATACGCACGACCAATCTCAAAGTCGTCATCGAGGGTGTCGAAGAGGCGGCCCAAATCGAGATTCTTCGAGCCGCCGGAGTGGATTTGGTCCAGGGCTGGTATTTTTCGCGCTCTTTGTCCGCAGCCGACTTCAAGACCTATTTTTCCGCGAACGGCGGGCGGAAAATTCCTATCTGAAGCGACCGAATTGGCGGGGCGCGCTGAAATAAGAGGCCATAGTCCAACCTCACACATCCAGCTCCTTCACGAGCTTCGCGTTCTCCTGGATGAAGGCGAGGCGGAGCTCGGGCTTCCGCCCCATGAGGCGCTCGACCAGCTCGGCCGTCTCGCTCGCCTCGCTCCGCGCGCTCGACCGCTTCGCCCCGCGCGCGGCCGACGGTTTGGACGCCTTCTTGCCCTTGGCCGCGGGCGGCTCGGCCGCGTCGTGGCCGTTGGGCAGCGCCACGCGCAGGAGCGTGCGCGTTTTCTGGCTCATGGTCGTCTCGCGTAGCTGCTGGGGCGGCATTTCGCCGAGGCCCTTGAAGCGGCTCACCTCGACCTTGGCGCGCGGGTTGAACGCCGCCTTCAATAGCTCGTCCTTGTGCTTGTCGTCGCGCGCATAAAGCACCTTCCCGCCCTGGCTCAAGCGATAAAGCGGCGGGATCGCGAGATAGAGGCGCCCGTCCTCGATGAGCCCGCGCATCTCCTTGTAGAAGAAGGTCATGAGCAGCGACGCGATATGCGCGCCGTCCACGTCCGCGTCGGTCATGACGATGACCCGGTCGTAACGCAGCTTGTCGGTCGAATAGTGCGCGCCGAGGCCGCAGCCGAGCGCTTGCGCCAAGTCGGCGATCTCCTGGTTGGCGTGGAGCTTCTCGGCCGAGGCGCTCGCGACGTTGAGGATCTTGCCGCGTAGCGGGAGCACCGCCTGCACCTCGCGGTCGCGCGCCTGCTTCGCCGAGCCGCCCGCGGAATCGCCCTCGACCAGGAAAATCTCCGTGTTGTCGGACGAGCGGCGCGCGCAATCGGCGAGCTTGCCGGGGAGGCGCAAATTGCGCGTCGCGCTCTTGCGGTTGAGCTCGCGCTGGTCGCGCCGGCGCTGGCGCTCCTCGGCGCGCTCGACGATGGCGTCGAGCAGCATTTTCGAGGTCGCGGGATTGGCCGAGAGCCAATGATCGAAATGATCCTTGAGCTGGCTTTCCACCAGCCTCGCCGCCTCGGGCATGTTGAGGCGTTCCTTGGTCTGGCCCTGGAACGAGGGGTTCTTGACGAAGAGCGAGAGCATGACGACCGCACCCTCGACCGCG
>DATJLQ010000127.1:0-1690 GCA_035509415.1 Alphaproteobacteria bacterium
AGCCAATGATCGAAATGATCCTTGAGCTGGCTTTCCACCAGCCTCGCCGCCTCGGGCATGTTGAGGCGTTCCTTGGTCTGGCCCTGGAACGAGGGGTTCTTGACGAAGAGCGAGAGCATGACGACCGCACCCTCGACCGCGTCCTCGGCGGTGATCGCCTTCGCCTTCCGGTTCGAGACCAGCTCGCCGTAATCGCGCAGGCTGCGCCCCAAGGCCGCGCGCATGCCTTGCTCGTGGCTGCCGCCGTCCTGGGTCGGCACCGTGTTGCAATAGGAATGGATCGCGCCCTCGCCGTCGAGCGGCCAGGCGATCGCCCATTCGAGCTTTCCCTGGTCGCCGGCGAACTCGGCCTCGCCCGAGAAGGGCGTCGGGGTGATGGTCTTCCGCGCATCGAGCTCGGCCACGAGATAATCCGCGAGCCCGCCCGGGAAATGGATGGTCTCCTCGGCGGGCACGTCGCGCTCGCCCTTCAAAAGCGCCGGCGCGCATTTCCAGCGGATCTCGACCACGCGGGTCAAGTACGCCTTGGCGCGTGCCATGCGGTAGAGCGAGGCGGGCTTGAAGCGCGCGTCGGCGAAAATCTCGGGATCGGGATGAAAGCGCACCGACGTGCCGCGCCGGTTCGAGACGGCACCCGCCGCCTTGAGCTTGGTCTTCGGCTTCCCGCGAGCGTAATCCTGGGTCCAGAGCTTGCGGTCGCGCGCGACCTCGACCGAGAGCTTGTCCGCGAGCGCGTTCACGACCGAGAGGCCGACGCCGTGCAGGCCGCCCGCGGTCGAGTAGACCTTGTCCGAGAACTTGCCGCCCGAATGGAGTGTCGTGAGGATGATCTCGAGCGCGGAGCGGTCCTTGAATTTCGGGTGCTTGTCGACCGGAATGCCGCGCCCGTTGTCGCGCACGGTCACCCAATTGTCGGAAGCGAGCTCGATCTCGATCCAGCTCGCATGGCCCGCCACCACCTCGTCCATCGCGTTGTCGAGGAGCTCGGCCACGAGATGATGCATGGCGCGCTCGTCGGTGCCGCCGATATACATGCCGGGGCGGCGGCGCACGGGCTCGAGACCCTCGAGCACCTCGATGTCCTTGGCGGTGTAGCTCGCGTCGGCGCGTGCCTTTGCCTTGCCCGCCGCGGTCGCGCGGGCGCCGCGCGCAAAGTCGAAGAGATCGGCCATGCCGGCTATTATGGGTGCGTCGGGCCGGCGCTTCAAGAGCATGCTGTGGGTCGCGGGCCGGGAGCCCACAAGATATTGTAGTGAAAGGGAGAGACGTGATGGCCGAAGGCCGTACCAAGCCGCAGCCGCAGGGCAAACGCGGCGCGCGCGAGCCGCGCGGCGAGCTCGAAATCCGCACCGTCGCCATGCCCGCCGACACCAACCAGGCGGGAGATATTTTCGGCGGCTGGGTGTTGAGCCAGATGGACGTGGCGGGCGGCACCTTTTCCTGGAGCCTCGCGCGCGGCCGGGTCGCGACCGTCGCGATCGACGGCATGATGTTCAAGAAGCCGGTCCATGTGGGCGACGTGGTGTGCGTCTATGCCGACCTCATCGGGATCGGCACCACCTCGATCTCGGTGCGCGTCGAGGCCTGGGTGCTGCGCCAGAACGCGGGCGAGCGCATCCTCGTGACCGAGGGCACCTTCACCTACGTGGCCCTCGACGAGGCGGGCAAGCCGCGCAAGGTCAAGGGGTGA
>DATJLQ010000128.1:0-1249 GCA_035509415.1 Alphaproteobacteria bacterium
GGCTCGTCGGCGATGAGCACGTGCGGGCCGGGCGCGAGCGCCATCGCGATCATCACGCGCTGCCGCAAGCCGCCCGAAAGCTGGTGCGGATACTGGCGCGCGCGGCGGGCGGGCTCGGGAACCGAGGCGCGATCGAGGAAATCGATCGCGCGGCGGCGGATTTCCCGGCGGCCGAGCGAAGGCTCGTGGACGCGAATCGCCTCTTCGATCTGCGCGCCCACGCGGATTACGGGATCGAGCGCCGTCATCGGCTCCTGAAAAATCATCGCGATGCGGCGGCCGCGCAGTGCGCGCATCTCTGGCGCCGAGGCGGTGATGAGATTCGCGTTGAGGGCGGCGACTGAACTGTTGTTTGCGTCGTTGCGATTGCCGTTGCCATTGGCGGACGACTCGCGCAGCCACGCTTCTCCCGCGCGGCGCGCGCCGTGCGGCTCGAGTCCCATCAGCGCGAGCGAGAGCATCGTCTTGCCGGAGCCGGACTCGCCGACGATGCCGAGCGTCTCGCCCTCGCCGAGCGAGAAGGAAACGTCGTTGACCGGGCGCACCCAACCGGCACGCGTGGGCAGTTCGACGGTGAGGCCGCGTACATCGAGGCGCGTGGGCATGGAAACATCATAAAACCTTGGCGGAACGAGCGAGGAGATTTTAGGGGAGCGCGTTCGCACGGCGGTTCTTGCGTCGGAGGGACTGGATTATAATGCGTGGCCACAAAGAAGCCCTAGGGAGAGAGCGTTCGAGGTTTGGACATGAAGAAGCCGAAAGAAACGAAGCGGTCGAGCGATGAGGCGGTGAGGGCGAAGACGGGCAAGGCGTGGGCGGAATGGTTCGCGATTCTCGATAAGGCGGGCGCGAAGAAAATGGCGCACAAGGAAATCGCGGCGTATTTGCACGACAAGCAGGGCGTGGCGAGCTGGTGGTGCCAGATGGTTTCGGTGGCGTACGAGCACGAGCGCGGGCTGCGGCAGAAATTCCAGAAATGCGACGGCGCGTTCAGCGCTTCGGCGAGCCGGACGATCGCGGCGCCGCTGGCGAAGGCGTTTGAAGGCTGGACCAACGACAAAATGCGCCGGCGGTGGCTGCCGGACGCGCCGATGGAAATCACGACGGCGACGCCGGGCAAATACGTCCGCGCGAAATGGGACGAGGGCACGCGGCTGAGCGTCGGATTCTACACGACGCCGGGCGGAAAGACGCGCGTGGCCGTGGATCACGAGAAGCTCGCGAATTCGAAGGAATGCGAGAAGATGAA
>DATJLQ010000129.1:0-47408 GCA_035509415.1 Alphaproteobacteria bacterium
GCCGGCCGAGCGCCGGGCTCGGCCGCGGCCGCGGCAGGCGCAGCGCGAGGCCGGCGCGGCGCACGGCGCGCACGAGCCAGAGGAATTGCAGCATGCCGGCGGCGAGCACGCCCCAGGCGAGCGCGCGGGCCGCGCTGCCGAGCTGCGGCGCGAGCCCGAGCACGGCCGCGATCATCACGAGATTGAGCAGGATCGGCGCCGCCGCCGCCGCCGCGAAACGGCCGAGCGCGTTGAGCATCCCGGCGAGCAGCGCCGCCAGCGCCACGAACAGGAGATAGGGGAAGGTGATGCGGCCGAGCCCGACCGCCAGCCCGAAGCGCACGGGATCGCCGACGAATCCGGGCGCCAGCACGACCATCACCGCCGGCATGGCGAGCTCGGCCGCGAGCGTGACGCCGAGCAGGACGCCGACGAGCCAGGCCAGGCTCTGCTCGGCGAAACGCTCCGCCGCCGCCCGGCCGCGCGTCGCGACGAGGCCCGCGAACAGCGGCACGAAGGCGGCGCTGAAGGCACCCTCGGCGAACAGCCGGCGGAACAGATTGGGCAGCTTGAAGGCGATGAAGAAGGCGTCGGCGGCCGGCCCGGCGCCGAGCAGCGCGGCGATCAGGACGTCGCGCGCGAAGCCGAGGACGCGGCTCGCCGCGGTCAGGCCGCCGACCGTGGCGACCGCGCGGGCGAACCCCATCAGGCGGCTCCGGCGCGCATGATCGCCCTGCCAATCGCATGATTTTGCTTGCCAAGCCAATTCGGCGCGGCAAAAAGATTCGGCATGGCTGAGCAAGAGCTAAAATTCGAGGTCGCGGTCTTCAACCAGGACGTCGTCGACCAGATGGCCAAAGGCCTGCGGCACAAGTACCTCAAGGACGACTGGGCCGAGAACCAGTATTTCGAGATCTCGGCCGAATCGGCCGAGGCCGCCCGCCGCAAGATCGAGGCCCGCTACCCGCCCGAGAACGGCTACGTCGTCTCCTCGGTCGAGCCCATCAAGGAATAGATTCCTACTCGGCGGCGACCCGGCCCTTGCGCGGCGCCCCGTCGGCGTCGGCGGCCGGCATGTCGGGGTCGGTCAGCGCCGCCGTCAGGCTCTCGCGGACCTCGGCGAGCTGGCCCGGCGCGTCGACCTTCAGGCCGAAGATGTTCTTGACGTAGAAGACGTCGACCACGCGCTCGCCGAAGGTCGAGATCTTGGCCGAGTGGATTTGGAGGTTGAGCTCGGTCAGCGCGCGGGTGAGCGCATAAAGGAGTCCGGGCCGGTCGCGCCCGTTGACCTCGATCACCGTGTGGCCGGCGCTCGCGCGGTTGTCGATGAGGACGCGCGGCTGGACCGTGAAGATTTCGGTCCGGCTCGGGAGCCCGCGGCTCACGGCCGCCACTTCCTGCGGCCACAGCCGGCCCGCGAGGCTGCGCTCGATGATGGCCGACAGGCGCGCGAGCTTGTCCGGCCGGTCGAACGCCCCGCCGGTCGCGTCCTGCACGATGAAGCTGTCGAGCGCCATGCCGTTGGTGAGAGTGAAGATGCGCGCGTCCACGATGTTGCCGCCCGCGACCGCGATGGCGCCCGCGATCTTCGCGAACAGGCCGGCATGATCGGCGGTGTAGATGGTGAGCTCGGTGACGCCGCGGTAGGGATCGGCGCGCCAATCGACCGCGAGCGGCGCCTTGGTGCGCTCGGCCTCGCGCATGATGCGCGCGTGGCGCGCGAGCGTGGCGCGGTCGAGCGAGAGCCAGTAGTTGTTGTGGGCGCGCGCGATATGCGCCGCGAAATCCTTGTCGCTCCAGTCGGGCAGCGCCCGGCGCAGCTCGGCGAGGATCGCCTTGACGCGCGCCGCGTCGCCGTGGCCCGCGAGGCCGCCGGTCAGCACTTCCTCGGTCTTGCTGTAGAGGTCGCGCAAGAGGGCCGCCTTCCAGGCGTTGAACACGGCGGGGCCGGTCGCGCGCATGTCGACCACCGTGAGCACGAGGAGGAGCCTGAGCCGCTCGGGCGACTGCACCAGCTCGGCGAAATCGGCGATGGTCTTGGGGTCGTTGAGATCGCGCTTCTGCGCGGTCGAGCTGAGCGCCAGGTGGTAGCGCACGAGCCAGGCCACGGTCTCGGTCTCCTCGGGCGTGAAGCCCAGGCGCGGGCAGAGCCGCTGCGCGACCTCGGCACCCAGGATCGAATGGTCGCCGCCGCGGCCCTTGGCGATGTCGTGCAGCAGCACCGCGACGTAGAGTGCGCGGCGCGAGAGCACCTGGTGCACGATCTCGGACGAGAGCGGGTGCTCCTCGCGCAAGCTGCCCTGCTCGATCGCGTGGAGCAGGCCGATCGCGCGGATCGTGTGCTCGTCGACCGTATAGATGTGGTACATGTCGTACTGCATCTGCGCGACCACGCGGCCGAAGTCGGTGACGAAGCGGCCGAACACGCCGGCCTCGTTCAGGCGCCGAAGCGTCGTCTCCGGGTCCTTCGCCGAGGTCAGCATCTCGAGGAAGAGGCGGTTCGCCTCGGGGTCCTCGCGCAAATGGGAATCCACCAGACGCAGATTGCGCCGCACCGCGCGCAGCGCCTTCGGGTGGATGTCGAGGCCGGCCTCCTGCGCCACGTGGAACAGGGCCAGGATCTTCACCGGATGCTTCTTGAGGAGATTGGGGTCGTCGAGGGTCAGCCGGTCGCCCTCGACGCGGAACCCCTCGATCTCGCGCCGGCGCCCGGCACCCGTGAAGGGGAGGCGCACGCCGCGCTTCTGGTCCGACTCGATCGCGGCGCAGAAGATGCGCGTCAGGTCGCCCACGTCCTTGGCCACGAGGTAATAGTGCTTCATCAGGCGCTCGACCCGGCGCGTGCCCGCATGGTCGTTGTAGCCCATGCGCTTCGCGATCTCGGGCTGCACGTCGAAGGTAAGCCGCTCCTCGGCGCGCCCGGTGACCCAGTGCAGCATGCAGCGCAACGCCCACAGGAAGCTCTGCGCCTTGATGAAGGCCTGGTACTCGTCCTCCTGCAGCACGCCCAGGCCCACGAGCTCGTGGAGATCGTCGATCCGGTAGCGGTACTTCGCGATCCAGAACAGCGTGTGGAGGTCGCGCAGGCCGCCCTTTCCCTCCTTGATGTTGGGCTCGACCACGTAGCGCGAATCGCCCAGGCGCGCGTGGCGCTGGTCGCGCTCGGCGAGCTTCGCGCGCACGAAGGCGAGCGCGTCGCCCGCGAGCACTTCGTCGGCGAAGCGCTTCCGCAAGGTCTGGTACAGCGCCTCGTTGCCCGAGACGCAACGCGCCTCGAGGAGCGAGGTGCGGATGGTGACGTCGCGCTTCGCCTGGCGCATCGATTCGCTCACCGAGCGCGTCGCATGGCCGACCTTGAGGCCGAGATCCCACAGCACGTAGAGCATCCACTCGACCAGCTGCTCGACCGCGGGCGTCGCCTTGAACGGCAGCAGGAACAGGAGATCGATGTCGGAGAAGGGGGCGAGCTCGCCGCGCCCGTAGCCGCCCACCGCGACGATCGCCATCTCCTCCGCGGCCACCGGGCCGGTCGGGCGCGCGACGTGCGCCACGGCGTATTCGTGGAGCGTGCGCACGAGCTGATCCATGAGAAAGCTCAGGCCGCGCACGGCGGCGGTGCCGGAGAGATCGCGCTCGAAGCGCTGGCGCACCTCGCTGCGCCCGCTTTCGAGGGACGCGCGCAGGAGCTCGACCAGGCGCTTCCGTCGCTTCTCGGGCTTGGGCTCGCTCGCCGCCAGCGCCTCGAGCGACGCCGCGAGGGAGCGCCGATTGACGATCTGGCGGGGATTGGCGACGGCGCTCATCCTGGGTCCCGGACGGTCTCGGTCTAAAATTTGCCCCGTGGCCATTCGCGGCGCGCGCTTGCGGCCGGCGGCCAGCGTGAACAGCTATGTCTAGCTGGGACGCTAATCTGCCATAGCAAGCCCAAGCCGGCCACGGGCTTGGGGCGGGCGGGAAAAGCCGATGCAGATCAAGGCGTTGAACAGACGGAATGGGCGCGCGGCCTGGATCGGCCTGGGGCTGCTTTGCGCCCTGGCCGGAGCGCTTCTCGCGGCCGCACCCCCGGCGCGCGCCGTCGAGCCGGCGCCGGATGCCGGCGCCGCGCCGAGCGTGGCGCCCGAACCCCTACGCAATCCGGGTCCGCCGCTTCCGAGCCCGACATCGCCGACCCCCGCCTTGCCCGATCTCGCACCGGTACCCCCGCCGCCCGAGCCCGCCAAGCAAGGCCTCGACTGGCATGCCGTGGTCAAGGGGAACGCGGTCATGGTCGATGTCACCGATCCCACCAGCCGTTACCGGGTCGAGCGCATCGCCCTCGTGCGGCCGGACGGAAGCCGCCTCTACGCGCCCCGCGTGACGCGCCTCGTCGAGCATAGTTTCGGAACCAAGGCGGTCGAGCCTTCGGGTCCCTTCTCGCTCGACCTCAAGGGCGGCTCGTCGAGCGGCGTCGGCGTCGGGCTTGGAATCGGTGGCCCGGTCCATTCGCGCGACGTCGACAAGAGGCCCCGCACCGTCACCCGCGCGCGCATCGAGCTGCTCGATCCCAAGGCCTATCGCGCCGGCTGGACGCGCTGGAAAATCGCCGCCGAGCTGGTCGATTCCGAGGGCGCAGCCTCGACCGCCGAGTTCCCCGCGCCCGGACCTTGAGCGCGCAGTCGGGGCCGAGCCGATTCCAACGCATTGCAGGAATTCGCTGAGAACGCGCTCGAAGCGGATGCCGAATTCCGTCGCATTTCACGCGCCGCGCGAGGAACGGGCGCCAAGGATTTGACAGACGCGGCCGCCGCTACTTCTTTTCAAGCGAGCTCTTAAGCCGATAGAGCAGCTCGAGCGCCGCCTTGGGCGAAAGCTCGTCGGGGCGCGTTTCCGCGAGCAATCGCTCGACCGCCGAGGGCTCGGCGAGGCCGCGGCCGGACGGCGCCTTCGGGCGCGCGTTGAACAGCGGCAAATCCTCCGCGAGGCGCGTCAAGGCGCTCGCCTCCTCGCCGCGCTCGAGAAGCGCCAAGACCGCCTCGGCGCGCTGGATCACGGCCTCGGGCAGGCCCGCGAGGCGCGCCACGTGGATGCCGTAGGACCGGTCGGCAGCGCCCGGCGCCACCTCGTGGAGGAACACCACGTCGCCCTGCCATTCCTTGACCCGCATGGTGTGGCAGGCGAGCGCCGGCAGCTTCGCCGCGAGCGAGGTGAGCTCGTGGAAGTGGGTCGCGAAGAGGGCGCGGCAGCGGTTCACCTCGTGAAGATGCTCGAGGGCCGCCCAGGCGATCGAGAGCCCGTCGAAGGTCGCGGTGCCGCGTCCGATCTCGTCCAGGATCACGAGCGAGCGCTCGCCCGCCTGGTTGAGAATCGCCGCCGTCTCGACCATCTCGACCATGAAGGTCGAGCGCCCGCGCGCGAGGTCGTCGGCCGCACCCACGCGGCTGAAGAGCCGGTCGACCGCGCCGATATGCGCATGCCCAGCGGGCACGTAGGAGCCCGTCTGGGCCAGGATCGCGATGAGCGCGTTCTGGCGCAGGAAGGTGCTTTTCCCCGCCATGTTCGGCCCGGTCACGAGCCAGAGACGCCGCTCGGGCGCAAGATCGCAGTCGTTGGCGACGAAGGATGCGGGTCCGCTGCCCGCGCGTCCCGCCTCGAGCGCGGCCTCGACCACGGGATGGCGCCCGCCCGAAATCTCGAAGGCGAGGGAGGCATCGACGACGGGCCGGGTGTAGCGCCGCTCGGTCGCGAGCAAGGCCAGGCTCGCCGCGAGGTCGAGCGCAGCCAACGCGCGCGCGGCCTCGGCGATGGCGTCGGCCCGGGCGAGCGCCGCATTCACCAGCGCCTCGAACAGCTCGAGCTCGAGGCCGAGGGCCTTCTCGGCGGCGCGCGCGATCTTGTCTTCGAGCTCGGCGAGCTCGGTCGTGGTGAAGCGCGCGGCACTCGCCATGGTCTGACGGTGGATGAAGGGGCCCGAGGCGCCGGTCGGAAGCTTGTCGGCGTGGGCCGAGCCCACCTCGACGAAATAGCCGAGCACGTTGTTGTGGCGGATCTTCAAGGACGCGACGCCGGTCGACGCGCGCATGCGCGCCTCAAGCGCCGCCACGAGGCGCCGGCTCTCGTCGCGCAGGCTGCGTTGCTCGTCGAGCGCCGGATGGTAGCCGAATGCGATGAAGCCGCCGTCGCGCGCGAGGAAGGGCAGGTCGGCCGCGAGCGCGCGGCCGAGCTCGGCGATCAGGGCCTCGTGCTCGCCGAGGCCCAAGCGCGCGGCGTGGATGCCCTCGGGCAGCGTCTCCAGGCCCGGGTCGGACAGCGAAAGTGCCAACTCGGCCGCGGCGCGTAGCCCGTCGCGCAAGGCCGCGAGATCGCGCGGCCCGCCGCGCCCCAAGGCGAGGCGCGAGAGTGCGCGCTCGAGGTCGGGCGCCGTACCGAGGAGGGCCCGCGTATCCTCGCGCACGCGCTCGTGCGCGAGAAAGAACGCAAGCATGTCGAGCCGGCGCGCAATTTCGGCCGGGTCGGTCAAGGGTGCCGCGAGGTGGGACGCAAGAAGACGCGCGCCCGCCGCCGTCACGGTGCGGTCGATGACCGAGAGAAGGCTTCCCTCGCGCGCCCCCGAAAGCGTGCGGTCGAGCTCGAGGTTGCGCCTCGTCGCGGGATCGATCTCGAGGGCCGAGCCCGGCGAGAGACGCTGAAGCAACCCGAGGCGCGGCAGCTTCCCTTTTTGGGTGAGCTCGACGTAATCGAGGAGCGCACCCGCCGCCGCGAGCTCGGCGCGGCCGAAATCGCCCATGCCGTCGAGCGCCTTCACGCGGTAATAGGCCTCGAGCCGGCGCTTCCCCATGGCGCTGTCGAAACGCGCGGCGGGCTGGGGCGTGAGCGACGCCTTCCATTCCTCGAGGGCAGCCGCGAGCTCGGGGCGCGCGAGCAGGCGATCGGAAAGCAGAAGCTCGCCCGGGTCGAGACGCGCGAGCGCCGGCGCGAGGCTCGACGCCTCGATCGCCTCGACCTGGAAATCGCCGGTCGAGAGGTCGAGCGAGGCGAGTGCCAACGCACCCCCCGCCTCGGCGAGGGATACGAGATAATTATGCCGGCGCGCGTCGAGGAGCGTGTCCTCGGTGAGCGTGCCGGGGGTGAGGATGCGGATCACCTCGCGCTTCACGACCGATTTCGAGCCGCGCCGCTTCGCCTCGGCCGGATCCTCCACCTGCTCGCACACGGCGACGCGGAATCCTTGGCGGATGAGACGCGCCAGATAGGCGTCGGCCGCGTGCACCGGGACGCCGCACATCGGGATGTCGTCGCCCTCGTGCTTGCCGCGCTTGGTGAGCGTGATGTCGAGCGCCTTCGCCGCCGCGACCGCGTCGTCGAAGAAGAGCTCGTAGAAATCCCCCATGCGGTAGAAGAGGAGGCAGTCGGGATGCGCCCGCTTCACCTCGAGATACTGCGCCATCAAGGGGGTCGCGAGGCCCGCGGGCGAGGCCTGGGCAGCGCCATTGCGGTCGAGGTCGGGATCGAGGGTCTGGGCCAAGTCCGGCCTCGCGATCTTGGGATTCCGGGCGCCGCGACCGGGTGCCCGTCATCCGACCATAACACGGGCCCCGCGGCACCGGGATTGGAACGTATCAAGAACATAGGCGCGGCGCAAGCCCCGCGGGCGCTGGCACCGGTGCGGCGCCGTGCCGCGCGCGCGCGACGAAACAAACCTTAACTTTCCCCGGCGTCGCGCTATGCTCGGCGCGCGCCGCCTCGGGCCGCCGGCGCGACAAGCTCATGCAAAAATCGAACGGCCCGACCCGGGACGGAGACGCGTCGATGGAAGGACAAGCGCAGAAGCGCGCGGTGAGCTTCACGGCCGAGGAAGTGCTCCAGATGCACGCCTCGGGACGGCCGGGCAAGATCGAGATCCGCGCGACCAAGCCGCTCACGACGGCGCGCGATCTGTCGTTGGCTTACTCGCCCGGGGTCGCGATCCCGTGCCTCGAGATCAAGCGCGACGTCGCGCTCGCCTACGAATACACGGCCAAGGGCAACATCGTGGCCGTGATCTCGAACGGCACCGCGGTGCTCGGCCTCGGCGACCTGGGGGCGGCGGCGGCGAAGCCGGTGATGGAGGGGAAGGCGGTCCTCTTCAAGCGCTTCGCCGACATCGACGGCATCGACCTCGAGATTTCGACGCGCGACGTCGATGAGTTCGTGAATTGCGTGCGCTATTTGGGCGCGGGCCTGGGCGGGATCAACCTCGAGGACATCAAGGCGCCCGAATGCTTCATGATCGAGGAGCGCTTGCGGGCCCTTCTCGACATTCCGGTGTTCCACGACGACCAGCACGGCACCGCGATCATCGCGTCCGCCGGGCTCATCAACGCTCTCGACCTCACGGGCCGCACGCTCGCCAATTCGCGCATGGTGATGAACGGCGCGGGGGCGGCGGCCATCGCCTGCGCCGACCTTCTGGTGCGCATGGGCATGCCGCGCGCGAACATCCTGCTGTGCGACAGCAAGGGCGTGGTCCATCGCGGCCGCACCGAGGGCATGAACCAGTGGAAGTCGGCCTACGCCGCCGACACCAAGCTGCGCACCCTCGAGGAGGCGCTCAAGGGTGCCGACGTGTTCTTCGGCCTCTCGGCCAAGGACGCGGTGAGCCCGGCCATGGTCAAGTCCATGGCGCCGAAGCCGATCGTCTTCGCCATGGCCAATCCCGACCCCGAGATCACGCCCGAGGCCGCGCGCGCGGCGCGCCCCGACGCGATCATCGCGACCGGGCGCTCGGACTACCCGAACCAGATCAACAACGTGCTCGGCTTCCCCTACATTTTCCGCGGCGCCCTCGACGTGCGCGCGTCGGCCATCAACGAGGAGATGAAGATCGCCGCCGCCTACGCGCTCGCCAAGCTCGCGCGCGAGGACGTGCCCGACGAGGTGGCCGCCGCGTACCAGGGCCAGCGGCTCCGCTTCGGGCCCGAATACATCATCCCGGCACCCTTCGATCCGCGCCTGATCGCGACCGTGCCCGCGGCCGTCGCGCGCGCGGCGATGGAATCGGGGGTCGCGCGCAAGCCGATCCTCGACCTCGACGCCTACCAGCGCCAACTCGCGGGCCGGCTCGATCCGCTCAGCGCCGCCTTGCAGTCGATCTCCGACGCGGTGCGCCACAGCCCGCGCCGCATCGTCTTCGCCGAGGGCGAGGAGGAACGCACGATCCGCGCGGCGCTCGCGTTCCGCAACGCGGGCTTCGGCACGCCGATCCTGGTCGGGCGCGAGGAGGTGGTGCGCGAGCAGATGGCGTCGGTCGGGCTCGAGGGCACCACCACGCTCGAGGTGCACAATGCGCGCCTCTCGACCGAGAACAAGCGCTACACCGATTTCCTCTATGCGCGCCTCCAGCGCCGCGGCTACCTCTACCGCGACTGCCAGCGCCTGGTGAACCAGAACCGCAACGTGTTCGCGGCCTGCATGGTGGCGCTCGGCGACGCCGACGGCATGCTCACCGGCACCACGCGCAGCTTCCCGGTCTCGTTCGAGGATCTGTGCCACGTGATCGACCCGAAACGCGGGCGCGAGGTGTTCGGCCTCTCGATCGTGGTCGCGCGCGGGCACACGGTGCTCATCGCCGACACCCAGGTGCACGAGCGCCCGACGCCGGCGCAGCTCGTCGGCATCGCGATTCAGGCCGCGGCCAAGGCGCGCCAGCTCGGCCACGAGCCGAGGGTGGCGTTGTGCTCCTTCTCGAGCTTCGGCAATACGCGCCACGCGCGCGCGGCCGAGATCCGCGAGGCAGTGGCCGAGCTCGACCGGCTCGAGGTCGATTTCGAGTATGACGGCGAGATGGCGATCGACGTGGCGCTCGATCCCGAGGTCGCGAAGCTCTATCCCTTCTGCCGGCTCAAGGGACCGGCCAACGTGCTGGTCATGCCCGGCCTCCATGCCGCCAACATCGGCGCCAAGCTGCTGCAGAAGCTCGGCGGCAGCACGGTGATCGGGCCGCTCCTGCTCGGGCTCGACAAGCCGGCGCAGATCGCGCCCTTGGGCTCGAGCCTCAACGAGCTCGTCAACATGGCGATGCTCACCGCCCACGATGCTTTAGTCTGAGCCGCGCACGCCCGTCACCGAGCCGTCTTGAAAGGGTCACGGGTTTGGCGGAGAGTGTCGCCACCATGCCGCGCGATTCGACATCCTGGCGGCGCGTTATCCTGGCGACGGCGCTGCTCGAGGTGCCGGTGGCGCTGGTGCTCGCGGCGTTGGTCGAATGGGCGCATCTCGGCCCCGGGCCCGCGATCCTGGCCCTCATCGCGTGCGGCGCCCTGATCGCCATCCTGGTCGGGCCGCACATCGACGGCATCGCGCGCTTGACCGCCTATCTCGAGGCGCTCGCCGAGGGACGCGAGGAGGCGCAGCCGCGCCTCGCCTGGTCTCCGCTCGCAACCTCCCTCGCCTCGGCGGTCGGGCGCATCCGGCGCCGCTCCCAGCAGCGGCGCGAAGAGGCCAGCGCGCGCCTCGCCGCGATCGAGGCGGTGATCGACAGCCTGCCCGATCCCCTCGTCATGCTCGACAGCCGCTTGCGCATCGCGCGCGTGAACGCGGCCGCCGCCGAGCTCATGCCCGAGGAGGCGAGCGGGCGCGAGCTCTCCTCGGCGCTCCGCGTGCCGGCACTCCTGGAGGGGGCGCAGTCGGCCCTCCGGCGCGGCACCGGGGCGCGCGTCGAGTTCGAGCTCGCGAGCCCGGTGAAGCGCGCCTTCGTCGGCCGCATCGAACGCCTCGGCGATTCCGCGAGCGACGAGGCGGCGCTCATCGTCGTGCTCCACGACGTGACCGCCGAGAAGCGCGCCGAGCAGATGCGCGCCGACTTCGTCGCCAACGCGAGCCACGAGCTGCGCACGCCGCTTGCAACCCTCCTCGGCTTCATCGAGACCCTCCTCGGCCCCGCGAGCGAGGACGAGCGGGCGCGCGCGCGCTTCCTCGGCATCATGCAAAAGCAGGCGGGGCGCATGTCGCGCCTGGTGGACGACCTGCTCTCGCTCTCGCGCATCGAGCTCCGGGAGCACACCGCCCCCACCGACCAGGTCGACGCGCTCAAGGTGCTCTACGGCGTGGTCGATGCGCTCCAGCCCCAAAGCAAGAGCCAGGGCATCGCGGTCGCGGTCGAGTCCGAGGCGGGCCTGCCGCTCGTGGCGGGCGACGCCGACGAGCTCGCCCAGGTGTTCCAGAACCTGATCGACAACGCGCTCAAATACGGCCGGCGCGGCTCGACGGTGCGGGTCGGCGTGCGCCGGAGCGAGCGTTGCCCGGTCCCGATCGGGCGTACCCCGCCCGCGGGCCTGGTCGCGATCGAGGTCGCGGACGAGGGGGAAGGCATCCCCAAGGAGCAGATTCCGCGCCTGACCGAGCGTTTCTACCGGGTCGACGCGGCGCGCTCGCGCGAGCTCGGCGGCACCGGCCTCGGCCTCGCCATCGTGAAGCACATCGTGAGCCACCACCGCGGCGCGCTCCACATCGAGAGCATTATCGGGCGCGGCAGCAGCTTCACGGTCTATCTGCCCGCCGCCGGTGCCGCGCGCCGCCTCGAGGAGGAGCCGGCACGGAGCCGCGCCGAGGGCTGAGACCCTTGCGCCGGGCCGGTTTCGCGCCCGTTGCGCGCCCGACGCGCGCTCGGTCACGGAACTGTCACGATGATGTAGTAAATCTGTGCCGTGGCATCGGTACTGTGTGCGCGGCTCGATCGGGCCCGCCCGACGCATTCCCCGGCCCCTTGGGGCACCGGCGGACGCGGCAGGGGCGGGCGCGGGGCAGCTAGCCAAGCCAACAGGGCCGACATACCATGACCGACGAAGTTCCGGCGCCTCCCTCGGACCAGTCCGCGTCGGCGCAGTCCGCTTCCGGCCCGAAGGGTGAAACGCGGGAGTCTCGGATGCCCTCCGAACACATCATCAAGGTCTACGACGAGGAGCTCACGCAGCTCAACAACACGATCGCCCAGATGGGCGGCTTCGCGGAGATCCAGCTCGAGAACGCGATCGAGGCGGTGGTCAAGCGCGACGCCGAGCTGGGGGCGCGCACGGTCGAGGCCGACGGGCGCGTCGACGAGCTCGAGGCCGAGGTGCAGAACCAGGTGGTGCGCCTCCTGGCCCTGCGCCAGCCGATGGCGCGCGATCTGCGCAACATCGTGGCCGCCCTCAAGATCTCGGCCGACATCGAGCGCATCGCCGACTACGCGGCCAACGTCGCGAAGCGCACCCAGGCGCTCATCATGAGCCCGGTCGTGCAGCCCCTGTTCGCGATCCCGCGCATGGGGGCGCTCGCGCAGCAGCTCATCAAGGACGTGCTCGACGCCTTCGTCGAGCGCGACATCGAGAAGGCGCTCGCCGTGTGGCGCCGCGACGAGGAGCTCGACGACATGTACGCGGCGCTGTTCCGCGAGCTCCTGACCTACATGATGGAAGACCCGCGCAACATAACGCCCTGCACGCATCTTCTGTTCATCGCCAAGAACATCGAGCGCATCGGCGACCACGCGACCAACATCGCCGAGACCGTGCATTTCCTGGTCGAGGGCGGCCAGGTGTTGGAGAACCGGCCCAAGGGCGACACCACCAGCTTCACCGTGGTCTCGCCCGCGCCCAAGCGCGCGAGCCGCGCCAAGCCGAAGGCCAGCGATTAGGAGCGTCGACGCCGGCATGAAGCTCCACATCCTGATCGTCGAGGACGAGGCGGCGCTGGTGGAGCTGCTGCGCTATAATTTCGAGCAGGAGGGCTTCCGCGTCTCGTCCGCCGCCGACGGCGAGGAGGCGCTGGTCATGGTCGCCGAGGACCAGCCCGACATCGTGCTGCTCGATTGGATGCTGCCGCTCATGTCGGGCTTCGACGTGTGCCGCCAGCTGCGCCGCCGACCCGAGACGCGCAACACGCCCATCATCATGCTCACCGCGCGCGGCGAGGAGGGGGACCGCATCCGCGGCCTCAACAGCGGCGCCGACGACTACATGACCAAGCCGTTCTCGCCGCGCGAGCTGATCGCGCGCGTGCGCGCGGTGCTGCGGCGCGCGCGGCCCGCGCTCTCGGAGGAGAAGCTCACCTTCGGCGACATCGTCATGGATCTGGCCGCCCATCGCGTCACGCGCGCGGGCCAGCACATCCATCTCGGCCCGACCGAGTTCCGACTCTTGCGCTATCTGCTCGAGCATCCGGGCCGCGTGTTCTCGCGCGAGCAGCTGCTCGATGCGGTCTGGGGCAGCGACGTCTATGTCGAGCCGCGTACGGTCGACGTGCACATCCGGCGCTTGCGCCGCGCGCTCAACGCGTCGAGCGCCCCCGACCCGATCCGCACCGTGCGCTCGGCCGGCTACGCGATCGACGACGCGGTCGCCTGAGCCGCGGCCGCTTTGGCCCCCGCCGCCGCGCGCGCGGCCATCAGATCGAGCTCGACCAGTACCAGCTCCGCCTCGCCCGGCACGTTCGACTGCTTGAAGCCGAGCGCGTGGCACAGGTTCAGCATGTTCGCGTTCTCGCGCAGCACGTCGCCGTAGATGCGGCGGATGCCGCGCGCGGTCGCGTAGGCGATGATGCGCTCCATGAGGAACTGGCCGAGCCCGTGCCCCTTCAGGTCGGTGCGCACGACGATGGCGTATTCCGCCTGCTCGTTGTCCGGGTCGGCGACGATGCGCACGACCGCGAGGATTTCCGGGTCGACGATTCGAGCCTTGCCGTCGGCCGCCGCGGGCGGGCACAGCACGAACGCCATCTCGCGCTCGTAATCGATCTGGGTCAGGCGCGCGAGGAAGGCGGGCGAGAGCGCCTTGAGGGGCGCGAAGAAGCGGAGCCGCACGTCCTCGGGCGAGAGATGCTCGAAGAAATCGACGATCGAGGGCGCGTCCTCGGGCCGGACCGGCCTGAGCACGAAATGGCGCCCGTCGGGCAGCGTCACCGCCTCCTCGAGCTCGGAGGGATAGGGACGGATCGCGAGGCGCTCGGTGCCCTCGCCGCGCGCGGGACGGATCTTGACGCGCGCATCGAGCGCCATGACCCCCGAAGAATCGACGTAAAGCGGGTTGATGTCGAGCTCGGCAACCTCGGCGAAATCGACCGCGAGCTGGGAAATCTTGACCAGCGTGAGCGCCACCGCGTCGAGCGCCACGGGGGACTGGTGGCGGAAACCCTGGAGCAGCTTGTAGATGCGCGTGCGCGTCATGAGATCGCGCGCGATCATCATGTTGAGGGGGGCCAGCGCCAGCGCCTTGTCCGAGATCACCTCGGCGCCGATGCCGCCATGGCCGAACAGGATCACCGGGCCGAACTGCGCGTCCACGGTCATGCCGACGATGAGCTCGTAGGCCCCCTCGTCGGCGCGCGGCGTGCGCGCCATGGGCTCGACCGTGAAGCCCTCGAGGCGCGCCTTCGGATGGCTCGCCGCGATCTTCGCCTTCATGGTCTCGGCCGCGGCGCGCACCTCGTCCGGGGTCGCGAGGTTGAGGACGACGCCGCCCGCGTCGCTCTTGTGGGTGATGTCGAGCGAGAGAATCTTGAGCGCACAGGGTGCCTCGAACGCGGCCGCGAGCCGCGCCGCCTCCTCCGGCGTGCGCGCGACCTTGGTCGGGATCGCGGGGATGCTGTAGGCGTCGAGCACCTCCTTCGCCTCGGGCTCGGTGAGCCATTCGCGCCCCTCGGCGAGGGCTGACGCGATCAGCGCCCTCACTTTCGCCTTGTCGGGCGCGAACGCCTCGGGGATCGAGGGCGGCACCTGGATGAGGAGGTTCTGGTTGCGCCGGTAGCGCACCATGTGCATGAAGGCGCGCACCGCGTGGTTGGGGGTCGCGTAGGTCGGAATGCCGGCCTCGGCGAACAGGCGGCGCGATTCGGCGACCGCACTTTCCCCCACCCAGCTCGTGAACAGGTTGCGCGACCGGCCCTTGGCCGCGCCGATCACGGCCTTGGCGGCGTCGGTCGAGGACGCGACCGCGGTCGGGCAATTGAGCACCAGCACCGCGTCCGCCGTCGGGTCGCCCGCGAGTGCCGAATAGGCGGCCTTGTAGCGCTCGGGCGGCGCGTCGCCGATGATGTCGACCGGATTGCCGTGCGACCAGGTGCGCGGCAGGACCTTGTCGAGGGCCGCGATCGTCTCGGGCGCCAAGCTCGCGAGATGGCCGCCCTGCTCGATCAGGCTGTCGGTCGCCATGACGCCGATGCCGCCGCCATTGGTGAGGATCGCGAGCCGGTCGCCGTCCGAGGGGCGGCAGAGGGCCAGCGTCTCGACCGCGTCGAACAGCTCGTCGAACTCGTAGACGCGCAGCATGCCCGCGCGCTGGATCGCGGCGTCGTAGACCGCGTCCGAGCCCGCCATTGCACCGGTGTGCGAGCTCGCGGCCTTGGCCCCTTCGGGGCGCCGGCCGGCCTTCACCACCACGACCGGCTTCGAGCGCGCAGCACTGCGTGCCGCCGACATGAACTTCCGCGCGTGGGTGACGCCCTCGATATAGAGCAGGATCGCGCGCGTGCCCGGGTCGCTCGCGAGGTAGTCGAGCATGTCGCCGAAATCGACGTCGACCATGTCGCCGAGCGAGACGAGATGGGAGAATCCGATGCCGCGCGGCCGCGCCCAATCGAGCACCGCCGTCACCATGGCGCCCGATTGCGCCACGAAGGCGAGGTCGCCCGCGCGCGGCGACACGTGCGCGAAGCTCGCATTGAGCTTGATGCCGGGGACCAGGATGCCGAGGCAATTGGGCCCGATCACGCGCAGAAGATGGGGCTTGGCCGCGTCCAGCACGCGCTGGCGCAGATCGGCGCCCACCCGGTCCTCGCCCTCGCCGAAGCCGGCGGTGATGACGACCGCGGCCTTGGTGCCGCGCCTCCCGAGCGCGGCGACGATGCCCGGCACCGCCTCGGGCGGGGTCGAGATCACGGCGAGCTCGGGGACCACCGGGAGATGGTCCACGTCGGGATAAGCGAGCACGCCCTCGATCGCCGGATGCTTCGGGTTGACCGGCATCACCGGCCCCTCGAAGCCGCTATGGAACAGGTTGCGCCCGAGCACTTCGCCGACCGAGCTCGGCCGCTCGCTCGCGCCGATCAGCGCGATCGAATGGGGCTTGAACAGGAATTCGAGATTCCGGACCGTCATCCTCGTCGACCTTGTCAGGGGAATTTGGCGCCATCATGGCGCTTTCCCGGTGCCGTACCCTGATCTAGCTCAAATGCACGTCACCTCGAGGGGCCGCCCATTAAATGGGCAAACGAGTCCGCGGCCAACGCGCGGTAGGTTTCCGCAGCCTCGGCGCCGAAGCAGCAAAAGACAATACGCGCGAGCTCGGGGGCGCGCGCGGATTCCGCGGCTACGGTCGCGAGCGCGATCTCGGCCGCGCGCGCGAGCGGGAAGCGGTAGATGCCGGTCGAGATCGCGGGGAAGGCGATGCTGGCCGCGGCGAGCTCGGCCGCGCGCGCGATCGAATTGGCGTAACAGGCCGCGAGCAATCGCGCCTCGTCCCGCGCGCCGCCATGCCAGACCGGCCCCACGGTGTGGATCACCCATTTCGCCTTGAGCCTGAAGCCGCGCGTGACCTTGGCCTCGCCCGTGGCGCAGCCGCCCAAGCGGCGGCATTCCTCGAGGAGCTCGGGCCCGGCCGCGCGATGGATGGCGCCGTCGACCCCGCCGCCGCCGAGAAGCGTCGCGTTCGCCGCGTTCACGATCGCATCGACCGCGAGCGCCGTGATGTCGCCTTGGTGAATCTCGAACCGGGCCATGCTGCCTCGATTCTCGGGCGCCGCGCCGCTTATGCGACCTCGTAGCGCGCGACCGCTTTCTCGTCCCATTCCATGCCGTGGCCGGGCCGGTCGGGCACCTCGACGATGCCGTCCACGACCTTGAGCGGCGCGCGCAGAATCGGATCCGCCCAATCCATGTATTCGAGCCAATGGGCGGTGGGTGTGATGGCGAGCAAATGCGCGCTCACCTCCGGAAACAGGTGCGACGACATCTCGATCCCCGCCGCGTCCGCGAGCCCCGCCGCGCGTTGCCAGCCCGTGACGCCGCCGATGCGTTGCACGTCCGGCATGACGTAGTCGCACGCGTTCGCCGCGAGGGCCGCCGCCATCGCCTGGGGGAAGACGAAATTCTCGCCGATCTGGATCGGCGTCGCGAGCGCGGACGCGACGCGCGCGTTCCCGGCATAATCGTCGTGGCGCACCGGCTCCTCGATCCAGGCAAGCCCCTCGCCGTCGAGCCCGCGGCCGCGCGCGATCGCCTCGGTCACGGTGAGCGCCTGGTTGTAGTCCGCCATGAGGATCGCGTCGGCCGGGATCGCGCGCCGCACCGCGCGCACTACGGCGAGATCGTCGCGTGGCTCCGCGCGGCCGAGCCGCAGCTTGATCGCGTGGAAGCCTTCGGCGAGCAGGGCTTGGGCTTCCGCGGCCGCTTCGGACGCAGAAATAATGCCGAGGCCGTTGCTATTATAGGCCGGAACCGGCCGCAATGCGCCGCCGAGATAACGCGCGAGCGGGAGGTCGGCCGCGCGCGCGAGCGCATCCCAGCACGCGACATCGAGCCCGGACATGGCGATCCCGACCATGCCCTTGGGATCGAGGAGCCGGTAGCGCTTCAAATTGTCCGCGAAAAGCGCCGTGGGCTCGACCTTCTTACCCTCGACGTTCGCCGCGATCTCGGCGACCGCCGCGCGCAGCAACGGCAAGTGGCGCTCGAAGAAGCTGTAGAGATAGGCGCGGCCGACGACCCCCTCCTCGGTCTCGAGGTCGAGGAGCACGAAGCACGCGGTCGAGATCAGGCCCGAGGAAACGGCGAGCGCCCGCTTCATGGGAAGACGCACGGCGCGCGCCTTGAGGCGTCGGATGGTGAGCGGCGGACGCGTCATCTCGATCCTCCCGTTCCGATATCCCCCGCTCAGGCCGCGGCCGCGAGACTGTCGCGCCGGGCGAGCCAGATCAGCACCAGGATACCCGGGACGCCGAAAACCGTCGCGAGGGAAAAGAAGCTCACCCAGTCCATCTGGTCCTTGAGCCAGCCGCTGCCGCTCGCGAACAAGGTGCGCCCGACCACCGCGAGCGAGGAGAGGAGCGCGTATTGGGTCGCCGTGAAGCCGGCCGAGCACAGGCCCGAGAGATAGGCCACGAGCGCCGCCGAGCCCATGCCCGCGGTCACGTTCTCGGTCGCGATGGTCAGCGCCAAGACGCCGATATCGTGGCCCGCGAGCGCCTGGAGCGCGTACATGAGATTGGCCGCCGACTGCAAAATGCCGCAAATAAGGAGACTCCGGAACATGCCGAGCCGCGTCACCATGAGCCCGCCCAGGAAGGCACCCAGGAGCGTCGCGAAGAAGCCGAAGATTTTCGACACGCTCGCGATCTCGGCGAGCGAGAAATGGAGGTCGATGTAAAGCGGGGAGGCCATGACGCCCGCGACCACGTCCGAGAGCTTGTAGAGCACGATGAAGACGAGGATCACGGGCCAATCGGCGCGGCGCACGAAGTCGGCGAAGGGCGCGATCACATGGGCGCCGAGCCAGCGCTGGAGCCGGCCCTCGTCGCGCGGGGAGGCGTGCTTCGGCGGCGGTGCCGGCTCGGGGTTCAAAAGCACGGTCGCCATCCCGACCGCGATGAGCGCCGCCATCACCGCATAGGCCGCGTGCCATCCATAGGCGCCCGCGACGTAGAGCGCCCCCGCACCCGCGACCAGCATGGCGAGGCGGTAGCCGACCTGGACCATGGTCGCACCGGCGCCTTGCTGGTCGGGATGGAGGATCTCGACCCGGTAGGCGTCGATCACGATGTCCTGGCTCGCCGAGAGAAACGCGACCGCGACCGCGGCGAGTGCGGTGAGATAGGGCTCCTGCTTGGGGGTCAAGGTACCGAGGGCGAAGATCGCCGCCATGAGCAGAAGCTGAATCAGGAGCATCCAGCCGCGCCGCTGGCCGAGGTGCGAGAAGAGCGGAAGGCGCACCCCGTCGATCAGCGGCGACCAGAGGAACTTGAAGGAATAGGGCAGGCCCACCGCGGCGAACAGGCCGATTTCGGTCTTCGACACCCCCTCGGTCGCGAGCCAGGTCGAGAGGGTCGAGAAGGTGAGCAGCAACGGCAACCCGCTCGAGAATCCGAGCAGCAGGATCGAGCGCACCCGCGCATCGCGATAGACCGAAAGGGCGTCGAGCCAATTGCGGATCACGTCAAGCAAGCCCGAAGCGCAGCGCCCGTTCGCTGCACGGCGCATCACCCCGACCCCAACCCTCCCCCGTCAAGGGGGAGGGGGAAATGGAGCCCGGAATCGGAGACCGCACATGCCGCCATGTCTTTCCTCCCCCCTCGAGGGGGAGGACGCCCAAGGCCGCAGGGCTTGGGCGGGTGGGGGGTGGTCCGCGCATCGAAGAATCATATTGTGCCGAGGCGCCGAACGCCAGCGGCGGCCGTGTCCTTCGAGACGCCCGCAACGCGGGCTCGTCCGGACGAGAAACGACGTCGAGAGAACGGGCCCTCAACCTCGAGGAACGTAGCGTCTCGAAGAATGGGGACCGAAAGAACTCTGGCGGCCCGATCCCGCCTCAGCCCGCCTCGCGCGCCCGCTCGACGCGTTTCCGGACGTTCGGGTCGAGATGGCGTTTCCGGAGCCGGATCGCGGCGGGGGTCACCTCGACCAGCTCGTCGTCGTCGATATAGGCGATCGCCTGCTCGAGCGTCAGGAGCCGCGGCGGCGTCAAGCGCACCGCCTCGTCCTTCGCCGTGGTGCGGATGTTGGTGAGCTGCTTCCCCTTGAGCGGGTTCACCTCGAGGTCGTTGTCGCGGCTGTGCTCGCCGATGATCATGCCCTGATAGGCGCGCGCGCCCGGGCTGACGAAGAGGGCGCCGCGCTCTTCGATGTTCCAGAGCGCGTAGGCGACCATGTCGCCGCTCGCGGTCGAGATGAGGACGCCGTTGCGCCGGCCCGCGATCGGGCCCTTGTAGGGCGCGTAGCCGTGGAACAGGCGCGAGAGCACGCCGGTGCCGCGCGTGTCGGTCAGGAACTGGCCCTGGTAGCCGATGAGCCCGCGCGACGGGATGAGGAAGGCGAGGCGCGTCTTGCCCCCGCCCGAGGGACGCATCTCGGCGAGCTCGCCCTTCCTCGCCGAGAGCCCGTCGATCACCACGCCCGTATAGGCGTCGTCGACGTCGATGATGACCTCCTCGATGGGCTCGAGGCGCTGGCCGGTGTCGGGATCGGTGCGATAGAGCACGCGCGGGCGGCTGATCGAGAGCTCGAAGCCCTCGCGCCGCATGGTCTCGATGAGGACGCCGAGCTGGAGCTCGCCGCGCCCGGCGACCTCGTAGGCCTCCTTCGACTCGCTCTCGCTCACCCGGATCGCGACGTTGCCCTCGGCCTCGCGCTTCAGCCGGTTGCCGATCTCGCGCGAGGTGAGCTTGCTGCCGTCATGGCCCGCGAGTGGGGAATCGTTGACCGAGAAGGTCATGGCGATGGTGGGGGGATCGATGGGCTGGGCCTTCAGGGGCTCGGTCACCTCGGGCACGCAGAGCGTGTCGGCGACCGTGGTGCGCTCGAGCCCGGCGATGGCGATGATGTCGCCCGCCTCGGCAATCTCGATGCCGACGCGCTCGAGGCCGCGGAAGGCGAGAAGCTTGGTGAGCCGCCCCTCCTCGATGACGCTCCCGTCGCGCGCGAGCGACTTCAGCGCCATGTTCACCCGCGCGGTGCCCGAATGGATGCGGCCCGTGAGCACGCGCCCGACATAGGGGTCGTATTCGAGAGTGCTGGCCAGCATGGCGAAGGGCTTGTCGGGCTCGACCTTGGGCGGCGGCACGTGGGCGACGATGAGGTCGAAGAGCGGCGCCATGCTCTCGCGCGGCGCCTCGAGGCTCGTGGCCGCCCAGCCTTCGCGCGCCGACGCGAAGAGCGTCGGGAAATCGAGCTGCGCGTCGTTGGCATCCAAGGCCGCGAACAGATCGAAAATCTCCTCATGCACCTCGTGCGGGCGCGCGTCGGGTCGGTCGCACTTGTTGATCAGCACGATGGGCCGCAGCCCGAGCCTGAGCGCCTTCATGAGCACGAACTTGGTCTGCGGCAGCGGCCCCTCGGCCGCGTCCACCAGCACCACCGCGCCGTCCACCATGTCGAGGATGCGCTCGACCTCGCCGCCGAAATCGGCGTGGCCCGGCGTGTCGACGATGTTGAGGCGCACACCCTTCCACTCGACCGAGGTGCATTTCGCGAGGATGGTGATGCCGCGCTCGCGCTCGAGGTCGTTCGAGTCCATGGCGCGCTCGGCCACGTTCTGGTTCGCGCGCACCGCCCCGCTCTCGCGCAGGAGCACGTCGATCAGCGTGGTCTTGCCGTGGTCGACATGGGCGATGATGGCGAGGTTGCGCAGGTCCATGGGCGGTCCGGGTCGCGTGAAACAGGTTCCGATTTGGGGGCCTGATTCGGGGCGGCTAAAGCCGCGCCGCGGCGGAAGGCATCCCCTCCGGCCGCGGCGGCGCGCGGAATATAGTGTCGCGGGCGCGAAATAACAATGGGGGGCAAGGGCTGCATCGGCACCGTCCTTCGAGACGCGGCCTACGGCCGCTCCTCAGGACGAGGGCCTTCCTTCCAGGCAAGGAAATTCCTCAGGCTGCATCGGCACCGTCCTTCGAGACGCGGCTTACGGCCGCTCCTCAGGACGAGGGCCTTCCTTCCCGGGAAGGAAATTCCTCAGGCTGCATCGGTACCGTCCTTCGAGACGCGGCCTACGGCCGCTCCTCAGGACGAGAGCTTTCCTTCCCGGCAAGGAAATTCCTCAGGCTGCATCGGCACCGTCCTTCGAGACGCAGCCTACGGCCGCTCCTCAGGACGAGGGCTTTCCTTCCCGGGAAGGAAATTCCTCATGGTGAGGAGGTGCGGCAGCACCGTCTCGAACCATGGGAATTTCCCGGACGGCGTCAGACGAGCTTATGGGCCTTGGCGAGCTCGGCAAGCGAGACTTCCGGCCGCGCGCCGATATGGGAGAGGACCTCGGCGGCGCACAGGCTCCCGAGCCGGCCCGCGCGCGCGAGGCCGAGCCCGTGGGTCAGGCCATAGAGCACGCCCGCGGCGTAGAGATCGCCCGCCCCGGTCGAATCGACGAGATCCTTGACCGGTGCGGCGTCGATCACGTGCAGCTCGCTCGCCCCTTCGGTCCCCTCGCGCACCACGACCGAGCCCTTGGCGCTACGCGTCAAGCACGCGATCTCGACATGGCCGCGTACCGACTGGAGCGCCTGGTCGAAGCTCTCGACCTGGTAGAGCGCCGTGATCTCGGCCTCGTTCGCGAACAGGATGTCGATGTGGCCGTCGACGAGATCGAGGAACTCCTCGCGGTGGCGGTTGACGCAAAACGCGTCCGAGAGCGAAAGCGCCACCTTGCGTCCCGCCTCATGGGCGACGCGCGCGGCCTTCAAGAACGCCTCCTTGGCGCGCGGCGGATCCCACAGATAGCCCTCGAGATAAGTCACCTGGGCGCCCGCGATCGCGGCCTCGTCCACGTCCTCGGGCCCGAGCTCGACGCAAGCGCCGAGATAGGTCTGCATGGTGCGTTGGGCGTCCTCGGTCACGAACACGAGGCAACGCGCGGTGGACGGCCCGTGCTCGGCGGCGCGGGTCGGGAAATGAACGCCGAGCGACTCGATGTCGTGGCGGAACACGTGGCCGAGCGCATCCGCCTTGACCTTGCCGATGAAGGCGGGCGCCCCGCCCAAGGACGCGATGCCCGCGATGGTGTTCGCGACCGAGCCGCCCGAGCACTCGATGCCCGGCCCCATCTCGCGATAAAGCGTCTCGGCGCGCGCGCGATCGACGAGGGTCATGGCCCCCTTCTCGAGGCCGAGGTGTTGGAGCGCCGCGTCGGACGTGCGGGCGAGCACGTCGACGATCGCGTTGCCGATGCCGGCGACGTCGAAGCGCGCGGCGGCGGATTTCTCGTCGGCCATAAGGACCTCTCGGCAGGCGGCGGATGGCGCGGAAAGCGCGAAACGGGCGCGAGAATAGAGCCTCGGTCGCCCCGGCCGCAAGGGAGCGACGGGCCCGGCCGTGGGTCAGTTAGTTCAAACCCTCGTCTTTCGAGACGCAGCCCGCGGCGCGACGCGTCGCATCCTTCGGATCGAAGGGCCGGCCGAAAGCCGGCGGGCTGCTCCTCAAGATGAGGGTTTGGATCTATGGAGTTTCACCTCATCCTGAGGGCGCCCATAAGGCGCGTCTCGAAGGATGAGGGTTTGGATCGATGGGGTTTCACCTCATCCTGAGGGCGCCCATAGGGCGCGTCTCGAAGGATGAGGTGAAATCGACCCATGACCCGCGCCGCGATCCGGCACCCCTCGTGCGGCGCCCCTCGTGCGGGGCCTCGTGCGGGGCTGGGGCGCCTGTGCTAGTCTCCCGGGCGCGCGGCATCGGGAGGCGTGCGGAATGGGCGAGAAAATCCACCCGGCGATCCTCTCCGGCGGCTCGGGCACCCGCCTTTGGCCGCTGTCGCGCAAGGCCTATCCGAAGCATCTCCTGCCGCTCGCGGGCGAGCGCAGCCTCCTGCAGGAGACCGTGCTGCGCGTGGCCGACCGCGCGCATTTCGCGCCCCCGCTCCTGGTCTCGAACGAGGAGCACCGCTTCCTCATCGGCGAGCAGCTCCAGGAGATCGGCGCCGCGCCGGACGCGATCCTGCTCGAGCCCATGGGGCGCAACACGGCGCCCGCGGTCACCGTCGCGGCGCTGGCGCTCGCGCGCGCGGACAAATCGGCGCTCATGCTCGTGCTGCCGTCGGACCACGTGATCGCCGACCGCGCCGGGTTCGTCGCCGCGGTCGAGCGCGCGGCGGTCGCGGCGCGCGGCGGCGCGATCGTCACCTTCGGCATTACGCCCCATACGCCCGAGACGGGCTACGGCTACATCCGCGCGGGCGAGCCGGTCGCGGGCGCCCCCGGCTGCTTCAAGGTCGGGCATTTCGTCGAGAAGCCCGACCTCAAGCAAGCCGAGGCGCTTCTCGCCGAGGGCGGCTATTCCTGGAACAGCGGTATGTTCCTGTTCCGCGTCGACGCCTTCCTCGCCGAGGTCGAGCGCCTGGCGCCCGAGATCCTCGCGGCCTGCCGCGCGGCCCTCGAGCGAAGCGTCAAGGATCTCGATTTCCTGCGCCTCGCGCGGGACGCCTTCGCCGAGGCGCCCGCGATCTCGATCGACTACGCGATCATGGAGCGCACCCAGGCCGCGGTCGTGGTCCCCGCCGACATCGGCTGGAACGACATAGGCTCCTGGTCGGCGTTATGGGACATCGGGCGCAAGGACGCCAACGGCAACGTCCTCACCGGCGACGTGGTGACGCGCGACGCGCACGATTCCCTGATCCGCAGCGAGGGGCAGCTCGTGGTCGCGGTCGGCGTGCACGATCTCGTCGTGGTCGCGACGCGCGACGCGGTCCTGCTCGCCCCCAAGGACCGCGTCCAGGAGGTGAAGCAGATCGTCGAGGGTCTCCAGAGCCAGGGCCGCACGGAAGTGGTGCTTCACGCCAAGGTCAACCGGCCCTGGGGCAGCTACCAGAGCATCGACGGCGGTGCGCGCTTCCAGGTGAAGCGCATCACGGTCAAGCCCGGCGGGCGGCTCTCGCTCCAGAAGCATTCGAAGCGCGCCGAGCATTGGGTCGTGGTGCGCGGCGCGGCGCGCGTCACGATCGGCGAGAAGAGCTTCACCCTCAACGAGAACGAATCGACCTACGTGCCGCTCGGCGCCACGCACCGGCTCGAGAATGCGGGAGCCGATCCGCTCGACCTCATCGAGGTCCAGACCGGCTCCTATCTCGGCGAGGACGACATCGTGCGTCTCGAGGACGTGTACGGGCGCAAGAAAAGCTGAGGGAACCTCGGCGCGTCGGTGCTCCTAAACGCCCCAACGCGCGCGCCAGGCCTGGAGCATGAGCACGGTCCAAAGCGGATAATGGCGATTGCGCGTGCCCGCGAGGTGCTCGCGCCAGGCGCTGCGGATGGGCTCGGCGCGCAGCACGCCGCCCGCCTCGAGCCGCTCGGGGGCCAAAAGCGTCTCGGCCCAGTCCTTGAGCGGACCCCTCAACCACGAGTCGATCGGCACGCCGAAGCCCGTCTTGGGCCGCTCGACCAGCCGGTCCGGCACGTAGCGCTTCAGGACCTGGCGCAGCAGCCACTTGCCGCGGCCGTCGCGGATCTTGAGCGCGACCGGGAGGGCCGCCGCGAACTCGACCACCCGGTGATCGATGAGCGGCACGCGTCCCTCGAGCGACACGGCCATGGTCGCGCGGTCGACCTTGGTGAGGATGTCGTCCGGGAGATAGGTCACGAGGTCGAGATACTCCATGCGCTGGGTGAAATCCGGAATGTCGCGCGCGAGCGTCTCGTCCCAAAGGGCGCCGCGCGGCTCGGCCCCTTGGCGCGCGATCTCCTCGGGTGCGCGCCACTGGCTCACGAGCCGGCGGTAGATCGCGTCCGGCCCGTCGCATTCCAGGATCTCGGCCACCTTGTGGGCCTTGTCGCCGAGCTGGGGTGGGCGCAGCCGGCGCGGGAGCGGCGAGACGAGGCAATCCCACGCCGCGGGCGAGAGAAGACGCACGGCACCCGCCCCCGCCGCGCGTAGCCCGTCCGGCAGCCAGCCCGTCGCGCGCTCGATCTTGCGCGCCCAGAAATAGCGGTTGTAGCCCGCGAACGCCTCGTCGCCGCCGTCGCCCGAAAGCGCCACCGTGACGTGGCGCCGCGTCATCTCGGCGACGAGGAAGGTCGGGATTTGCGACGAATCGGCGAATGGCTCGTCGTACATGTCGGGAAGATGCGGGATCACCGCGCGCGCATGCTCCGGCTCGACGATGAGCTCGGTATGCTCGGTCCCAAGATGGGCCGCGACCTCCTTGGCATAGGCCGCCTCGTTATACGCGGCCTCGCGGAAGCCGATCGAGAAGGTCTTCACCGGCCGCGTCGATTGCGCCTGCATGAGCGCCACCACGGTCGAGGAATCGATCCCGCCCGAAAGGAACGCGCCGAGCGGGACGTCCGCGATCATGCGCAGCTTGACCGCGTCGCCGAGCAACGCGTCGAGCCGCTCGGTCGCGTCATGTTCGTCGAGCCGCGCGTGGCGCGACGCCGCCGCCCCCTCGACCGCGATGCGCCGCGCGTCCCAATAGCAGGCGAGCGCGGGCGCCGCACCGGGTGCCAACGTCAGGAGATGGCCGGGCGGGAGCTTCGCCGCCCCGCGATAGATCGTGCGCGGCGCGGGCACGTAGGCGAAGCGGAGATAGGCCACGACCGCGTCGAGGTCGAGGGCCGGCTGCCATGCGTTATCCGCGCGCAGCGCCTTGAGCTCGGAGCCGAACAGGAACCGGTCGCCGAGGTCGGCGTAATAGACCGGCTTGATGCCGAGCCGGTCGCGCCCGAGGGTGAGCGTGCGCGTCGAGCGGTCCCAAAGCGCGAAGGCGAACATGCCGACGAAGCGCGTGCACGCGGCGGCGATGCCCCATTGGACGATCGCGGCGAGCATCACCTCGGTGTCGGATTCGGTCGAGAAGCGATGGCCGAGCCCTTCGAGCTCGCGGCGCAATGCGAGGTAATTATAGACCTCGCCGTTATAGGTGATGACGTAGCGCCCGTCGGCCGAATGCTTGGGCTGGGCGCCGCCGGGCGAGAGGTCGATGATCGCGAGGCGCCGGTGCGCGAGGGCAACGCCCGCCTCGGCGTCGAGCCAGAGGTCGCTGCCGTCGGGACCGCGATGGGCGAGCGCGTCGCTCATGGCGCGGGCGAGGCTGCCCAAGGCGTCGCCCGCGAGCGCGCCCCGGCGCCGGATCACGCCCGCGATGCCGCACATGGCGCTCGTCCCTCCAGCTCAAAGCCCGTGATAGGCGCGGAACCACTCGACGAATCGCGGCACGCCCTGGTCGATCGCGGTACGCGGCCGGAAGCCGAGGTCGCGCGTGGTGGCCTCGATGTCGGCATAGGTCTCGGCGACGTCGCCCGGCTGCATGGGGGCGAGCTCGACGATCGCGCGCTTCCCCACGGCTGCCTCGATCAGCGCCACGACCTTCCTCAGCTCCTCCGAGCGGTGGTTGCCGAGATTGTAGACCCGGTGCGGCGCCTCGCGGTGCCGGTCGGGCGCCTTGTCGAGGGCCGCGAGCGTGCCCTCGACCACGTCGTCGATGTAGGTGAAGTCGCGCCTCATGTCGCCGCGGTTGAAGAGGCGGATCGGCCGCCCCTCGCTGATCGCCTTGGCGAAAATGTACATCGCCATGTCCGGCCGGCCCCAGGGCCCGTAGACCGTGAAGAAGCGCAACCCCGTCGCCGGGATGCCGAAGAGATGGCTGTAGGCGTGGCTGATGAGCTCGTCCGCGCGTTTGGTCGCGGCGTAGAGCGAGATCGGCCGGTCGACCCGGTCCTCGATCGCGAACGGGAGCTTGGTGTTGCCGCCATAGACCGAGGACGAGCTCGCATAGACCAGATGCTCGAGCCCCTCGAGACGGCGCGCGAGCTCGAGCACCGCGAAATGGCCCTGGATGTTGGCGTAGATGTAGGCGCCCGGATTCTCGATCGAGTAGCGCACGCCCGCCTGGGCCGCGAGATGGAGAATGCGCGTGATGCCGGGGTGGTCCTGGGCGACCCGGGCGAGTGCCCCTGGTGCCGCGATGTCGCCGCGCACGAGCGCGAAATCCCCCTGCTTCGCGAGCTCGGCGAGGCGCGCCTCCTTGAGGCGCGGGTCGTAATAGTCGTTGACGTTGTCGATGCCGACCACGCGCTCGCCGCGGGCGAGGAGCGTGCGGCTCGCATGGAAGCCGATGAAGCCCGCAGCGCCGGTCACCAGGGTGGTCATGTCACCTATATTTCATCGCACGCCGGGATTTCGCGGCTACCATGGCGCGCGCCGGCCCCTCCGCCGCCCGACCGGCGGCGCGCCCTTTGTAGCGGCGGGGCCGGGGCCTGTCCATTGCGACGCGGGCGGCCGGGCGAAGGTGCGGGCGCCGCGGCGCTGGCCCCAACGGCGCGTCCGGTGCTAAGAGAGACTCTGATCCCGAGGGGCGGCGATGGCGGCAAGAGCGGAATCGGCGGGGGCGGCGCGGCAGGTCGAAACACCCTCCGGCAAGGGCTCGCGCGACGAGAATTTTCCGGTCGGCTCGTGGCTCCTGCCGCGCGGGCTGCGCCCGCACGTCGCGAAATTCTACGCCTTCGCGCGCGCGATCGACGACATCGCCGACAATCCGCGCCTCTCGCCCGCCGACAAGGTGGCGCGCCTCGACGGGTTCGAGCGCGCGATCCTCGGCCACGAGCGCCACGACCCCGCCTACGAGAAGGCGCATCGCCTGCGCGCGAGCCTCGAGGAAACGCGGGTGACGCCGCAGCATTGCCTCGACCTGATCGCCGCCTTCAAGCGCGACGCGCGCGTGCTGCGCTACCAGAGCTGGAGCGAGCTCATCGAAGGCTATTGCATGCTCTCGGCGGCACCGGTCGGGCGCTATCTCCTCGATCTCCATCGCGAGGACCCGGCCCACTATTTCGCGTCCGACGCGCTCTGCAACGCGCTCCAGGTGATCAACCATTTGCAGGATTGCCAAGCCGATTACCGCACCCTCAACCGCGTCTACCTCCCGCTCGACTGGCTCGCGGCCGAGGGCGAGACCGTCACGTCGCTCAACGCGCCGCGCGCGTCGCCGGGCATGCGCCGCGTGCTCGACCGCTGCCTCGCGGGTACCGAGGCGCTTCTGGTCGACGCGCGCAAGCTTCCCGGCCTGTTGCGGCATCGGCGCCTCGCCTATGAATCGGGCGTGATCGTGGCGCTCGGCGAGCGCCTGACGGCGCTGTTGCGGCGGCGCGACCCGATCGCCCGGCGCGTCCAGATTTCGGGCCTTGGCTTCCCGCTCGTGGCCGCGCGCGGCCTGCTGCGTACGCTGTTCGCCGGGCGCACGGCGTCCTGAGCGCCCGCAGGGCCTTAGACTCGCACCCGAAAGAGCTTGGCTTCGCGCCCGGCCATGGGCTATCCAGCCCCCCATGGCGGCGACCCTCACAATCCTGGCGGCCCTAGCGCTCGCGGCCTGGCTCGGCCTGGCCTTTCTGCGCCACGGGTTTTGGCGCGCCGATCAGCGCCTCGCGGACGCTCCCGCGGCGCTCGACGCCTGGCCCGCGGTGAGCGCCATCGTGCCGGCGCGGAACGAGGCGGATGGCGTCGGGCGCGCGGTCGCCTCGCTGCTCGGCCAGGACTATCCCGCCCGCGTCCAACTCATCCTGGTCGATGACGGCTCGAGCGACGGCACGGCGGACGTCGCCCGCGCGGCGGCCGCGCGTCTCGGCGCCGCGGACCGGCTCACGATTCTCGCGGGCGCTCCGCTGCCCAAGGGCTGGGCCGGGAAGCTTTGGGCGGTCGAGCAAGGGGTCCGCCACGAGGCCGAAGGGAAGGCGCCCTATCTCCTTTTGACCGACGCCGACATCGAGCACGACCCGCTCAATCTGCGCCGCCTGGTCGCGAAGGCGGAGTCCGAGCGGCTCGACCTCGTCTCGCTCATGGTGCGGCTCCATTGCGCGACCTTTTGGGAGCGGCTCCTGATCCCGGCTTTCGTGTTCTTCTTCCAGATGCTCTATCCGTTCCCCGCGGTCAACGCGCGCGACCCGCGCGTCGCGGCGGCGGCGGGCGGATGCATGCTGGTGCGCCGCACGGCACTCGAGCGCGCGGGCGGCATCGCCGCGATCCGCAACGCGATCATCGACGATTGCGCGCTCGCGCGCCTCATCAAGGGCCAGGGCGGCGCCATCTGGCTCGGCCTCGCCGAGCGCGTGTCGAGTCTCCGCGTCTATCGCGATCTTTCCGAGATCTGGCGCATGGTCGCGCGCTCGGCCTATACCCAGCTCGACCATTCCCCGCTCCTGCTCGCGCTCACGATCCTTGCCATGCTCATCGTCTATCTCGTCCCGCCGGCGATCCTGGCCGTCGGCGTTGCGACCGGCCATTGGCTCGCGGCCGCGTTGGCGTTCGCCGCCTGGGCAACGATGGCGAGGCTCTACCGCCCGACGCTCGCGCTTTACGGCGCCAGTCTCTGGAACGCTTGGCTCCTCCCCGCCGCCGCGTCGCTCTATCTCGCCATGACCATCGATTCGGCGCGGCGCCATTGGCGCGGCGAAGGCGGAGCCTGGAAAGGCCGCCATTATCCGGGCGGCCTGCGGCCCTCCCCATGAGCGCCCAGGCCGCAACGCCTCCCGATCCCGGCCTCGACGCCGAGGCGCGCGCGCATGTGCGCGAGGTCACCCAGCGCTCGGGCACGTCGTTCTTCTGGGCCATGCGCTTCCTCCCGCGCGCGCGGCGCGACGCCATGTTCGCGCTCTACGCCTTTTGCCGCGAAGTCGACGACATCGCCGACGACGGTGCCACCGCCGAGCTCAGGCGCGCGGGCCTCGCCGAATGGCGCCGCGAGATCGCCCGTCTCTATGCCGGCGCCCCCACGATGCCGACCGCGCGCGCACTCCTGTCCGCGGTGCGCGACTACGGTCTCCTGCGCGAGGATTTCCTCGCCGTGATCGACGGCATGGAGATGGATGCATTGGCCGATCTGCGCGCCCCCTCGATGGGTGAGCTCGAGCTCTATTGCGCGCGCGTCGCGGGGGCGGTGGGCATGCTCTCGGTGCGTATCTTCGGCGATGGGAGCGACGCCGCGCGGGCGCTGGCGCGCGCCGAGGGCGAGGCGCTCCAGCTCACCAACATCCTGCGCGATCTCAAGGAGGACGCGGCGCGCGGCCGGCTCTATCTCCCGCGCGAGCTGCTTGCCCGCCACGGCATCGCGAGCGACGACCCGGCGACCGTCCTCGCCCATCCGGCCCTCGGCCAGGTGTGCGACGAGCTCGCGGCCCGCGCGCGCGCGCGTTACGGTGAGGTCGAGCGCCTCCTCGCCACCCTCGACCGGCGCCGCATGCGCCCCGCGATCGTCATGATGGCGGTCTATCGGCGCACCCTCGAGGGCCTCGTCGCGCGCGGCTGGCGCGATCTCGACAAGGCGCCCGGCCCCTCGAAGCTCGTCAAGCTCTGGATCGCGCTGCGCCATGGCCTCGCCTGACCCCGGCGGAGACGCGACGGCGCACGTGGTGGGCGCCGGGCTCGCGGGGCTCGCCGCGGCACTGCGCCTCGCGGCGTCGGGCCGCTTTCGCGTGCGCGTGCACGAGGCCGCGGGCCAGGCGGGCGGACGTTGCCGCTCGTTTTTCGACGAGACGCTCGGCACGACCATCGACAATGGCAACCATCTGCTGCTCTCGGGCAACCGCTCGGCGATGGCGTATCTCGCCGAGATCGGCAGCGCGGACACGCTTTATGCGGCGCGCGAGCCCGCCTTCCCCTTCGTCGAGCTTCCGAGCGGCGCGCGTTGGACCGTGCGGCCCAATCGCGCGCACTTGCCCTGGTGGATCTTCTCCGCCGCGCGGCGCGTGCCGGGGACCCATGCCTCCGACTATCTCGCCGGCTTCGCCCTCGCTTCGGCGCGCGCCGATGCGACGGTCGCGGACGTGCTCGGCGCGCGGCCGATGCTTTACCGGCGCTTCTGGGAACCGCTTGCGGTCGCGGCCCTCAATACCGACGCGGCCGAAGGCGCGGCGCGCCTCCTTTGGCCGGTCGTGCGCGAAACCTTCGGACGCGGCGGCGATGCGGCGCGGCCCATGATCGCACGCGAAGGACTTTCGGCGAGCTTCGTCGAGCCGGCGCTGAAGAAGCTCGCCGCGCTCGGCGCCGAGGTCGCGTTCAATCGCCGGCTGCGCGCGCTCGAGGGCAAGGGCGCACGCCTCACCGCCCTCGACTTCGCCGAAGGACCCGTGGCCCTCGCCCCGCGCGACGCGGTCGTGCTCGCATTGCCGCCCGCGCGCATCGCCGAGCTTCTTCCGGAGACGCCCGTGCCGCTCGAGAGCCGCGCCATCGTCAACGCCCATTTCCGCCTCGACGCCGCCCCTGCCTTTCCCGACGATCTGCCCTTTCTCGGCCTCGTCGGCGGCACGGCGCACTGGCTGTTCCGGCGCGGCGACGTGGTCTCGGTCACGGTGAGCGCCGCCGACGCCCTCGCCGAGGCGCCCAACGACGAGATCGCGGACCGGCTCTGGGCGGACGTCGCGCGCGCCCTCGAGCTCGACCCCGCAGAGCGCCCGCGCGTACGCATCGTCAAGGAAAAGCGCGCGACCTTCGCCCAGACGCCCGCCGCCCTCGCGCGCCGCGCCAAGACGCGCACGGCCTACGCGAACCTCGTGCTCGCGGGCGACTGGACCGATACGGGCCTCCCCGCCACGATCGAAAGCGCCGTGCGCTCGGGCCACCGCGCGGCGGCGGCGCTCATGTCCCCGCCATGAGGGCGCGGCGCGCCACGCGGCGCTTGCACCCGGCGCGCGCGGTCCGCATAGTCTCAACGCGCCGGCTCGACGCCGGCCGAATCCTAGGCTGCACGGGGGATTAATGAAGCGAGAGCGCGCGGGCACGGCGACGGCGCGGGGCGCCGCGGCGGGCAACCGCACGCTGCGCAACGCCGTCATCGTGATCGGCGCGATCCTGGTCGTGCTGCGCTGGATCGTGGTCATGGTCTCGATCTACGACGCGCGCACCCAGGCGATCCAGGAGGCCGAGCGCGACGCGACCAACCTCTCGATCACCTTCGCGGCGCAAATCTCGCGCTCGCTCACCTCGATCGCGGAGGCGATGAACTTCCTCGAGGCGGATTATCGGCGCGAGGGGAAATCGTTCGACCTCGGCGCCTGGGCCAAGCGCTCGCCGACGCTCGCGGGCTTCGACAGCCACATCTCGATCGTCGATCCCGAAGGGAACGTCGTGCTGACCACGGCGCCGCCGGGGGGTGCGCCCGCCAACGTCGCCGACCGCGAGCATTTCCGCGTCCACCTCACGAGCCCCTCCAAGGCGCTCTTCGTCTCGACCCCGATCGTGAGCCGCGCGAACCATCGCTGGACGCTCCAGATCACGCGCCGGATGGACCAGCCCGACGGCTCGCTCGCGGACGTGCTCACCCTCTCGATCGATCCCGAGTATTTCATCCAGCTCAACGAGACGGGGAATCTCGGCAAGACCGGCGTCGTGACCCTGGTCGGCCTCGACGGCGTGGTGCGCGCGCGCGTCGGCCCCGGAATCGCGCCCGACACCGCGGGCCTCGGCAGCTCGATCGCGAACTCGCCGCTGTTCAAGCTCCTGAGCGCGGCCGAGAGCGGAGTCACGATCCAGCCCTGGCTCCCCGACCGGCTGGTGCGCGTGCTCGCCTTCCGCCGCATCCCGGGCTATCCGCTCGCGGTCATCGTCGGCGCCGGGCTCGACGAGGAGCTCAGCGCCACGACCGACGCCGCGCGGCGCACGCTTCTTCTGATGGTGATCGGGACCGTGGTGCTCGTGGTCATCGTCGCCTTCCTCGCGATCGAGATCGAGCGGCGCGCGCGGCGCGACGAGGAGCTCGTCGCCGAGCGCACCAAGCTCGAGGCGAGCAACAAGGCGCTCGCGAAGAGCCGCGACGCGGCCGAGCAGGCGAGCCGCGCCAAGTCCCAGTTCCTCGCCAACATGAGCCACGAGCTGCGCACGCCGCTCAACGCCATTCTCGGATTCTCGGAAGTGATCCGCGACCGCATCATGGGCGACGACGAAGCGGCCTATAGCCGCTACGCCAACGACATCCACGATTCCGGGACCCACCTCCTGAGCGTGATCGACGACATCCTCGACATCGCCAAGGCCGAGGCGGGCCGGCTCAAGCTCGACCCCCAACCGCTCGACATCGGCGACCTGGTCGCGCGTTGCATGATGATCGTGAATCCGCAGGCCGAGCGCGGGCGCATAACCCTCACGGTCGAGCTCGCGCCCGGCCTCCCCGCGATCGTCGCCGACGCGGCGAAGCTGCGCCAGATTCTCATCAACCTGCTCTCGAACGCGGTCAAGTTCACGCCCGAGGGCGGGCGCATCACGATCGCGGCCAAGCAAGCGCCCGACGGCGGCATCGAGCTCTCGGTCGCCGATACCGGGATCGGCATGTCGGCCGAGCAGATCCCGACCGCGCTCGAGCCGTTCGGCCAGATCGACAGCTCGCTCTCGCGCCGGTACGGCGGCACCGGCCTCGGCCTCCCGCTCACGAACCAGCTCGTGATGCTCCATGGCGGCACGCTCACGATCGAAAGCGCTCCCGGGCGCGGCACCACGGTCACCGCCCACTTCCCGCCCAGCCGCTCGGTGCCGGCGCCGGCGCCGGCGCCGTCCGCGGGCTGAACCCGCACCTGCCGGACGCGCGCAGGACGGCTTCCCGGGCCTTTGCCTTTGGCGCGGCGCACGTTAGAGTGCGCGGCGTTCGCCGTTCCCCTGTCGCCGCCCGCGAGCCCATACCTTGCCAAGAGCCCACACCTTGCTAAGAGAAGGTCCATGCCGATCAAGTCCCGCATCCGCTCGATCCCGGACTATCCGAAGCCGGGCATCGTCTTCCGCGACATCACGACGCTCTTGCAGGACCCGGTCGGCTTCCGCTTGACCGTCGAGGGCCTGGTCGCGAGCTGCAAGGGGAAGGCGATCGACAAGGTCGCGGGCATCGAGGCGCGCGGCTTCATCCTGGGGGGTGCTGTCGCGCACATGCTCAAGTCCGGCTTCGTCGCGGTCCGGAAGCGCGGCAAGCTGCCTTGGAAGACCGTGGGCCAGGATTACGAGCTCGAATACGGCATCGACCGGGTCGAGATCCACACCGATTCGATCCTCGAGGGCGAGCGCATCCTCGTGGTCGACGATCTGATCGCGACCGGCGGCACGGCCGCGGCGGCGATCGAGCTCATCCGCAGGACCGGGGGCGCGATCGTCGGCGCCTCGTTCGTGATCGACCTCCCGGAGCTCGGCGGCAAGAAGCGCCTCGAGGCCATGGACGTCGAGGTCTCGGCGCTCGTCGCGTTCGAGGGCCATTGAGGCGGTCTCCGCCCGCGCGGACCATGGCTGTCGATCCTCAAGCCAACCTCCCCGATCCCGAGTTCGAGCGCCGGCTGGACGCGACCATCGCCGAGGCGGGTGCGGCGCTCAGGGCGATGCAGCGCGCGGACGGGCATTGGGTGTTCGAGCTCGAGGCGGACGCGACCATCCCCGCCGAATACATCATGCTCGAGCATTATCTCGACGAGATCGACGACGGGGTCGAGCGCAAGCTCGCGGCTTACTTGCGCAAGATCCAGGGCGCGCATGGCGGCTGGCCGCTGTTCCACGGCGGCGACCTCAACATCAGCGCCACGGTCAAGGCCTATCTCGCGCTGAAGCTCGTGGGCGACGACGTCGAGGCCCCCCACATGAAGCGCGCGCGCGCGGCCGTGCTCGCGGCAGGGGGCGCCGAGCGCGCCAACGTCTTCACGCGCTTCGCGCTTGCGCTCTTCCGCCAGATCCCGTGGCGCGGCGTCCCCGTGATGCCGGTCGAGATCATGCTGCTGCCGCGTTGGTTCCCGTTCCACCTTGACAAGGTGAGCTACTGGTCGCGCACGGTGATCGTCCCGCTCCTGGTGCTCGCGGCGCTCAAGCCGCGGGCGCGCAACCCGCGCAAGGTCGACATCGCCGAGCTGTTCAGAACGCCGCCCGGAGAGGTGCGCGACTGGCAGACCAATCCCACTGGGGCGCGCCTCGGCGAGTTCTTCCTGGGCCTCGACAAGCTCCTGCATTGCGTCGAGCCGCTGTTCGGCGGCGAGCGGCGCCGCCGCGCGATCCGGCGCGCGGTCGAATGGTTCACCGAGCGGCTCAACGGCGAGGACGGGCTCGGCGCCATCTTCCCCGCCATGGCGAACTCGGTCATGGCGATGGAGGCGCTCGGCTACCCCAAGGACCATCCGGCGCTCGTCACGGCCAAGCGCTCGATCCGCAATCTCCTCGTGCTCGAGGACGAGATCGGCTATTGCCAGCCCTGCGTCTCGCCGGTGTGGGACACCGGCCTCGCGGCCCATGCCCTCATGGAGACCGAGCCGCCGCGCGACGGCGCCGCGGTCGCGCGCGCGATGGATTGGCTCGCGTTGCGCCAGGTGCTCGACGTCAAGGGCGATTGGGCGGCGGTGCGCCCGAACCTTCGCCCCGGCGGCTGGGCGTTCCAATACAACAACGCCCATTACCCCGACGTGGACGACACGGCGCTCGTCGGCCTTGCCCTCGACCGCGCGGGCGATCCCGCGCACCGCGAGACGGTCGAGCGCGCGGCGGAATGGATTCTCGGCATGCAGAGTTCGAACGGCGGCTGGGGCTCGTTCGACGCCGAGAACGAGCATTACCATCTGAACCACATTCCCTTCGCCGATCACGGCGCGTTGCTCGACCCGCCGACCGCCGACGTGAGCGCGCGTTGCCTCGGGTTCCTGGCGCAGCTCGGCTACGGGCGCGATCATCCGGCGGTGGCAAACGCAATCGAGTATCTGAAGCGCGAGCAGGAGAAGGACGGCTCCTGGTTCGGCCGCTGGGGCACCAATTACATCTACGGCACCTGGTCGGTGCTCGCGGCCTTGAACGGTGCCGGCGAGGACATGAGCCAGCCCTATGTGCGGAAGGCGGTCGAGTGGCTTGTCGCGCGCCAACGCGAGGATGGCGGCTGGGGCGAGGATGGCGCCACCTACTGGCCGGAGCGGCGCGCCCTCGCCAAGGAATCGACCGCGTCCCAAACTTCGTGGGCCGTGCTCGCGCTGCTCGCGGCCGGCGAGGCCGACAGTCCGGCCGCGAAGCGCGGCATCGCCTATCTCCTTGCCGCTCCCCGCGAGGGCTGCGAGTGGCGCGAGCCTTGGTTCACCGCGGTCGGCTTTCCGCGCGTGTTCTATCTGCGTTATCACGGCTACCGCCGCTTCTTTCCGCTTTGGGCGCTCGCGCGCTACCGCAATCTCGCGCGCGGCAACGACAAGACCGTGCGGTGGGGGATTTGACGCGTATCGGAATCGTGGTCGGCATGGCGAGCGAGGCGGCTATTGTGCGCGCGGCCCTCCGCGACGTGCCCGCGCCGTTCCAGCCCAAGCTCGCGATCGCGGGTGCCTCGTCCGCGCGCGCGGCGGAGGGGGCGCGGCGGCTCGTGATCGAGGGGGTCGAGGCGCTTTTGAGCTTCGGCCTCGCGGGCGGGCTCGATCCGGCGCTAGATACCGGCGATGGCGTGCTCGCGCGCGCAGTGGTGCTGCCCGACGGCACGCGGATCGAGACCGATGCCGCTTGGCGCGCGCGGCTCGGAGACGCGCTCGCGGCGAATGGGCGCGTCGCGTTGGGCGATGTCGCGGGTGCCGACGCGGCGCTCGCGACCCCGGCCGAAAAAGCGCGCCTCTATCGCGCGACCGGCGCCATCGCGGTCGACATGGAAAGCCATGCGGTCGCGGCCGCGGCGCGCGCGGCGGGCGTGCCGTTCATGGTGCTGCGCGCGATTCTCGACACGGCGTCGGACGCCATCCCCGAGGCGGCCCTTGCGGGCCTCGACGCGAGCGGCAACGCGCGCGCCCTGCCGGTGCTCGCGCGCGCGATTTTGCGACCTTGGGAATTTCCGGCGCTGATCCGGCTCGGCCGCGCCAACCGCGCGGCGCTGGCGTCACTCGGCCGCTTGGCCGCCGACCTTGGCCCGGCGTTCGTTTTCGGCCCGTAGCTCGGTCAACGTCTTCTGCACGTTGGCGTCGAACACGTATTGTGCCGGGCGCTGTCCCTCGAGCGCGATCTCGGGCGCCATCGGCCCCTCGACCCGCGGCCCCCTGATTGCCACCCTGAGCGTCTTCAGGGGATGCTTGAACGCGTCGTCCGCCGCGGTCGGCTCGTAGCCGCAATGGACCATGCAGTTCGCGCATTTCTCGTAATTGCCGGTGCCGTACTTGTCCCACTCGGTAGTCTCGATGAGCTCGCGGAAGCTCTTGGCGTAGCCCTCGCCCAGGAGATAGCAGGGCCGCTGCCAGCCGAAGATGTTGCGCGTCGGGTTGCCCCAGGGCGTGCAATGGTACTGCTGGTTGCCGGCGAGGAAATCGAAGAACAGGCTCGACTGGCTGAAACGCCACTTCTTGCCCTTGCCGCGCTTGAACACCTCGCGGAACAGCTGCTTGGTCTTCTGGCGCGTGAGGAAGTGCTGCTGGTCGGGGGCGCGCTCGTAGGCGTAGCCGGGCGAGATGGTGATGCCGTCGACGCCGAGCTCGAAGCTCGCGAAATCGAGGAAGGCGGCGATGCGGTCGGGATCGAGCCCGTCGAACAGGGTCGCGTTGACGTTGACGCGGAAGCCTTTCGCCTTGGCCGCCTGGACCGCCGCGACCGCGCGCACGAACACGCCTTCCTGGCTCACCGCGTGATCGTGCTCGGGCTCGAGCCCATCCAAATGCACCGAGAAGGTGAGATAGGGCGAGGGCTCGAACAGGTCGAGCTTCTTCTCGAGCAAGAGCGCGTTGGTGCAGAGATAAATGTATTTCCTGCGCGCGACGATGCCGCGCACGATCTCGCCGATCTCCTTGTGGAGAAGCGGCTCGCCGCCCGGGATCGAGACCACGGGGGCGCCGCACTCGTCGACCGCCTGGAGACAGTCGGCGACCGAGAGGCGCTTGTTCAGGATCTCGTCCGGATAGTCGATCTTGCCGCAGCCGGCGCAGGCGAGATTGCAGCGGAACAGGGGCTCGAGCATGAGCACGAGCGGATAGCGCTTGTTGCCCGCGAGCTTCTGCTTCGCGATGTAGGCGCCGATACGGAGCTGCTGGAGAACGGGAACGCCCAACTCGATCGTCCTTCTCTAAGGGTTGCGCCCCATGGGCCGCGCGCGCGGTCGCGCCCGCGCGGGGGCTCAGTCCGCGACCGCCCCGTCGCGCAGATCGGGCTCGTCGCGCAGCTCGGGCGGCAGCTTGAACTGCACGTTCTCCTGGATGCCGTCGAGCTTCTCGACCTCGACCCCGTCGAAGTCGCGCAGGCGCTCGATCAGCTCCTGCACCAGCTCCTCGGGCGCCGACGCCCCGGCCGTGATGCCGACCGCCTCCGCCCCCTTGAGCCAGCGCGGGTCGAGCTGGCCCGCGTCGTCGATCAGGTAGCTCGCGACCCCCATCTCGGCGCCGATCTCGCGCAGGCGATTCGAGTTCGAGCTGTTCTTGGCCCCCACGACCAGGATCACGTCGACCTCGCGCGCGAGCTCGCGCACGGCGGCCTGGCGGTTCTGGGTCGCGTAGCAGATGTCCTTCACGTCGGGCCCGACGATCGCGGGGAAGCGCTTCCGGAGCGCCTCGATCACCTCGCGCGTGTCGTCGACCGAGAGCGTGGTCTGGGTCACGTAGGAGAGCTTCACGGGATTCGCGACCGCGAGCCGCTCGACGTCGGCCGCCTTCGAGACCAGATGCACGGTGCCCGGGATGCGGCCCATGGTGCCCTCGACCTCGGGATGGCCCTTGTGGCCGATGAGCACGACCTCGTAGCCGCCCTCGGCGTAGCGCTGGCCCTCCTTGTGCACCTTCGCGACCAGCGGGCAGGTCGCGTCGATCACCGGGAGCTTGCGCAAGGCCGCGTCCTCCTCGACCTTCTGCGCGACGCCGTGGGCGCTGAACACCGTGATCGCCCCCACCGGCACCGCGTCGAGCTCCTCGACGAAGATGGCCCCCTTGGCCTTCAGATCTTCGACCACGCGCTTGTTGTGCACGATCTCGTGGCGCACATAGACCGGCGGGCCGTAATGCTTGAGCGCGCGCTCGACGATCTCGATCGCGCGCTCGACACCGGCGCAGAAGCCTCGCGGCTGAGCCAGGACCACCCGCATGAGCCCATTCTCCCGCCGGCGCCTCGCGGCGCGCGGCCCAAATGCTCGTTCAACACGAAACGCCGTCCCTTTGGGGCCGGCGCCGTTCCCCGGGTGAATAGCACGAAACCGCCGCGCCCGCCAAGGGATAGGCCGATTGTTTCGACTCCTCGCGAGGCCGGACGCGGCCCTCGCTCAGCCCCTAGGTTTGGCCCCCGCCGGCCGAAGTCAACCGCCGGCGCCGGGCCCCGGCCCGAATCGCCGGTCGCCCAAATAGCCGTTGGCCCTGAACCAGGCGACCGCGTCGGCGATGGCGCTTTGCGCCGGGCGCGCGCGGTAGCCGAGCTCGCGCTCGGCCTTGGCACTCGAGAAATACATGTGCTTCCGCGCGAGCTTGGCGCCGTCGACGGTGACCGCGGGCTCGGCGCCGGTGAGGCGTGCGACCGCTTCCGCCATATAGGCGATCGGAAGCACGAGCCCGTGGGGAAGCCGGAGGCTCGGCGGCCTGCGCCCCACGAGTGCCGCGACCTCGGCGAGGATCGCGCGCAAGGCGAGATTCTCGCCGCCCAGGATGTAGCGCTCGCCCGCGCGCCCGCGCCGGAACGCAAGGAGATGCCCCTCCGCCACGTCGTCAACGTGGACGACATTGAGCCCGGTATCGACATAGGCCGGCATTTTCCCGCGCGCGGCATCGAGGATCATCTTGCCCGTGGGCGTCGGCCTCAAGTCGCGCGGGCCCACGGGCGCCGAGGGATTGACGATCACGGCATCCAGCCCCGCCTCGCGCACGAGGCGCTTCACCGCCTCCTCGGCGAGGAACTTCGAGCGCTTGTAATGGCCGATCATCTCCTCGAGCGCGGACGGCGTATCCTCGTCGGCTGGCGTGCCGTCCTCATTGAGGCCGAGGGTCGCAACGCTGCTCGTATAGACGATGCGGCCCACGCCGGCCGCGCGCGCGGCGCTTAACAGTCGCTCCGTCGCCTCGACGTTGGTGCGGTAAATCTCGGCCGGCTTCGGGACCCAGAGCCGGTAATCGGCCGCGACGTGGAACAACGCGTCGCATCCCGCGAGCGCCGCCTTGACCGACGCGTCGTCGTTGAGGTCGCCAGTGGCGATCTCGCATTCGAGGCCCGCGAGGTTGCGCTTGTCGCTTGCGGGACGCGCGAGTGCTCTGACCGCGATGCCGTTCGCGATCAGCCGGCGCGCAACCGCCGAGCCCACGAAGCCGGTCGCCCCGGTCACGAGCGCTTTCATGCCAAAGCTTTCATGGCAACGGTTTCATGATGTACGGCCCGTCACGCGCGCGCTCACGATTCGTAGCGCGCGGCGCGGCGCTGCTCGCGCCAGGTCAAGAGCGCCGGCAATACGACGAGCGTGCAGACGAGGGCGAGCGTCAAGCAGATGCCGAGCAGGTACCCCATGCTCGCCGTGCCCCGGTGGCTCGACAGCATGAGGCTCGAGAACGAGGTCATGGTGGTGAGGGCGGAGAACAGCACCGCGCGCGGCGTCGAGGTGCGCAGGAGGTCCGCCACCCGGCGCGTCTCGCGATGGCGCAACACGAGATAGATGCCGAACGCGACCCCCAGGCTGAACAGGAGCGGCAGCGCGATGATGTTCGCGAAGTTGAAGGATTGGCCGGTCACGACCACGGTCGCGACCGTGAGCGCCGCCGCGAGCGCCAAGGGCAGGAGCACCAAAAGCGAATCCCAGAAGCTCTTGAGCACGACCAAGAGGAGGAGCGAGATCGCGACGAAGGCGATCGCACCCGCGCGCTCGAAGGCGCCGATCACGAGCCGCCCGCCGCCCAAGAGGAGCACCGGCGTGTCGGTCGCGTTGGGCGCGATGGCGCTCACCGAATCGACGAAGCGCGTGAGCGAATCCTCGGTGTTGAGCTGCTCGGCCGGGAACACCTCGACCCGCGCGCGCCCGTCGGGGGCGAGGTAGCGCGCCTTCAGGTTGGGCGGCAGCGTGCCGTAGGTGACCGGGCCCGCCTGCATGAGCTCGATCAGGCCCTCGAGCCGGCCCGCGAGATTGGCGATGAGGGCGGTGCCGAGCGCCTTGTCGCCGTCCGGTCCCGAGCCCGGCCCCGCCTGGTAACGCTCGAGAAGATCCGCGAGCCGGCGCGCGGGAGCCGCCACCGGTCCGGCCTTGGGCGAGGCCGCAAGCTTCCCGAGATCGCGCTCGAGCCCGACGACCGCCGCGCGCCGCTCGGCGTCGTTCGGCGGCGGCTTCGATTCGCCGCCCATGATCACGGGGGTCAAGAACGTCGCCATCTGGTCGATGAGTGCTAGCTTCGCATTCTGGTCCTGGGGCAGGAACGAGCTGAGCGTCACCGTGCTGTCGACCTCGGGCAGCTTGTCGAGGCGGTGCGCGAGCGCGTCGGCCGCGGCGAGGTTCGGGGTCACCACGCTGATCGAGTAGGGCGAGGTGGTCGAATCCTTGGTGAGCTCGATATAGGCCTTGACCGATTCGGTGTTCGGGTCCTGGAGATGCACCGGGTCGATGTCGAAGGTGACGAAGGGGAGGGCCGCGAGCGAGACGAGGCCGAGGGCGAGCGCGCCGAGGCACACGGCGCGCGAATGGCGCTCGAGCACGCTGGTCATGGGATGGCCGTTCTTGTCGTCGCCCGCGCGCCGGCTGGGCCGGACCGGCATCACGGTGAGGAGCGCCGGAAGCAGCGTGAGCGTCGCGAACAGGCCGATGAACATGCCGGTGCCGGCGATGATGCCGAGCTGGGCCAGGCCGATATATTGGGTCGGCACGAAGGCGAAGAAGCCGATCGCCGCGCAGAGCGCGGCGAGGCCGACCGCGATCCCGGTGCCCGCCGCGGCGGCGCCGAGCGCACTCTTGTTGTCGGCCCCCTGGTCGATGCTTTCCCGGTACCGGAGGCCGAACTGGATGCTGAAATCGACCGCGAGCCCGATGAACAGCACCGCGAAAGCGACCGAGATCAAATTCAAATAGCCGATCGAGACGGTGGCGAAGCCCGCGGTCCAGACGAGGCTCATGAGAAGGGTCGCGATGGTCGCGAACACGAGCTTCGGCGAGCGCAAGCCCACGAACACGAGCCCGGTCACCAGCACGAGCGAGACCGCGCTCGCGAGGCCGACGCCTTTCTGCACGCTCTTGAGCTGATCCTCGTCCATCGCCGGGCCGCCGGTCACGCGCACGCTCACCCCGTGCGCCGCGTCGAGATCGAGCGCCTTGGCGTCGTCGTGGACGGTCGCGATCGCGGCCGCCGCGGGATCGAGCGTCTGATAGTCGAGGCGCGGCTTGAGCGTGATGATCTGGCGCCGGTCGGAGGCGCGGTCGGGGAGCCCGGTCATGAGGTCGCGCCAGCTGAGCCGCGCGGGCTTGCCCTCGAGGCGCTCCTCGACGATGTCGCCGATCATGGTGAGCGGCCGCACCAAAAGATTGGGATTGACCTCGCCGAGCTCGATCCCTTGCGCCGCCTCGCCCAAGACGCCGAACAGCCCGCGCAGGCTGCGGTCGACCACGAGGGCCGCGAGCAGCGGCTGCGCCTGCGCGAGCCGGTCCGAGAGGTCCTGCAGCTCCTTGGGCTCGAGGAACAGCAGTCCCTCGCGCCGGAAGAAGGGATCGCCGTTAGGCGAGAACACGTCGGTGAAGTGCGTGTGGTCGCCGCGCAACCGGTCGGCAAGCGCGTTGGCCGCGTCCTCGGCGCGATCGGGGCTGTCGGCCTCGATCACCACCACGAGATTGTCCTGGAGCTGCGGGAACTCCTTCTCGTACTCCTTGAGGTTCTTGCGGTAGGGCAGGTCGGACGAAAGCAGCGCGTTGCTGTCCGTGTTCATGCCCAGATGATCGACCGTGTAGGTTCCGGCGACGGCCGTGAGCGCCACCGCGCCGACGATGATCGGCCAGGCGAGCCGGCGCGCGCGCTCGACCCACCAGGCGAGCGCCATGGCAAAGCGCCCCGAGCTGAGCGGATCGGGCTCCGCCGACGCCGGCTCGACCCTGGGCGGCCCCGGCGGGACCTTGGCATGCTCGGGCGGCAGGTTCATGGCCGAAATTCGGGGCGGACGTCGGGCTGGTTTCGGGCCGTTCGGCGCCGGCCATGGGGGGCCGGCATTCATGCCGGACCGGCGCGTGCGCCTGTCCCCGAGCATATAAAGACGCGGCCGCCCCGCCACAAGCCCAATAATGCCACGATCCGCGCCGCGCGGCGGCGGCGGAACGCGCGGCGGAGCGACGTTCCAGCGCGCTATTGACGCTTGACGGGACCGGCGCGGCAAGAGAGTCTGCGCTGTGCCGCGGACCCCCTCGAGGCGGTCCGCGCGGCACCAAATTGTCCCACCCGAGGGGCTGAAAAACGGACCGCGCGCGCCTAGGTTTAACGCCCGACTGCCGGTTCGTGACGGAAGGAAGACGGATGCTGAGGCGAATGAGACTGATGCTGGCCGCGCTCGCGCTCGCGGTTCTGGTGCCGGCCGGTGCGACCTTCGCCGCGACCGAGGCGCCGAAGCAGGTGATCGAGGATTTCTACGCGACGCTCCTCAAGGCCATGCACGGGGGTGCGAAGCTCGGCTACCAGGGCCGCTACCGGCTCCTCGCCCCCTCGATCGACAAGACCTTCGACATCTCGTTCATGGCGCGCTCGAGCGTGGGCAGCTATTGGGACTCGATGAGCCCGGCCCAGCGCAAGGGCCTCACCGACGCGTTCCGCGGCTTCACCGTCGCCAACTACGCGCACGCGTTCGACGACTTCGGCGGCGAGAAGTTCATCACCGGCACCGAGAAGACGACGCCGCGCAACGACGTGATCGTCTACACGACCCTGGTCAAGTCGGACGGCGGCAAGGTCGCGCTCAACTATCTTTTGCGCGAGGACGCGGGCGAGCCCAAGGTGATCGACGTCTATCTCGACGGCGCCATCTCGCAGCTCGCGGTGCGGCGCTCCGAATACACCTCGATCATCCGCGAGAAGGGCCTCGACGCGCTGATCGCGGCGATCAACAAGAAGGCGCAGGACCTCGCGCACTGACGCGGGCGCGCCGCGGCCGGCGGCGATGCGCCTAGTAGCCGAGGAGCTTCGTGAAGGGGATGCCGAGCGTGACCTGGATGTCGTTGGCGCCGGGGTTGCACAGGCAGCCCGGGTGCTCGTGCGGGAACCGGCCGCCGTTCGATTCGTGGGCATAGGTGAGCCCGAAGCGATAGCCCGAATCCAACACGTAGTAGCCGGTAAAGCCCGCATGGAACAGCCATTCGCTGCCCATGTCGCGTCCCTTGCCGTAGCTATAGCGGCCGACCGCGCCGAACGGATCGATCTCGAAATGGTGCACGATCGGGATCGAGCCGTGCAGGCCGAGATAGCCCATGGCGCTTTCCTCGGTGGTGACGAAGGCGCCGATCATCGGGCGCACGCGCATCAGGCCCCAGAAATTGACCAGGTCCCAGGCGAACACGGAATCGACGTTGAATTCCGGCGACGGCGCCCAACGCCCGCCCGAGGGATTGTCGATGAGGGCGAACTCGCCCGCGCCGAGCTCGAGAATGCCGGGCTGCTTGCTCAAGGTGAGGAATGTCAGCTTGCCGTCCTCGGCGTGCGCCGGGCCGGTTCCCAGAATGACGATCGTGACGATTGCCGCTGCGGCGAGAGCCCCGCAAATTACCCGTCGCGCCAAATTCGCCGACCCCCTTACGCTTCTTGTTTTTAGGCTTCTGGCGAGGGGAATTATGACCATAATTGCAATGACAATCAACCGCCCGCCGGACGCAACATCGCCCTCTTCGTCGCCTTGGATTGAAATTCGGCACGCTCGCGCGCGCGTTTCGCCCGAGCGTCGGCGGCGCGCGGCGATGCGCCTAGAAGCCGAGCTTGTCGATCGGCAGGCCGACCGTCATGAGCACGTCGTTGGCGCTCGGATTGCACGTGCAATGCTCGCGGTCGCGCGGGAACAGGCCGGCGTTCGATTCATGGGCGAAGGTGAGGCCGGCGCGATATCCGGTCTCGAACAGGTAATAGCCGGTGAGGCCGACATGGAACAACGCCTTGCTGCCCATGTCGCGGCCGTTGCCGTCGCCATAGGCGCCGAGCGTGGTGAAGGGATCGAGCTCGACACGATCGCCGATCGGGATCGCGCCGTGAAGGCCCGCATAGCCCATGATGCCGCCGCGCGCGGTGAGGAAGCCGCCGATCGTCGGGCTCACGCGCATCAGGTCCCAGAAGTTGACCAGATCCCAACCCGACACGGCGTCGAGATTGACTTCGCCCGTCGGACGGCCGCGTCCCTTCTGCTCGTTGCCGATGAGCGCGAACGCGCCCGAGCCGAGCTCGAGAAATCCGGATTGCTTGCCCAAGGTGAGAAAGGTCAGCTTGCCGTCCTCGGCGCGCGCCGACGCACTTCCCAGAACCACGATCGTGACGATTGCCGCCGCGGCAAGTGCCCCACAGAATACCCGTCGCGTCAAATGCACGAAGCCCCCATGCTTATCTCTTGGCACAAATGGCGGCCGGCACTATGACTGGAATCGTCATGGGATTCAATAGGTTCCTGGTGAACCGCCGCAGTTTTCCACAGCCCGGGGCGGATTCCGGCGCGGCCCGCGGGGCGTTTCGCGCGCGCACGCGTGCAGCGCTTTTGCTTGCCCTGGCAATGGCAGTCGCCCCGCGTGCCGGGGCCGCGGAGCTCAACATCCGGGTGAGCCTGGTGAGCGCCCAAGGGGTGGGTGCCGGGATCGGCATCGTGCGGCTCGCCGACAGCAAGGGAGCGCTCAGCCTCACCCCGCTATTGGAAAGACTTTCACCGGGCTTGCACGCGCTCGCATGGCGGCCGACCGGCGATTGCGCGCCGGCCCGGATCGGGAAGCAGGAGGTCGCCGCGGGCGCCTCGCGCGCGCTGCCGGATCCGGATCGCGACAAGGCGGCGGCGGCGATTGCGCACGCGACGCTCCCGCCGCTCGCGGTCGACCCGGACGGCATCGCGCGCAAATCCGTGACCGCCCATGGGACGACCCTCGCCGAGCTCGAGGGGCGCGCGCTGGTGATCTTCGCCCATGGCGTCGCGGGCGACGACCGCGACGTGATTGCGTGCGGCGTCGTGCCGTGACGCGCGGACAAGCCCTTTCCAAGGACGCCGTTCGGCCGTAACGTGCGGCCGAGCCTCGAGGAGACACGGATGAGCGCATCGACCCCGCCCCCCGCCCGCGGCAGCGCCGCCTACGCGACCGCGCGTGCGTTGCTCGAGATCAAGGCGGTGAATTTCAGCCCCGACAAGCCCTTCACCTTCACCTCCGGGCGTCTCGCGCCGGTCTATATCGACTGCCGCAAGATCATCTCGTTCCCGCGCGCGCGCGCCGAGCTCATGGATCTGGCGGTGATCGAGATCGAGCGCGCGGCGGGACGCGGCGCCTTCGACGCGATCGCCGGCGGCGAGACCGCGGGCATTCCCTTCGCCGCGTGGATCGCGGAGCGCATGGACCTGCCCATGCTCTATGTCCGGAAGCAGGCCAAGGGCTTCGGGCGCATGGCGCAGATCGAGGGCGACATGAAGGAAGGGACGCGCGTGCTCCTGGTCGAGGATCTCGCGACCGATGGCGGCAGCAAGCTCGCCTTCGTCGAGGCCCTCCGGAAGGCGGGCGCCGAGGTCGCGCATAATTTCGTGGTGTTCCATTACGGCATCTTCCCCGAGGGGATCGCGCGCCTCGAGGCGGCGGGCGTCAAGCTCACCGCGCTCGCGACCTGGTGGGACACGATCGCGGTCGCCGAGGCCGAGGGCTATTTCCCGCGCGACGTGCTTCAGAAGGTCCGTTCCTTCCTCGACGATCCGGACGGCTGGCAGAAGGCCCACGCGGCGGGGT
>DATJLQ010000130.1:0-11915 GCA_035509415.1 Alphaproteobacteria bacterium
GACGAGCTGGAGACGCTTGCGGTCTCGGCCAACGCCCTCGCGCGCGACCTCGACGTGCCGGTCAATCGCGTGACCGAGATCGTCAACGGCAAGCGCGCGGTGACGGCCGACACTGCGTTGCGCTTGGCGCGTTATTTCGGCACCGCGCCGCAGTTCTGGCTCAATCTCCAAACGGCGTACGATCTGGCAATCGCGACCGAGAAGAGCGGTGCCGCGATCGCGAAGCGCGTACGCTCGCGCGCGGCGTGACTGCAAGTCCGGCGTTCACGCCACCAGCCTCGCGTGCGCGATCTCGTTGGGCCCGACCGGACGCACGGCATGGGCCGGCACCGTCACCACCGAGACGGTTTCGCCCGCGAGGGTCATGAACTCCACTTCGAAGCCGGCGTGGTCGCCATGTACCATGACCACCCAGCCCACGTCGCCGGCCTCCAGCCCCTCGCGCTCCAAACGCTCGGTCAGGACCACCGGATCGAGTTCCTTGATCAATTTCCACCTCCGGGCGCGCGATACGCGGTCACCAGCCGAGGGGCCGTCCGGCCCTGCTCCACGAACCACACGGCGCGCACAGCCGCCGTACCGGTCGGTCCAGTGATTGGCCCATCGATTATATACTTTTCTGCCGAAAGGCGTCTCCACTTGAGCAACGATCCGGGCGTTCCGCGCATGTTCGACCAAACCGTCCCTAAGGCCATGCCAGTTTTCCGGCCGGAACCCGAGCGTCCTGAAGAAAGCCGATTTTGAGCGCCCGGCGGGATGGGTTTCCGAAAGCAGATAACCGGTGACTTTACGCTCGTCGATGACCGCCAAATGGGCCAACGGAAGCGTCGCCATCCCTACTCCCGCCCCAGGCTCGCCATGAGCTCGCGCCATTCGCGCGCGCTCAAGCCGCTCGAGGCTTGATCCACCTTCTCGCCCGCGAGCAGGCGCTTCACGATCGCGAGGCCGGCGGCCGAGAGATGCACGCCGCCGAGCCGGTATTGCACGAACGCGTCATAGACCAGCGGGACCCAGCGCTTCACGGTCTCGAGCATCGCCTCGGCATAGACCCTGATCTCGTATTGCGCGTGGGCGTCGGCGCGGAGGCTCAGGAAATGCAGCAGGTTGTGGAGATCGGTCTTCCAATACCATTGGGTATAGACGTTGAGCGTCAGGTTCATGCGCGCGAGCTCACGCGCGAGGCCGACGCGGCCCTTGTCGATCGCGTCGCCCGCCTCGTTCTCGTTGAGCATCTCGACGTAATGGGCGTAGTTGCGCTCCGCGTCCTCCCTGAGGAGCGAGAGCACGCGCGCCGCCGCCTCGCCCTCGAGCGTGTCGCCGCGCCCCTGCCGGTTCGACGCCGACTGCGCCGCGAGCTGCGCCGGTGCCGGCACGTAGAACTCCTTGTCGAGGATCGAGTAGCGCGCGGAGTATTCGTTGACGTTCGCGGTACGATGCCTGATCCACTGGCGTGCCACGAAGATCGGCAGCTTCACGTGGTATTTGATCTCGCACATCTCGAAGGGGGTCGTGTGCCGGTGGCGCATCAGATAATTGATGAGCCCGCGATCCTCCGAGACCTTGCGCGTCCCCTTGCCGTAGGAGACGCGCGCCGCCTGCACCACCGCCCCGTCGTCGCCCATATAGTCGATCACGCGCACGAAGCCGTGGTCGAGCACCGGGAGCGCCTGGTAGAGAATCTCCTCGAGGGCCGGCACGGTCGCGCGCCGCGTGGGGGCGGAGCCGGCCCGCTGGGCGTCGATCTCGTCCTGTTGGTCGCGGCTTAGGGGCATTCCGGTCTCGGCTCGGCTCGGAGGCTTCGGGCGGCCAGCCACTCTGGCGTGGGGCGCCGGGCGAGGCAAGGACGGCCTCGGGCACCCCGGATTCCGAGCCGCGCCTCCCGCGCACGGCAGGGTCGCGGCGGGTCCTTGACCCGACTCGGCGAGGCGCTTTCCAAAGCGCGCGCCGACCCTTATATTTTACCGTGTCGGGGTGACCCGACTATGGCGATAAACGTTGCACAGAATAACCGCAGCGGACCCGGGGGCAGTACCCGGCGCCTCCACCAATTCGATCTCGGCCCGCCGGGGGATCCGGCGGGCGCTCATGGGGGCGAAATAGGATCGACGCGTGGCCAAAGGTGCGATTTTTGCCCGGCATGGTTCCACCGTTATCGGGCCGTAGCATAGTTGCCAACGACAACTACGCGGAGGCTCGCCTCGCTGCCTAACGGCGGCTGGTAGCCTCGAAGTCTAAGTCCCCGGCCGTCGCAGGCTTGGGCGGGGTTCGGGGGGCACCTGGCAACAGAAGCCCCCCACTTCGACGTCCCGCCAAGAGGACGGTCGAGAACACGAGCACGGGTCGGGGAGCGAGACATGGGCAAGGACGGATTGCGTTACGACAAGATGGTGGAGGACGCGCTGCGCGGCGTGGTGCGCCAGTCGCTGACGCTGGTCGCGAAGAACGGCTTCACCGACAATCATCATTTCTATCTCACCTTCCGCACGCGCCACGCCGGCGTCTCGATCCCGGACCATCTGCGCGCGCAGTATCCCGACGAGATGACCATCGTGCTCCAGTACCAGTTCTGGGGCCTCAAGGTGGACGAGGAGAAGTTCGAGGTCACGCTCAGCTTCAACAAGCAGCAGGAGCGGCTCGTGGTGCCGTTCGCGGCCATGACCGGCTTCGTCGATCCCTCGGTCCAGTTCGGGCTCCAGTTCAAGGGCGAGATCGCGGCGGCGAACGCGGCCCCCGCGGCCAAGGTCGCGGGCGGTGCCGTCGAGCCGGCGGCCGAGCCGTCCGAGACCGGCACGGCGCCGCGCGTCGTCGCCCTCGACGCTTTCCGCAAGAAGTGATATTCCCCGCCTAGCGCAATCGCCGCCGGGACGCTCGCCTCAAGGTCCCCGCGGCCGTCGGGACCGTTGCCCATGAGCGAATTCGCGTTCCAGGAAATCCTCGCCCTCGGCGAGGACCGCACCCCCTATCGCAAGCTCGCCTCGAACCATGTCGAGCGCCAGAGCTTCGCGGGCGGCCCCATGCTCAAGATCGGGCCCGAGGCGTTGGCCCTTTTGGCGCAGACCGCGTTCCACGACATTTCGCATCTCTTGCGCCCGGGCCATCTCGCGCAACTCAGGAAAATCCTCGAGGACCCCGAGGCGTCGGACAACGACCGGTTCGTGGCGCTCGATCTCCTGAAGAACGCGGTGATCGCGGCGGGCCGCGTGCTGCCCATGTGCCAGGACACCGGCACCCCCATCGTGGTCGCCGAGAAGGGCCAACGCGTCTTCACCGGCTTCAACGACGCCGAGGCGCTCTCGCGCGGCATTCACAAGACCTGGGCCGAGACCAATTTGCGCTACAGCCAGATGGCGCCGCTTTCGATGTTCAAGGAGGTCAACACCAAGTCGAACCTCCCGGCCCAGATCGACATCTATGCGAGCGAGGGCGACGAATACCATTTCCTCTTCATCGCCAAGGGCGGCGGCTCGGCCAACAAGACCTTCCTGTTTCAGGAAACGCCCGCGATCCTGAGGCCCGACGCGATGCTGAAGTCGCTCGACGGCAAGATCCGCTCGCTCGGCACCGCCGCCTGCCCGCCCTACCACCTCGCGATCGTGATCGGCGGCACGTCGGCCGAGCAGACGCTCAAGACCGTGAAGCTCGCGAGCACGCGCTTCCTCGACCATCTGCCGACCGAGGGCAACGAGCGGGGCCGCGCCTTCCGCGATCTCGAGATGGAGGAGAAAGTGCGCGCGCTCACCGCCGGGTTCGGCATCGGCGCGCAGTTCGGCGGGAAATATTTCGTCCATGACGTGCGCGTCATCCGGCTTCCGCGCCACGGCGCGAGCCTGCCCGTCGGCATCGGCGTCTCTTGCGCCGCCGACCGCCAGGCGCTCGGCAAGATCACGGCCGACGGCGTATTCCTCGAGGCGCTCGAGACCAATCCCGCGCAGTACCTGCCCGAGACCTCGGACGAGGATCTGGGCGGCGAGGTGGTGCGCGTCGACTTGCGGCGCCCGATGGCTGAGATCAGGAAGCTCCTCTCGAGCCACCCGGTGCGCACGCGCCTCGCGCTCAGCGGTCCCATGGTGGTCGCGCGCGACATCGCCCACGGCAAGCTTCAGGACCGGCTCGAGCGCGGCGAGGGCCTGCCGCAATACGTCAAGGACCACATGATCTATTATGCCGGGCCGGCCAAGACGCCCAAGGGCTACGCCTCGGGCTCGTTCGGGCCGACCACGTCGGCGCGCATGGATTCCTACGTCGAGCTCCTGATGAAGAACGGCGGCGGCTACGTCTCGGTCGGCAAAGGCAACCGCTCCAAGGCGGTGGTCGACGCGTGCAAGGCCTATGGCGGCTTCTATCTGGGCTCGATCGGCGGCCCGGCCGCGCGCCTCGCGCAGGAGTGCATCCGCAAGGTCGACGTGATCGAATATCCCGAGCTCGGCATGGAATCCATCTGGCGCATCGAGGTCGAGGACTTCCCGGCCTTCATCATCACCGACGACAAGGGCAACGACTTTTTCCATGGCAATGCGCGCTGACGCGCGATGCCGCGAATCGCGCTAGCGCGCGCTGAATGGGCAACGGGGGGCGGACGTGAGCTACGTTCAGAACCATCTCCAGGAGGGCGAGACGATCGTGCACCAGACGCGGGTGCACTGGATCGTCTACGGGCGCGCCGTCTTCTGGCTCGTCGTCGCGGCAGCGCTTTACGTGGCGTCCGCGCGCGAGGCCGGCACGCCCTACGCGAAGGGCCTCGAGATCGCGTCCCTCGTCGCCCTGGTCCTGGCCCTCCTCGATGCGCTGCGCGGGTTCATGCGCCGCCTGAGCACCGAGCTCGCGGTCACCGACCGGCGCGTCATCAGCAAGACCGGCATCGTCCGGCGCAAGACCTTCGAGATGAACCGCAGCAAGATCGAATCCGTCATGGTCGACCAGAGCATCCTCGGCCGCCTGTTCGACTTCGGCACGGTCATCATCAAGGGCACCGGCGGCGGCATCGACCCGCTCGTCGGCATCGCCGAGCCGCTCAAATTCCGCAGCTTCGTGACCGCGAGCTAGCCCTCGGGCGAGAGATCGCGCCCGGGATCGGGCTTGATCACGCGATGGAGATCGAGCACCGGGGTCGCGACGCCGGTCTCGGTCAACAGGTCGTGCACCTGGCCCCGGTGGTGGGTCTGGTGGTTGAAGAAATGGGCCAGCACCATCGGCATCGGGTCGGCGAATTCGCGTCCCTCGTTGTTGACGTAGACGACGTTGCGCGCGAGGAACGCCTCGTCGAGGCCGGCCGCGAACGTCTCGATGCGCGCATCCTCGGCCGCGCGCGCGGCGCGGAGGGCGCCGAAATCCCGGTAGCGGATGGCGTCCAACCCCGTCGAGGCCGCCTCCCGGCCCGCGAAGCGCGCGAGCCAGATGCGGTCCCCCACCAGAATGTGGTTGAGCGTGCCGTGGATGCTCTTGAAGAAGGCGGGCCGCGGGCGCTTGAGCTCGGAGTCCGGAAGTTGCGCGCAGGCCTCGTAGAGGCGCTCGTTGGCGAGCCGGTTGTAGCGCGCCATGAGGCGGAAATGCCGGAGGAGCGGGTTCGCCATCAGCCCCCAGCCCAGCCGCTCCGCGCCCGCTCGCGCGTACGGTGAACCACGCCGCCGGCTGCGCGCGCGCGCGCGGTGCGCGCCCGCTCGCGCCCCTCGCTCGTGCGGTAGAGCTCGAGGCCGCGATACATGTCGCAGCTGGCGCAAGTCGGGTTGAGCTTGGGCGTGCCGAAGGACGCGCGCAGTTGCCGCATCTTCTCCGAGCGCCAGATGTCGCCGAGCGGCCGCTCGAGCACGTTGCCGATGCCGAGATCGCCGGCCCGGTCGGTCGCGGCGACGCAGGTACACGCCATCACCGTGCCGTCGCCCAGCACCATCGGCCCGTTGTAGGTCTGGACGCACGGCTCGCGCCGCGAGGCGACCTTGCGGAGCCGCATCGCCGGCGGCAGCATCTCGCGCGTGATGCGTCCGCCCGCGGTGGTGAACGACCAGGTGAAATCGAGCTCGGGCCCGTAGGCGAGAATCTCGGCGAAGTCGGGATGGCGCATGACCTCTTCGAGCGGCCGGTCCGGCCGCAGGCCGATCACGATCTCGACCGGGCTCCCCGCCTCCTTGTTCGCCTCGAGCAACGCGAGCACGTTGCGCCGCACGCGCGGATATTCCTTCGAGCGATAGACGCGCTCGTACATGGCGCGGTCGAAGCCCGCGATCGAGATGCGGATCGTGGTGAAGCCCGCGCCGACGATCTCGGCGGCGCCGTAGCGGTCGACCAGGATCGCGTTGGTGGTGAGCTGGATGCGGTCGATCTTGGGCAGCGAGCGCAGGTAGCGCACGCGCTCGAGGATCTTGCGGTCGATCAGCGCGTCGCCCACGACCGGCGTCAATTCGACGCTGCCCCCGCCCTCGGCGACGAAGTCGGCCACCGCCTTCGTGAACACCTCGTCCGACATCGGCGTCACCGGGCGTTCCTGGAACTGATAGGGGCAGAAGATGCAGTTCGCGTTGCAGAGATTGGTGAACTCGAGATGGAGCTCGTAGGGGCGTGCCGCCACCGCCTCCATGATGGGACCGAGCGGGCGCAGGCGTCCGACGAGCGCCCCCGCCTTCCGGCGCAGCACGCGCACCACCTTCTGGACGATCAGCGACGTCATCGGCGGAGTCTCACGCACCACCCCCTTGGGCCGCGCGCATTATCGCGGTAAAGCCGGCGCACCTCAATCGCGCATTCACCCGACCTGTCCCCGGGTGCGTCCCCGGATGCGTCTCTCGGCGCGTCTCCGGGCACATCATGGGCGCGCGCCGCCCGTCTCCGGCGCCTTCGGGCGCAAAAGGAACAGAAGCTGGTTCGAGAACAGCTCCTCCTCGTCATAGGCCGCAAGCTCGGCGCGCACCTCGGGGGTGAGGAACCGGCGGCCCAGGTCGGGCGTCAGCTCGCGCTCCTCGAGAATCTCGAAATGGCGCCCGAACAGGCGCCTGTAGTCCTTCCGGCTCAGGCGGTTGAGGTAGGTGTCGGCCGGATTGCGGTCCTGGCGCAGATGCTCCCACGGCTCGGTTCGGCGCGCGCGCGGCCGGTCGATCGTATAGGGATACCATTCGAGGCGATGCCCCCCGGTGATGCCGGTGAAGACGTCGGGCCGGATGAAGGCGAGCCCGTCGGGCTTCAAGCGGCGCGCCATGCCGGCGACGATGCGCTCGAGCCCGTCCGCCGGCACGTGCTCGAACACGTCCTCGGAATAGACGAAGTCGAGGGGGGCGAGCCGGTCCCAGAATGCGTCGGTGCCCGCGTCGTCGAGGCGCAAGCGCTCGAGCGGCAGGCGAAACGGCCGGCCCGCATCGGCCGCGATCGCGCGCGTCATCGCCTGGCGCTCGCGCCGGTCGAGGAGATGGAACCGGACGAAGGATTTGAGCGCGCGTAGCGTGCCGTTGGCGCGCGCAGAAGCGAGGAATTCGGCCGGACTTCCACGCAAGACCGGCCGGTCGAGATCGACGCCCACCACGTCGACGCCGAGATTGGCCAGCCACAGGAGCGTCCAGGGCCGCTGGCCGAAGCCGATCTCGAGCACGCGGCAATCCTCGAGGCGCTTTCCGGCGCGGCGCAGGAGCGTCTCGCGGTACTCGGCGATGCGCGCGCGCACCGTGTCGATCTCGGGCTCGCGCCACAGGCGGCCCGCGGTCATCCTCGCGAGCCCGGCGATATAGCCCAGGCGCGAGACGAAACCGGTGGTGGCGATCGAGGAATTGGACCGGGACAAACGGCATCTCCGCTGCCAGCGCGAAGGCCCTATTATATCATAGACCGCCAACGCCCCCGGCCAAGCCGGCGCTAGCCTCGAAGGAGCCCAACCTTGCCCAAACGCCCCGCCGCGAAGCCGCCCCGGGACCCGCGCGTCGAGCGCATCCTGAAGCTTCTGCTCCCGCTCGGCCCGGTCGAGGCGAAGCGCATGTTCGGCGGCTACGGCTTCTATCTCGAGGGCACCATCTTCGGCCTCCTGTTCGACGGCGCCCTTTTCCTCAAGGCCGACGCCGAGACCAAGGGCGCCTTCGAGCGCCGCGGCCTCGGGCCGCTCACCTACGAGGGCGGCAAGGGCCAGGAGATAGCGCTCCCCTATTGGGAGGCGCCCAAGGCGCTCTTGAAGGATGGCGCGGCCCTATGCCGCTGGGGAAAGTCGGCCTACGAGGCCGGGCTCCGCTTTGAGGCGAGGAAGAAAAAGCCGGCCGCGCGGGCCGCCGCGGCCAAGGCCGGAGACGCGACGGCACCCGCGGGAAACGCTGACGGGCGCCGCAAGCCCGCGCGCGCGCCGCGTTACGAGCCCGATTTCTGAGCGAGCGCCCGGGGCCGCTGGGCTTGGCGCGACGCCGGTGATAACAGTAGCGCTGCAAGCGACCCGAGCGGGGAGAGAATCATGGCGACACGCACAGGCTCGAAGCCCGAGCCAGGAAAGACGCGCATCGAGACCGACTCTTTCGGCCCGATCGCGGTGCCGGCCGCGCGTTATTGGGGGGCGCAGACCCAACGCAGCCTGGAGAATTTCAAGATCGGCGGCGAGCGCATGCCGCCCGCCCTCGTCCGCGCCCTCGGCCTCCAGAAGAAGGCCGCAGCACTTGCGAACATGGCGCTCGGCGCCCTCGATGCGAGGCGCGGGCGCGCCATCGTCGCCGCGGCAGACGAAGTGATCGACGGCACGCTCGCGGACGAGTTCCCGCTCGTCGTGTGGCAGACCGGCTCCGGCACCCAGACCAACATGAACGCGAACGAGGTGATCGCGAACCGCGCCAACGAGCGCTTGGGTGCGGCCCTCGGCGCCAAGGCGCCGGTCCATCCCAACGACCATGTGAATATGGGCCAATCGTCCAACGACAGTTTCCCGACCGCGATGCATATCGCGGCCGCGAGCGAGATCGTGCATGCCCTCGTCCCCGCGCTCGAGCATCTGCGCAAGGCCTTCGCCGCGAAGACGAAGGCGTTCGCGAAGATCGTCAAGATCGGCCGCACCCATTTGCAGGACGCGACCCCCTTGACGCTCGGCCAGGAATTCTCCGCCTACGTCGCCCAGCTCGAGAACGCCGTCGCGCGCGCGCAAGGAACCCTGCCGCGTCTCTATCGCGTGGCGCAGGGAGGTACCGCGGTCGGCACGGGGCTCAACGCGAAGAAGGGCTTCGACAAGGCCTTCGCGCGCGAGCTCGCGAAGATCACCGGCCTTCCGTTCCAGCGAGCCCCCAACAAGTTCGAGGGGCTCGCGGCGCACGACGCGATGGTCGAGGCGTCGGGGGCGATGAACACGATCGCCTGCTCGTTCATGAAGATCGCGAACGATCTCCGGCTCCTGGGCTCGGGCCCGCGTTGCGGCCTCGGCGAGCTGCATTTGCCGGAGAACGAGCCGGGCTCCTCGATCATGCCCGGCAAGGTGAACCCGACCCAATGCGAGGCCATGACCATGGTCGCGACGCAAGTCATGGGCAACCACGTCGCGGTCTCGATCGCGGGTGCGTCGGGCCATCTCGAGCTCAACGTGTTCAAGCCGGTGATCGTATATAATTTGCTGCAGTCGATTCGCCTTCTTGCCGATGCCTCCGTGAGCTTCGCCGACAATTGCGTCGCGGGCATCGAGGCGGACGAGAAGCGCATCGCGCGGCTTCTCCACGAATCCCTCATGCTCGTGACCGCGCTCAATCCCCATATCGGCTACGACAAGGCGGCGAAGGTCGCGAAGAAGGCCCACGCCGAAGGCACCACCCTGAAGCACGCGGCGGTCGCCCTCGGCTATCTGACCGAGAAGGAATTCGACGCCTGGGTCGACCCCAAGCGCATGCTCGGCCCTTCGGCCTGAGGTTCCGACCATGTCCGTCGAGAGGAAACGCTCGGTCGCGATCGCGGGTCATCGCACCAGCGTCTCGCTCGAGGTTCCGTTCTGGGACGCGCTCAAGGACATCGCGGCGGCGCGCGGCGTCTCGCTCAACGCGCTCATCGCCGAGATCGACCGCGGCCGCGAGGGACCGGCCGCCGGCAATCTCTCGAGCGCGTTGCGGGTTTTCGTCTTGAAGTCGCTCAGCGAGCGCAGCTAGGGCTTCGCTTTCGCGCGGCGAGCGCGGCTAGGGCTTTGCGCTCGCGCCGTTTTGCGCCGGCGCCGGTTGAGGTGCCGGCGCTTGCGCCTTTCGCGCGGCCGCGAGGCGTTTCAGCATGTAGTCCTGCAGCGCATTGACGTTGACGATCTTGCGCGGATCGTCGAGCGCGCCCTTGAGCGTTACGGTGAAGGGCGGCGCTTCCGGCGCGCCCTCGATCTGGATCGAGGCGAGATAGTCCACGCTCCAGCGCGCGAGATCGATCGTGCCGCGGCCCGCGACGCGCCCGCCCTCGGCATCGAGCGCCAGGTCGTCGTTGCGCGCGACACCATCCGCGAGCTTGAGCGTGCCCGAGAGGCTCTTCACCTTGGTCGAGCCGCCCGCGAGCGCGGTCTGCACCAGGCCGAGCACGCTCACGAGGCCGGCCGGCCGGTCGAGGCGCTTTCCCACCGCGTCGAGCTCGAAGCCGTCGAGGGTGCCGTTCGCGAGGCGGAACGAGGCCGTGCCGGTGAGAGAGCGCACGAGTGCTGCCGGGGTCAGGCCGCTCGCGGCGAGCGCCGCCTTGGCGTCGAGCGTGCCGTTCGATAGCCGGAGCATTCCGAGCTTGAAGCCCGCCGCTCCCAGATCGGCGTTCGCAAGCTCGAGCGAGAGATTGCCGCCCGGCCCGGCCGCGTCATCGACCTTGCCCGCGATCTTGAGGTCGCCGCCGAAGAGCTTGCCGGTGAGGCTCTTGAGCGTGAGCGTGCCGTTCGCGAGCGCGGCGTCGAGCTTGGCGCCCGATATCTTGAGCGACGCGTAATCGACCTCGCGCGCCGAGAGCGCGAGATCGCCGTCCGCGGCCTCGAGCGGCAGGAAGCGGATCGGGGCGGTCGACCAGGGCTGCGAAGGCGGCGTCGCGGCAGGGCTCGCGGCTTGAGCCCCCGGCGTGGCCGCGGGCGCATTCCCAGCGAAAATCCGGTCGAGGTCGAGCCGGTCGGCCGCGAGCTCGGCCGTGAGCTTGGGACGCGGCCCGGCGAAGCCGACCTGGAGCGATCCCGAGACGCCGACGCCGTCCACCGTTCCGCCGAGATCGGCGAGGGTCACCGTGGTCGGATTGCCCTGCGCCTTGGCATGGAGGTCGAAGCCGCCCCAACCTTGCCCCTTGGCGCCGACATCGAGATCGTAGCCGAGGCCGCGCCCGCCGCCGACGCCGCCATCGAGCCCGATCTTTCCCTTGAGCGTCCAATCCGCGCGCGCGACGTTGCCCGCGAGATCGACATCGAGCCCCGCAAGGCCGCCCGCGACATGGCCCTTGAGGGATGTGGCGCCCAGGGTCGCGGGCGCGACCGGCGATTTGACATCGAGAAAGCGGAAAAACGCGGTGAGGTCGCTCGCCCGGGCGTCGAGCAGGAGATCGAGCTTGGGCGCGTCGCCGAAGCCCGCGAGGCTCCCCTTCACGTCCGCCGCGACGCCCGCGAGATCGTCGACATGGGCGTCGCGCAAAGCAAGGTTTCCGCCCTGAAGCGTGCCGTCCGCGTCGAGCCCGCGAATGTCCTGGCCACGATAGATGAGCTCGTCGATGCGCGCGTGGAGATTGCCGTCCGCGTCGGTCAAGGGATCGAACGACGACGCGGTCGTCGCGCTCGTGCCCGACGCCGCCGTGGGCGATGTCCTGGGTGCTGTCGCGGGCGCTGCCGCGCCCGGCGCCGTCGCGTCCGAGGGCAGATAGGCGTCGAGATTGAGCCGGTCGAGGTCGAGGCTGATGCCGTAGGCGGGCCGCGCGCCGAACACGATCACGCCGCCGCCGCGTAGATGGGACGCGTCGATCGTGCCGTCGAGGGTCTTGATCTCGAGCCGGCCCGGCGT
>DATJLQ010000131.1:0-1368 GCA_035509415.1 Alphaproteobacteria bacterium
GTTGCCGCGCGACTTCGAGATTTTCTCGCCCTTCTCGTCGAGAAACAGCTCGTAGGTGAAGCCCTCGGGCGGGCGCGCCGAGAGGATGCGGCAGATCTGGCTCGAGAGGCGGACCGAATCGATGAGGTCCTTCCCCGACATTTCGTAATCGACGCCGAGGGCGACCCAGCGCATCGCCCAATCGACCTTCCATTGGAGCTTGCAATGGCCGCCCGTGACCGGCGTCTCGACGAGCGCGCCGTCGCCGGGATCGCGGTAGACGACGGTGCCCGCCTCGGGCCGCGTCTCGACCAGCGGCACCTGAAGCACGATACCGGTGCGCGGGCAGATGGGCAGGAACGGGCTGTAGGTCGCGCGCCGGTCGGGGCCGAGGGTGGGCAGCACGACGTTGATCACCTGATCGTAGTGGCGCAGCACCGCGAGCAGGGTCGCATCGAACTCGCCCGCGCGGTAGCACGCGGTCGAGCTCTTGAACTCGTACTCGAAGCCGAAGCGGTCGAGGAAGGATTTGAGGCGCGCGTTGTTGTGGGCGCCGAAGCTCTCGTGGGTCCCGAAGGGATCGGGAATCGCGGTCAAGGGCTTGCCGAGATGCGAGGCGAGCATTTCCTTGTTGGGCACGTTGTCGGGCACCTTGCGGAGCCCGTCCATGTCGTCCGAGAAGGCGACGAGATGGGACGGCAAGTCCGAAAGGCGCTGGAACGCGTGGCGCACCATGGTCGTGCGCGCGACCTCGCCGAAGGTGCCGATATGGGGCAGGCCCGAGGGGCCGTAGCCGGTCGCGAACAGCACGCGGCCGCGCGCGGGGGCGGCGTTCGCGTAGCGCGCGACGAGCTTCCGCGCCTCCTCGAAGGGCCACGCCCGCGCCGCCAAAGCCAGCTCGCGCTCGCTCGTCATCCGCTCGTCTCCACGCAAGTTGCCGCGACCGGCGCACATCGTGCGGCCGCGGCGGGAATTCGTCCGGTTCTATGGGGCTGGTGCGGCCGGGTCAACCCCGGCGCGCGGCAATGGCGCAGACGCGCCCGGCTCAGACCGGCTCAGAACATATCCAGGCGATAGAAGGTGTAGCGCAGGCCGATCATGATCGTATGGGCCTGAAGCAGCGCCTTCGACTGGGTCGTGGCTCCCAAGTCGGTGCCGTTGTAGATCTTCTCGGTCGGGCCGGTCTCAAGATAGCCGAGCGAGAGGAAACGATAGGAGACGTCGAGCTTCAAGTCGCGCGTGATCGGGAAGCCCACGCCCGCGCCCACCGCCCAGGCCATGTCGAAATGGCCGTTCGACGAGAGGCTGGTCGTGTTGTTGCTCTGGTCGGTGTAGGTGAAATGGTCGAACTGGTTGTAGGCGGCGCCGAGGCCGCCGTCGATATAGGGC
>DATJLQ010000132.1:0-70644 GCA_035509415.1 Alphaproteobacteria bacterium
GAGCCGAGGGTGAGGATGAGCCCGCCGCCCAATATGTCGCCCATGTCCGAGAGCGGGAGCGGGAAATTGGTCAAGACCGGGATCAGGATCGGCACCGTCAGCATGCAGGTGAAGGCGACGAAGGGGGCGACGAGGAACAGCCAGCTCGCGGTCTCGGGCAGCACCAACTCTTTGTGGAACAGCTTCCAAAGATCGCGATAGGGCTGGAAAATGCCCGGGCCCTGGCCGCGCTGCACGCGCTCCTCGAATTGGACGATGATGCCTTGGATGAGCGGCGCCAGCAGCAGCACCGTGAGCACCTGGGCGATCTGGAGCAGGATGTCGCGCGTCACGGCGCCCCTCGCCTGCATGCGCCGGCGCAATCGCGACGCCGCGCGCTCGCCGCCTGCTTCGCCTTCGCTGTGCTCGGGAGACCGCCCATAGCCACTCCTTCGGACGCGCCGAAGCGCCGGAAGGAGTCATCAGCCCCGAGGGCGGTTAAAAGGCGAACTCCATCGCCTGACTGGATGTCGAGCTTAGGGGATCGCCGCCGATTGTCAAGTTGGCCGCGCGGGCCGCGTTGGGAAACGCGGCCTTGACGCCTTGCGCGGATTGGCCGATGCTCGATGGAAATGGGGATGGGGCTCCCCGAAACCGCCCGCGGGGCTGATGGCTCCTACTGCGTCGACTGCGCGGTGGGGGCCTTTTTGCTGAGCGCAAGCGGTGGTGCCGCGTCCGACTCCGGTCGGCCGCGCCCGAGTACGATGTGCCGAGAACAACACGCCCCGAGGGAGACAACGTCCGAGCGCCGCCCCTGGAGGGCCATGCCATGGATCTGCCGCGCGACGCGATCCTGCTGCGCATCTATGTCGGCGAAAGCGAGCGCTGCCACGGCCGCCCGCTCTACGAGGCGATCGTGCTCAAGGCGCGCGAGACGCATCTCGCGGGTGCGACCGTGCTGCGCGGGCCCATGGGCTACGGACATTCGAGCCGGCTCCATACCGCGAAGATCCTGCGTCTCTCGGAGGATCTGCCGCTGGTGATCGAGATCGTCGACAGCGAGGCGAAGATCAACGCGTTCCTGCCCATGCTCGACGGCATGATCGGAAGCGGCCTCGTCACCATGGAGAAGGTCCAGGCGCTCGCCTACGGCAAGGCGGCGCGAAAGCTGCCCGCGGCCTAAACGCGCGTCGCGATCAGCGGCCGGCACCTTGGCGCCGCATCCAGGCGAGCGCCTTCTCGGCGCTGCCCTCGAGCATCTTCGCCCATTCGACTTCGCGCACGGCGCGCGCGCGGTCCGGACCCCACCAGCGCTCGATCACGACCAGGAGCGTCCAGCCGCCCTTGGGTGCGGCGTGGCTCAACCGATGCGTCTCCACCTGAAATGAGACCGCGTCGCCCCAATAGACGTGGCGCTCCTTCACCCATGCGACCCCGTCGACGCTCCAGCGGTCCGCGCGATGGGCCGGATTGGACGCGTCGTAAAGCGCGTGCCACGCGTGGCGGAAGGATGCGCTGTTGAGTCCTCTCAACTGAGTGCCCTCATGGCGGCGGCTCCGGCGCGAGGATAGGCCAATTCGATTCGGCTTCAAATCGTCACGATCGTCGCGACCGGGCCGGCTCCCGCGCGAGAGCGTCGAGCACGGCGTCCGTGTCGCGCCCGAGCGCGGGGGCCTCGAGATCGGGCCGCGCCGGCTCGGCCGCGAAGCGGATCGGCGAGGCTATATGGCGCCGCCCGCGCGCATCCTCGAGCACCGTGCCGCGCGCGCGAAGTTGGGGATCGGCCAGAACCTCGGGAAAATCGAGCACCGGGCCGAAGCAGAGATCGAGCGCCACGAGCTCCTCGACCCACGCCGCGAGCGGCTTGGTGCGGAACAACGCCTCGAGGAACGCGATGACCGGCGCCTGATGCGCACCCGGCCCGCGAAGGCACGGCTCGATCAGGTCGGGCCGGCCGAGCTTCTCGAGAAATGCCCGCACGAACTTCTCCTCCTGGCCGCCGAGGACCAGATGCCGCCCGTCCGCGGTCCCGTAGATGCGATAGAAGGCCGCCCCACCGGTCGAGCGTTCGAGCTTCGCCGTCTGCTGGCGCTTCCCGGCGAGCGCGGGGCCGAGCACGTTGACCGAGGCCGACAGCATCGCATCCTGCATGGAGATGTCGATATGGTCGCCCGCGCCCGTCCCGGCACGGCGCAACAGCGCCATCAGCACGGCCGCCAAGCCTTGGAGGCCCGCGACGATGTCGGCCGTGGGCACGCCCGGGATCGCGGGCTGGTCGTCGTTGCCGCGCGTGACACTCAAGGCGCCGCTTTGGGCCTCGATCGCGAGATCGTGCGCGGGCCGGTGGGGATGCGGGCCCGTCTGGCCGAAAGCGGCGATCGAGCAATAGACGATGCCGGGATTCTCGGCGCAGAGGCGCGCGTAATCGACGCCGAGGCGTGCCGCCACGCCGGGCCGGAAGCTCTCGACGAACACGTCCGCCGTCGCCGCGAGCGCGAGGAGCCGCGCGCGCGACGCATCTTGCTTCAAATCGAGCACGACGCTCTTCTTGCCGCGGTTCACGTTGCGGAAGAAGACCGACATCCCATCCTCGAAGGGACCGATCGCGCGGCCCGGATCGCCCGTCGGCGGCTCGATCTTGATCACCTCCGCGCCATGGTCGGCGAGAAGGAGCGTGAGATAGGGCCCAGGGAGGAACGTCGAGAGATCGACGACGCGGAGGCCCGCGAGCTTCATGGCGGGGCTAGTCGCCGGCGCGCGTACGCCGCGGCGTCGCGAGCAGCGCCGCATTGTCCGCGCCGAGCGCCGATGAGACGCGCGAGCCGAGGCGCTCGCCGTCGATCTTGAGCGGGCTCGCGAGCAGCTTGAGCGCCGCGTTCTCGGGATGCGCCACCTCGCGCACCATGCCGATGCGCTCGACGAAGGGATTGTCGAGCGCGTCCTTGAGATCGTACACGGGTCCCACCGGCAACAGGCCCGAGAGGCGCGCAAGCCACGCCTCGGTCGTTTCCTTGCGGAACTCGGCGTCGAGCGCTTCGCTCAGCGCGCCGCGGTTCGCCGCGCGCGCGGCGTTGGTCGCGAAGCGCGCGTCCGCGCGGAGGTCAGGCCGGCCGAGGGCATCGGTGAGCGCGGTCCAGAATTTCTCGGTCATGCACATGACGAAGATCCAGCCGTCCGCGGTCGGGAAGGTCTGGACCGGCGCCACCGAGAAATGGGCGCTACGCGGCTGGCGTTCCGCGGCGTCGCCGTGGTTCAGGTACCAGGTCGCGGTATAGCCCAGCTGATGCAGCCCGACCTCGAACAGGCAAGTATCGACGTCGCAGCCCACGCCCGTCGCGCGCGCGCGCAAGAGAGCCGCGAGCAGGCCGACGATGCCGGTGAGCCCGGTCATGTAGTCGACGATCGAGGGGCCGAAGCGCGCGGGCGGCGCCGCGGGCTCGCCGGTGATGCTCATGAGCCCGGCCTCGGCCTGCATCAGGTAATCGTAGCCGGGCCAGGATTTCCGCTCATTGTCGCGCCCATAGGCCGAGATGTGGAGGCAGACGAGCGCGGGATTGAGCGCCTTGAGGCTCCGGTAATCGATGCCGAGCTTCGCCGGCTGGTCGCCGCGCAGATTGTTCACCACCGCATCGGCCCCGGGCACCAATGCCAAGAACGCCTCGCGTCCCGCGCGCGACTTGAGGTCGAGGGCGAGACTGCGTTTCCCGGAGTTCCAGGTCTGGAAATACTCGCTGTCGGCCTCGCCCAGGAGATGCGGGCCGGTATAGCGCGCGGGATCGCCGCCGGTCTCCGGATTCTCGATCTTGATCACCTCGGCGCCAAGATCGGCGAGGAACGAGGTGCCGTAGGGCCCGGCGCCGAACTGCTCGAGCGAGAGGACGCGTACGCCGTCGAGCGGCCTCATGACACGGGATTCCGCTTGAGCCATTGCTTCGCGATGATCAGGCGCTGGATTTCGTTGGTGCCCTCGCCGATGCAAGTGAGCGGCGCGTCGCGATAGAGGCGCTCGATGTCGTATTCCTTCGAGTAACCGTAGGCGCCGTGGATGCGCATCGACTCGATGCTGTTCTCGAGCGCCGCCTCGGACGCGAAGTATTTCGCCATGCCCGCCTCGAGGTCGCAACGCTCGCCGCGGTCGAACGCGGCCGCGGCGTCGAGGGTCAGGAGCCGCGCCGCGCGCGCGCGCGTCGCCATCTCGCCGAGCTTGAGCGCGATCGCCTGATGCTCGGCGATGGGCTTCCCGAAGGTCTTGCGCAACTGCGCGTAGGAGGTCGCGAGCGCCAGCGCCCCCTCGGCGATGCCGACGCCGCGCGCGGCCACGTTGATGCGCCCGAGCTCGAGCCCGCCGGTCGCCTGGAAGAATCCTTGCCCCTCCCGCTCGCCGATCAGATGGTCGGCGGGAATGCGGTAATCCTCGAACACGAGCTCGGCCGAATCGATCGCCTTGTAGCCGAGCTTCTCGAGCTTCTTTCCGGCGCGCAGTCCCGGCCCCGCGGGCGCGATGAAGAGGCTCATCCCCTTGTAGCGCGGCTCGGCCGCGGGATCGGTCTTGACCAGGAGCGCGAACACCGAGCCCTGGATGCCGTTCGAGATCCAGATCTTGGTGCCGTTGATGACGTAGTCGCCGCCGTCGCGACGCGCCGTCATGCGGATGCCCTGGAGGTCGGTGCCCGCGTCGGGCTCGGTGAGCGCAAGGCCGCCGCGCAGCGCGCCCGAAGCGAGACGCGGCAGCCAGGTCCGCTTCTGCGCCTCGGTGCCGAACTTCTCGATCGCGAGGGCGAGCATGAGATGGGAATTGAAGATGCCGGTGATCGCCATCCACACGCTCGAGATACGCATGACGATGCGCGCGTAGGTCGCGGCCGGAAGGCCGAGCCCGCCATACTCCGGGCTGATGGTCGCGCCGAACAATCCGAGCTCGGTCATCTGCGCCACGATCTCGGCGGGCCAGCGATCCGCGTGGTCGTACGCCTTGACCACGGGGCGCACGTCGCGCTCGAGCCAGCGGTCGATCGTCGCGAGGAGCGGCGCCTCGTCGGCCGGGTCGAAATTGCGCCGTGACGCGAGTTCGTTCATGGCACTCTCGCTTTACGCGGTCTCGTGGGGCGCGATCTCGTGGGAACGATGCCTGGCGGTCTAAAGAGTTCGGCGCGACGCGACTTGGCCGCACAATGTTCCGCCTTGGCGCCTTCTTACGCCTTCCCGGACGCCGGAACAATGGCGGCCGGCCCGGCCCCCGCCGCCCGGGCCGGCCGCGGCCGGGCTCGACGGCGTTGACCCGGGGTGGCAATGCAAGCCACTCTATATATGCCATGGCCGAGATGCGGCGCCCGGCGCGGCGGCGACCCTATCTCGGCGCGGGTCCGAGGCGAATGGAGAGAGCGTCATGATTACTGCGATCGTGCTGTACCGGCTTCCCCCCTCGATCGGCTACGAGGAATGCCGCGCTCATTTCATCTCGATCGCGCCGGATTTCCTCAAGGTCCCCGGCTTCCTCCGCAAGCACTTCATCTACGACGTCGAGGGCGGAGTCGCGGGCGGCACCTATCATTGGGAAAGCCTCGAGGCGGCGCGGCACTTCTACAACGGGCCTTGGCGCGAGGGCATTCGCGCGCGTTACGGCGTCGAGCCCGAGATCACCTATTTCGAGACCTTCGCGATCGCCGACGCGCCGTCGGGCAAGGCGGGGCCGATCGAGGCGTTCTTCCCCCGGCGCGCGAAAGACTCGGCCGCCTGAGCGCTCGCGCGGTCGCGCGGGCTCAGAGCCATAGAATCTCTTTGCGGTATTCCAAATCCTCGAGCAAGGCTGAAGCCGGGCCTTGATGGAACACGGCGCCGCGCTCGAGCGCGAAGACGCGGTCGGCCAGCGCCAGCACGAGATCGAGATTGTGCTCGACGATCACGATCGACACGTGGCGGCGCAACCGGTCGAATACGCGGAAGAGATCGAGGATGACGGTGGGCGCCAAGCCTTCGAACGGCTCGTCGAGCAGCAAGAGCCGGACGTTGCCTGAAAGCGCGCGCGCCACCGCCACCATCTGCTGCTCGCCGCCCGAGAGATAGTCGGCCGCGACGTTCATGCGCTCGCGCAGGCGCGGGAAATAGTCGAGGATCTGCGCCTCGCTCCAGACCACGCCGCGGCTTCCGTCGGTGCGCCGGGCGAGACGGCCGAGGGCGAGATTCTCGGCCACCGTCATGCCGGCGAACAGGCCGCGGCCCTGGGGCACGTAGCCGATGCCGAGGCGGGCGATGTCCGGCGCCGGCAGGCCCGCGATGTCGCGCCCGTCGAACTCGATGCGGCCCGACGCGGGCTTGACCAGTCCGGCGAGCGTCTTCAAGAGCGTCGACTTCCCCGCGCCATTGCGGCCGAGGAGGGCCACGATCTCGCCGTCGCGCACGTCGAGGGTCGCGGCGTTGAGGATGTGGCTCTTGCCGTAGAAGGCGTCGACCCCCTCGAAGCGCAGCAGCGGCGCGGCGGATGCGGCGTCCGCAGCGCGCCCGACCACCGGCGGCGTTCCGCTCCCGGTATAGATTTCCTGCACGCGCCGGTCCGCGCGCACTTCGTCGGGCGCACCCGCCATCAGCACCTCGCCCTGGTTCATCACCGTGACGCGCTGGGAGAAGCCGAGCACGCGGTCGATGTCGTGCTCGACGATGAGCACGGGGACGCTCGCGGCGATGCTTTTCACGAGATTCGAGACGCGCTCGCGCTCCGCGGCCGCGAGGCCGGCGAGCGGCTCGTCCAGGAGCAGCACGCGCGGCTTCGAGCCGAGCGCGATCCCGAGATCGACGAGCCGCTGGCCGCCATAGGAGAGGCCGCCGCTTTGCACGTCCTCGATCCCTTCGAGGCCCAGAAAGCGTACGAGTTCCGCGGTCTCGGCGTTGATCTCGGCGTAGCTGTCGATGTCGCGCCACGGATTGAAGCGCGCGGGATGGCGCGCCTGTAGCGAGAGCCGCAGATTCTCGTGGACCGAAAGATTGCCGAACAGGCTCGTGATCTGGAACGAGCGCGCGAGGCCGCGGTGGCAGATCTGGTCGGGCGTCAATCCCGAGATCGCGCGCCCCTCGAGACGCACGTTGCCCTCGTCGGGCGCGAAGCGGCCCGAGGCCATGTTGAACAGGGTCGTCTTGCCGGCGCCGTTCGGCCCGATGAGCGCGTGAATTTCGCCGGCCCCTAAGGCGAGGCTCGCGCCGGCGACCGCGCGGATGCCGCCGAAATGCTTCGAGACCGCGTCCAGCTCGAGCACCGTGCCCGCGTCCTGCGCGCGCCGCAGGAACGCGGGCAACGCCAGGTCCTGGTAGATTCTGCGCTTGCTCATCGCCGCCGCCTCGGTCGGCGCGGGGCGCCAGTGCCGGCTGAGCTTGGCCCAAATGCCGGCGAGCCCGCTCGGCGAGAACAGCACGAAGCCGATGAAGGCGAGCCCGAACCAGAGCAGCCAATCGGGCGTCCAGATCGAGAACAGCTCGCGGAACAGGATGAAGAACAAGGCGCCGAGCGCGGGGCCGAGCAAATCGTGCATGCCGCCGATCACCACCATCGCCAGAAGCTCGCCCGAGAGCGGCACCGACACGGCCTCGGCCGAGACGAGGTAGATCTGGAACGCGAGCAAGGCGCCCGCCAAGCCGGACACCACCGCCGCGATCACGAAGGCCGCGAGCTTGTAGCGATCGATGCGGTAGCCCTGGAAGGTCGCGCGCAGCTGATTCTCGCGGATCGCGACGAGGACGTGCCCGAACGGCGAATGGATTACGCGCAGGAGCGCATAGAGCACCGCGAGCCCGACAATAGCGACGAAAACGTAGTAGGCCCACACATTGTCGAGATGGATCGGGCCGAGCGTGCCGCGTTGGAGATTGCCGAGTCCGTTCTCGCCGCCGGTGACCGCGGTCCAGCGAAAGGCGATCGTGTAGAAAAGGGCCGAAAGGGCCAGCGTGAGGAGCGCGAAATAGACGCCGCGCCGGCGCAGGATCACGAGCCCGACGAGGGTCGAGAGCACGGCTACGATCGCCATCGAAAGGAGAATCGGCAGCACGATCTCGCCGCCGAGCCAATGGAGCTGGATGAGGGCCGCGGCGTAGGCGCCGATGCCGAACCAGGTGCTGTGGCCGAACGAGGTGAGCCCGGTATAGCCGACCAGGAGATTGAGCCCCATGGCGGCGATCGCGAAGATCACCACGACCGACGCCGTGTCGACCGTGAGGCCGAGAGGCGGCATCGCGAGCGGCAGCAGGACGAGCGCGCCGGCGGCGACCGCGAGAGACCGGTATTTCGACCGCTTGCGCCCGTCGCTCATTCGAACTTCTCGATGCGCTCGCCGAGGAGTCCGCGCGGGCGCACCAGCAGCACCACGAACATGAGCACGAAGATCGACGCCTCGCCCGCCGCCGGGAGGTAATTGATCGTGATGCCGCGCACCACCCCCACCAGGAGCGACGCCAGCACCACGCCCCAGAAGCTCCCGAGACCGCCGATCACCACGATCACGAACGCGACGGTGATGATGTCGCCGCCCATCGCGGGCTCGACCACGGTGATGGGCGCGAACAGCGCTCCGCCCAACGCCGCCATCGCGACGCCGAGCACGACGATCGCGGTCATGTAGGGCTGGAGGCGGATGCCGAGGACGGCCACCATGTCGGGCCGCTGGATGCCGGCGCGCACGACGCGGCCGAACGAGGTCTTGTGGATCAAAAGCCACACGGCCCCGAGCACCAGGACCACGACCCCGAGCAGCAAGAGCCGGTAGCGCGAGAACAGGAAATCGCCCACGAACACCGCACCCTTGACCGCGTCGGGCATGTTGGCGGGCAGCGGCGCCGCGCCCCAGATCATGCGGATCGCCTGCTCGACCACCATGGCGAGGCCGAAGGTCACGAGGAGGCTCAGGATCGGATCGGCGTTGTAGAAGGGGCGCAGGAGAAAGCGCTCGAACAGGATGCCGAGAATGCCGACCGCGACCGGCGACACCACGACCGCCGGCCCGAAGCCGAGATATTGGGTGAGCTGGACCGCGACGTAGGCGCCGAGCGCGTAGAAGGCGCCGTGGGCGAGATTCACCACGCCGCCGATGCTGAAGATGAGCGAGAGGCCGAGCGCGATCAGGACGTAGTAGCCGCCAAGAACCAGGCCGTTCATCACCTGTTCGAGCAGAAACATGCGCCCAGTCTCGGCCGGTTAACGCGGGGCGGGTCGGCGGCGCCCGAGGGGACGCCGCCGTCCCGCTTGGCTATAGCTTACAAGTATTCTGCTCTTTGGTCGGATAGATCGATTCGAGCGGCTGGTTCGCCGCGGGAACGGCGGGGCCGAGCTTGAGGAAGTCCCACTTGTCGGTGACTTCGCTCTTCGGCCGGACCGTGAAGGTATACGCCTCCTGGATCAGCTGGTGGTCCCAGGCGCGGAACCATCCCTCGCGCGCCTTGAGGAGATCGAACTTGGCGCCCTTCTCGAAGTTGGCGATGAGTTTCTCCGAATCGGTCGACTTGGTCTCCTCGATCGCGCGCACCAACATCTTGAGGGTGATGTACTCGATCCAGGCGTGGTTCTCGGGCGGCTTGCCGTACTTCTTGATGAAGGCGGCGACGAACGCCTTCGAGTGCGGCAGGTCGAGCGTGTGGAACCAGACGGTCGGCCAGGTGCCGCTCAGATTGTCCGGCCCCGCGGCCCAGGCGTCGGCGGTGTTGAGGTTGAAGCCGACGATCGGATAGGGAATGCCGAACTCGGCATATTGTTTCACCAGGTTGGTGACCTGGTTGCCGGCGAGGTTCGAGCACACGATGTCGGGCTTGGCCTGGCGGATCTTGAGGAGATAGGGGCTGAAGTCGGTCACGTCGGTCGCGACCAGCTCGTCGCCGATGAGATCGGCGCCGTTGGCGGCGAAGAACGCCTTCGCCGCGCGCAGGAGATCGTGGCCGAAAATGTAGTCGGCGGTGAGGCAATAGAACTTCTTGCCCTTGACCATGTGCTCGCGCAGGAGCGACGCGCCGACCGCGTTGACCTGGACCGTGTTCGGAATGTCGCAGCAGAACATGTAGCGCGAGCAATTGGCGCCGCGGAGCGCGTCCGAGCGCGGGCCGGTCGCGAGGAAGAGGTGCTTGTTGCGCGCGGCGACCTGGGAGATCGCAAGGGCCGAGGCCGAGTTGATCTCGCCCAGGAGGACGGCGGCGCCGTCCTGCTCGAGCATGCGCTGGGCCTTGGTCGCGGCGGTCGCCGGATTGACCGAGTCCTCCGACATCACGTCGAGCTGGCGGCCCATCACGCCGCCGGCCGCGTTGATTTCCTCTGCCGCCATCTTGATGCCGAGCACGGCGTATTGGCCGAGTGCGCCCAAAAATCCGGTGAGGGGCGTCAGATGCCCGATCTTGATCTTGTCCGATTGCGCGCGCCCGATCGCCGGAAAACCGAGCACACAAGCGCCCGCGAGCGCGGCGCCGGTCTTGAGCACGCGCCGCCTGTTCGTCATTGCCGTCATGGGTCCCTCCCGTCGGTCCGTTCCCGGTTTCCCCGGCGTCGATGCCGGTGCGTCTGCCGGATTCAGTTCTTTGCCCCGCCCCACCCCGCGGGCGCGCGTCTCAACGCCCGACGGCAGCCTCGGCCGAAGCGGCAGGATCATTTCATATCGCCGATTATTTTTCTACAATATTAAATTATTGGGCTGGCGGTGCCGGCGGCCAGTTGCCGAACCGACGCCCGGCGCGCGCGATTATGATAAGTCCGTCAAACGGATCGCGGCAATTGGCGCGCCGGACCTGCCTAAGCGGCGCCAGCCGACGGCGGCCGCGCGAGCCCTCGAATTTCAGATTGTCGAATCTAGATTCCAGTCGCGAAACCGGGCGCGGCCTCAGCCGGCCTTGGCGGCGCTGCGCGCAAGCGTGCTGCCGAAGCCGAGCTCGCGCGAGAGCGCCTCGGCCGCCTCGCGCACGCGCTCGGCCTTGTCCTGGAGCGCCTGGATCGAGAGGCGCCAAATCGGCCCCGAAATGCCGATCGCCCCCGCGACCCGGCCGGTAAAGTCGCGCACCGGGACCGCGACGCAACGCGTCTCGGCATCGTACTCGCCGTCGTCGAAGGCGATGCCGCGGGCGCGCACGCGCTCGATCTCGCCCGCGAGCTCGGCGCGATCGACGATGGTCCGGGCCGTGTAGCGCTCGAGCGCGCGCGTCGAGAGCTGGCGCTCGAGCTGATCGGGGGTCAGGCTCGCGAGCAGCACCTTGCCGAGCGCCGTCGAATGGGCCGGGCGCACCATGCCGACCCGGTCGTTCGCCTGGAACATGCCGGTGCCGGTGGTCTTGGCGATGACCACGATCTCGTCGTTCGAGCGCACGGCGAAATGGCCGCTCTCGCCGGTCGCGTGGCTCAGCGCCTCGAGCACCGGCACCGCCATGCTCGCAAGCTCGATCTCGTCGACCGCACCGGCCGCGAGCGTGAAGAGCCGGCGCCCCATGCGGTAGCGCTTGGTCTCCTTGACCTGGTGGATGTAGCCGAGGGTGAGCATGGTGCGCGCGAGGTGGAAGGTCGTGCTGTTGTGGAGCCCGACGCGCTTGCTGAGCTCGGCGAGGCTGATGCCGTCGCGATGGCGCGCGATCTCCTCGAGGATCGCAAACGCGCGCTCGATGGACTGCACGCCGCCGCCGCGCTCGCGCCCCTCCGCCGCGGCCGCGCCCGCCGCGATCTCGGGAACCCGGCGCCGATTGCCGGCCGCAGATCGCTCCATGGCCATGGGTCCCTCGATTATGGCGCGCGCCGCACCCCGTGGTGCCGCCCGACTCAGGGCTTCAGTATAGCGGATTCGACCGCCAATGCAGCCTTTCGAGACCGCAAAGCCTTCGGCGCGTGGCGCCCGCGGTCGTGCCACGGCCCGGGATCAGAGATTGAACAGGACTAGGCGCTCTTCGGTCAGGTCGCGCATCGCGTAACGCGGCCCCTCGCGCCCGATGCCGCTCTCCTTGACGCCGCCATAGGGCAGCTGGTCGGTGCGCCAGGTCGAGGAGCCGTTGATGATCACGCCGCCGAATCGGAGCGTGCGCACCGCCCGGAGTGCGGTTTCGACCGATTTGGTGAAAATGCCGCAATGGAGCCCGTAGCGCCCGGCATTCAGGTGCTGGAACAGCGCGTCCAAGTCGCCATAGCGCTGCACGGTCGCCACGGGGCCGAACACCTCCTCGCACACGACGCGCATGGCGGGATCGACGTCGACCAGGACCGTGGGCGCGAAATGAGCGCCCATGCGCCGCGCCCCGGTGAGGGCCTTGGCTCCATGCGCCACGGCGTCGGCGACCCAGCTCTCGACCCGGCGCGCGGCGCTTTCGTCGATGAGGGTGCCGATATCGGTCTCGGGGTCGAGCGGATCGCCGAGCTTGAGCGTCTTCACCTCCTCGACCAGGCGCTCGACGAAGCCGTCATAAAGGGAGTCGTGGACATAGACGTTCTGCACCGAGATGCAGCTTTGCCCGGCGAGGCGCATCGCGTTCCGCGCGCAGACGGGTGCCGCTTCGGCGATCGAGGCGTCGGCGTGGACGATGGTCGGCCCGTTGCCGCCGAGCTCGAGCGCCACGCGCTTCAACCCGCTCGCCGCCTTGATCTCGGCGCCGACCCGGCTCGAGCCCGTGAAGGTGATGAAATCGACGCGCGGATCGCGCACGAGCGCGGGCCCGACCGCGTCGCCGAACAGGAGGTTCACGAAGCCCGGCGGCGTGCCCGCGTCGACGAACAGCTCGACCAGCTTCGAGACCACCCAAGGCGATTGCGGCGGCGCCTTGAGCACGATCGTGTTGCCGGCGGCGAGCGCCGGGCCGATCTTGTGGCAGGCGAGATTGAAGGGCGCGTTGAAGGGCGTGATGCCCGCGACCACGCCCACCGGAAAGCGCAGCATGACGGCGAGCTTCCCCGCCCCCATCGCACTGCCGTCGAGCGGCACGTGCTGGCCCTCGATGCGGATCGCTTCCTCCGCCGAGAGGCTGATCGTGTCCTGGGAGCGGACCACCTCGCCTTTCGCGTCCTTGACCGACTTCCCGGTCTCGCGCGCCATGATCTCGGCGATGGTCCCGGCGCGCTCGACGAGCAACGCCGCGACGCGCCGCAGCAGGGCCGCGCGCTCGTAACCCGGCATCGAAGCGGCCTTCGGCTTCGCCGCGCTCGCGGCCGCGAGGGCCGCGTCCAGATCCTCGAGGGTCGATTCCGGTGCCCGCGCCACGACGGCGCCGCGATAGGGATCGACGATGTCGCGTAGCGCCGAGCCGCGGCGCCAAACGCCGTCGATCAGCATCTTGAGCTCGACCGGTGCCGAGGCGGACGGGCGCGGATCCTGGGCTCGCTGGGTCGTGGGCTCGGAGATCGAGGTCATGGCGGCCTCTCGGGGGCAAGCGCGCGTCGGGGAATTCGCGCGCGCTCGAGGAGGCTATTCTCCAACAATGTGAGAAGTCAATTCGTATTGTCGTTTATTCGCGAAGGCGCGAGCGGCGGCTCCACGAGCCGCTTATGGGCGAAGATCAACGCACTTCGGAATGTATGCGCGCTTCAAGGACCTAACGCTCGGCCTCCCGAGGCGCCGTCCGGCCGGACTCCATTTCCGATAGTGTCGGTTGACATCCTGTAATATGAAAAATACTCTCCGCGCCGAATTCAGGCCGCCCATTGCGATCGCCCATCGCGATTCGAGCGGAGCGGCCGGCTGCGCCAGGGAAACGCCGCGCGATGACGAGCCTGTCGAGCGCCTTCGCCGTCAACACCTACGCCTACATGCAAAGCCGCGACGCCGGCGATTGCATCGCCCATTTGGCCGCGCGCGGCTACCGCGCGGTCGAGCTCATGTTGTTTCCGGGGCATCTCTGGCCGGCGGAGCTGAGCCCCGGCGCGCGGCGCGATCTCCGGCGCGCGGCCGAGGCGCTCGGCGTCGCCATCACCACGCTCAACATGCCCAACATCGACATCAACGTCGCGGCGGCGGCCGAGGAGATGCGACGCTATTCCCTCGATCAGCTCGCGGCCTCGGTCGAGCTCGCGGGCGAGCTCGGCGTCCCTGCCCTCCTGATCGGACCCGGGAAGCCGAACCCGCTCTTCCCGCTCCCGACCGAGCGCATGATGGGCCATTTCTTCGCGGCCCTCGACCGGCTGGTACCGCTCGCGGCGCGCCACGGCACCTCGATCGCGATCGAGAACCTGCCGATCGCGTTCCTCCCCGGTGCCGACGATCTCATGGATGCGCTCGCGCGCTACGGCGCACCCGGCATCGACATCGTCTACGACCTCGCGAACGCCGTGTTCCATCGCGAGGATCCGGCCTGGGGCCTCGGCCGCGTGCGAGACCGGTTGCGCCTCATCCACCTTTCCGATACTGGTCACGAGGTCTATCGTCACGATCCGGTCGGGCGCGGCGTCGTGCCGTTCGCGCGCATTCCAAGCGTGCTCGACGCGATCGGCTATCGCGGCCCCTCGGTGCTCGAGATCATCAGCCCGACGCCGGACGCGGATATCGAGGCGAGTGCCGCGGCGCTCGTCTCCCTCGGCTGGGCGCCCCGGCCGCATGGTGCAACAGCCTAACGCGAGGAATGTCGATGCTTCCCAATTCCGTTGACGTGGCGATCGTGGGCGGCGGCAACGCGGCGCTGTGCGCAGCGCTCTCCGCCGCCGAGCATAAGGTCTCGGTGCTGGTGCTCGAGCGCTCGCCCGAGGACGAGGCGGGCGGCAACAGCCGCTTCACAGCGGGTGCCATGCGTTGCGTCTATGACGGCGTCGAGGACTTGCGCGCCCTCATGCCCGATCTCTCGGACGAGGAAGTGCGCATCACCGATTTCGGCACCTACACCGAGGACCAGTTCTTCGACGACATGGCGCGGGTGACCGAATATCGCGCCGACCCGGACATGGTCGAGCTGCTCGTCAAGCGCTCGCGCGACACCATGCGCTGGATGCACGCGAAAGGCCTCCGGTTCGTGCCCATCTACGGGCGCCAGGCGTTCAAGGTCGAGGGCAAGTTCAAGTTCTGGGGCGGGCTCACGGTCGAGGCGGTGGGCGGCGGCCCGGGCCTAGTGCAGGCGCTGACCGACGCCGCGCGCAAGAACGGGATCGCGATCGAATACGGCGCGCGCGCCTTGAGCCTGATCTCGGGCGACGAGGGGGTCACGGGGCTCCGCGTGAAGCAGGCCGGCCGCACGCGCGAGGTCAAGTGCAAGGCCGTGGTGCTCGCGGCCGGCGGCTTCGAATCGAACGCCGAGTGGCGCACGCGCTATCTCGGGCCGGGCTGGGATTTGGCCAAGGTGCGCGGCACCAGCTACAACACGGGCGACGGCATCCGCATGGCGCTCGAGGCGGGTGCGATTCCGTGGGGCAACTGGTCGGGTTGCCACGCGGTGGGTTGGGACCGCAACGCCCCACCCTTCGGCGACCTCGCGGTGGGCGACAATTTCCAGAAGCACTCCTACCCCTTCAGCATCATGCTCAATGCCAATGGCGAGCGCTTCGTCGACGAGGGTGCGGATTTCCGGAACTACACCTACGCGAAGTACGGGCGCGTGATTTTGAGCCAGCCGGGCCAGTTCGCCTGGCAGATCTTCGACAAGAAGGTGCTGCACCTGTTGCGCGACGAGTACCGCATCAAGCAGGTCACCAAGGCGTCGGCCCAGACCCTCGAGGAGCTCGTGACCAAGCTCGACGACGTGAACCCGAAACGCGCCCTCGAGACGATCAAGGCCTACAACGCTTCCGTCATGACCGAGGTGCCGTTCAATCCCAACGTCAAGGACGGGCGCGGCACGCGCGGGCTCCCGATCCCGAAGTCGAATTGGGCCAATGTCCTCGATCAGCCGCCCTTCGAGGCCTACGCCGTCACCTGCGGCATCACCTTCACCTTCGGCGGCGTCAAGATCACCACCGGCGGCCAGGTGATCGACACCGAGGGTGCCCCCATCGCCGGCCTCTACGCCGCGGGCGAGATGGTGGGCGGCATCTTCTACTTCAATTACCCGGGCGGCACCGGCCTCATGTCGGGGGCGGTGTTCGGCAAGATCGCCGGCGCCAGCGCCGGCCGCGTCGCCGCGGGCAGGAACGCCTGACGCCGAAAGGCCCCATGAGCGCTGCCGCGGACGAGAGCTTCGACGTCGTGGTGGTGGGCGGCGGCGGCGCCGGCCTCGCCGCCGCGATCGAGGCGCGCACCGCCGGCCGCAGCGTTCTCCTGATCGAGAAGAACCCGCGGCTCGGCGGCTCGACCGCCTGGTCGATCGGCTCGGTGAGCGCGAGCGCCACGCCGCACCAGATCGCGCGCGGCATCGAGGATTGCCCGGCCGACCATTGGGCCGACATGGCGCTGTTCGCGCCCGAGCTCGCCGCGCGCGACAACGCGGCCCTGCGCCGCGTGCTGTGCGACGAGATGCCGGCGACCTTTCGCTGGCTCCTCGAGTCCGGCGTGCGTTTTTTCGGCCCCATGCCCGAGCCGCCGCACCGGAAGCCGCGGATGCACAACGTGCTGCCCAATTCGCGCGCCTACATCTATCATTTGGAGCGCCGCGCGCGCCGCGCCGGCGTCGCGATCCGATTGGGAACGCGCGCGAAACGTCTCATGGTCGAAGCCGGACGCGTCGTGGGCGTCGCGTGCGACGATACGCGGGGCGAACGTCGATTCCGCGCGCGCGGCGGTGTGGTGCTCGCGGCCGGCGATTTCACCAGCGGCGCCGAGCTCAAGGCGCGTTATATCGGCGACCGGGCGGCCAAGGTCGAGGGCGTCAATCCGACCGCGACCGGCGACGGCCAGTCCTTGGCGCTCGAGCTCGGCGCGCGCATCGTCAATGGCGATCTCGCCCTCGGCCCCGAGATCCGCTTCATCCCGCCGACGCGGCCGACGCTCGCGCAACGCCTGCCGCCCTGGCGCGCGCTCGCGGGCTTCATGGCCTGGTCGCTTGCCCATCTGCCGCAAGCCCTTCTGCGGCCGTTCGTGATGGAGTTCGTGACCACGGCGCTTGCGCCCTCGCCGAGCCTCTTCGCCCAAGGTGCGCTCCTGGTCAACAAGGAGGGGCGCCGCTTTTGCGACGAGCACGGCGAGCCGGCCTACGCGTTGCCCGATCAGCCGGAGAAGATCGGCTACATCGTGATCGACGCGCGACTTGCGGCGCAATTCTCGGCCTGGCCGAACTTCGTCTCGACCGCGCCCGGCGTCGCCTATGCCTATGTCGCGGATTATCGCCGCAACCGGCCCGACATTTACCGCGCGGCGAACAGCCTCGCAGAGCTCGCGCAGAAGCTCGGCATGGATCCGTCACGCCTCGAGGAAAGCGTCGCCGCCAGCGCGAGCGCCCTCGCGACGCCACCTTTCGCGGCCCTCGGCCCGGTACGCGCGGTGTTCGTGCATAACGAGGGCGGGCTCATGGTCGATGCCGAGCATCGCGTGCTCGGCGCGGAGGACCGGCCGATCCCCGGCCTCTATGCGGCCGGCGCGACGGGGCAAGGCGGCTTGCTCTTGAAGGGCCACGGCCATCATCTCGCCTGGGCCTTCGTCTCGGGCCGGCGCGCCGGGCGCAACGCCGCCTACGAGGCGGTCACCGCCGACCTCGCGCGTTAGGGCCGCTCAGCATTCCTGGGCCGGAATTGCCGCCACGATGGCGCGAGCGCCGTCTACTTGTCCTCGGCCGGCGTCGTGACGACGATGCCCCAGACGCCGGCTACTTGTCCTCGGCCGGCGTCGTGACGACGATGCCCCAGACGCCGGCTACTCGTCCTCGGCCGGCGTCGTGACGACGATGCCCCAGACGCCGGCTACTCGTCCTCGGCCGGCGTCGTGACGACGATAAAGGTGAGATCGCCCAAGCCCGAATTATGGATCGCGTGCTTGACGCCCGGCGGGATGAAAATCACGTCGTGCTTCCGCACCACCCGGCGCGCGCCGTCGATCTCCATGAGCCCCTCGCCGTCGAGCACGTGATAGACCTGCTCCTGCACCTTGTGGGAATGGAGCTCGACATGGGCCATGGGCTGGTAGGTCGAGATGCGATAGTCGAAGAGGCGCGTGTCGGTGTCCTCTTGCGTCACGAGCGGCTTCGAAAGAGCGCCGCCGAAATGCCCGGGATATTCGCGCCACGCCACCTCGGCGATGTTGCGGATGAGCGCCTTGCGTTTGGATTTCTCGGCCATGGCACCTAGACCTCGCCGGGCACGAACTTGCCGCCGAACACGGGCTCCTTGTAGGGGGTCGGCGGCAGCGCCCAGGTTCCGGTCGCGGGCGGACGCACATTCGCGTCCACATGGACGTCGAGGAGGCAGGGCTTGCCGAGCTTGATCGCGTGCTCGAGCGCACCCTTGAAGTCCTGGGACTTGGTCACGGTCAATCCTTCGACGCCGCACGCGCGCGCCCAGGCCGCAAAGTCGGGATTGTAGGACTTGTTGTTGGGCCCTTCGTAGAAGGCGGTGCCGATCTCGCGGCCCCCGAACATGCCGTATTGGATGTCGCGGATCGCCGCCCAGGCGAAATTGTTCCACACCACCCAGACCGCCGGGATGTCGTACTCGACCGCGGTGCACAGCACGTGCGGCACCATGGTGAAGCCGCCATCGCCGCAGATCGAGACGCAGGGGCGGTCGGGGGCCGCGAGCTTGGCACCCAGGATCCCGCTCGGCCCAAAGCCCATGCCCGAGAAGCCCCAGGTGTTGAGCATGGTCTGGGGCCGCCGCGCGTTCCAGAACTGCATGAACCAATTATGGTGCACGCCCGAATCGAGCGAGATGATGGCGTCGTCGGGGAGCACCTGGCGGCAATCCTCGACGATGCGCTCGGGCCTGATGGGGGACGTGTGGAGCGAGAAGTTGGGCCGCACATAGGCCTCCCACTCGGCGCGCCATTTCGCGATCTCGGCGAGCCATTCCGGATAGCGCTTGCCGCGCGCGACACCCCGCGCGTCGATCTCGGCCAGGAGCTGGCGCAGATAGGTACGCGCATCGGCGAGAATGCCGAGGTCGGGCGTGTAGTTGCGCCCGATCTCCGCATGGTCGACGTCCACATGGACGAGCTTCGCGGGCGGAAAGTTCCAGGAATAGCCCGGGAGCCACGAAGAGGAGGAGCGGTCGTCGAAGCGCGCCCCCACCCCGATCACGAGGTCCGTGTGGCGGCCCGCCTGGTTCGCGGGATAGGCGCCGTTGCGCCCGATGAAGCCGAGCGAGAGCGCGTCTTCCATGTCGAGGCAGCCCATGCCGTTGGGCGAGCTGATCACCGGGACGCCGAGCCGGTGAGCGAGCGCGGTGATCTCCTTCCCCGCTTCCGAGAGGGTGACGCCATGGCCGATGAAGAACACCGGCCGCTTGGCCGCGAGCAGCATGTCCGCCGAGCGCGCGATGTCGTCGGGAGACGCGCCGCTGCGCCGCGCGTTGAATCCGTCCCAAGGCGGCTCGAGCCCCACCTCGGCCTCTTCCTGGAAGAGGTTGAACGGCACGTCGACATTGACCGGCCCGGGCCGGCCGCTCGTCATCGTGGTCGCGGCCTGGCGCAGGGCCAGCGGCAGCATCTCGACGCGGCTCGGCTGGAAGCTGCGCTTCACCACCGGGCGGATCACGTTCGGGAAGTCGGCCTGGTTGTGACGGTTGAGCTCCTGGAACGGCGAGCGGTTGAATTGGGAGGTGGGTACGTTGGCGGTGATCGCGAGGAATGCCGACGAATCGGTCTGCGCCACCGCGAGCGCCATGACCAGGTTCGAGGAGCCCGGGCCGCACGAGGTGAGGGTCGCGACCGGCTTGTGCTTGACCCGGAAATAGGCGTCCGCCATGTGGCCCGCGACCTGCTCGTGGCGCGGCGAGACGAGCTTGATCTTGTCGCGCACGTCGTAAAGCGCGTCGAGGAAGCCGACATTGCCGTGGCCGCAAATGCCGAACACGTAGGGGATATGCTCCCGGACCAGGAATTCGGCGATCAGCTCGCCGCCCTTCTTGCGCGCCATGGTTTGCCACCTTTCTCGATGAATCCTTCCCCCGAACGCGCCGCGTTCGCAAGCAGGCGATGGCGGCGGGGGAAGCGAGCTCGCGCGGGAGCGGTTCGTTCCGGCGCGCGGTTTTATAGAATTCTATATTACGGAAAGTCAACCGACTATGCAGAATTGCCTCATGGGATCGCGGCACGGGGCGCATGCTCGGGAAAATGCCCTATGGGCCGAAATGACCCGAAATCGGTCACTTCCCCGGGCGTTGGCCGGTAACGCCCGGCCTCGCGGCCTAAAGGCCCGCCGATCCCGCCCGAGCGCCAAATTGCGCATATTTTTCATATTGAGAAATCATCGATAATGATGTGAGATGATCATCGGCCATGCGGATGGCCGTCCGCCGTCCGCTTTCTCTTCACCCTCAATCATGCGGGAACCATCGACGTGATCGAAGTCGCCATCGTCGGGCTCGGGGAATGGGGCCAGAACCTGGTCCGGTCAATCCAAGGCAAGAGCGCCAAGCTCCGCTTCGCGGCCGCCGCGACGCGCACGCCCTCCAAGGTCGCGGCTTTCGCCGCCGAGCATGGAATGGCGCTACGCGGCGATTATCGCGCGGTGCTCGCGGATCCGGCGCTCGCCGCCGTCGTGCTCGCGACGCCGCACACGCTCCATGCCGAGCAGATCGTCGCCGCCGCCGAGGCGGGGAAGCCGGTCTTCGTCGAAAAGCCGTTGGCACTCACGGGGGCGAGCGCGCGCGCCGCCGTCGCGGCCTGCGCCAAGGCGGGGGTTGCGCTCGGCGTCGGCTACAATCGGCGTCATGCGCCCGCGATGATGGCACTCAAGCGCATGGTCGACGAGGGAACGCTCGGCCGCGTGCTTCAGATCGAGGCGAATTTCTCGTCGAACTCCGGCTATCGCCAAGGGCCCGCGGCCTGGCGCGCCAATCGCGCGGAATCGCCGGCGGGCGGCATGACGTCCCTCGGCGTCCATGCGCTCGACGCCATGATTCACCTGGGCGGCGCGATCGGCCGGGTCGAGGCGTTGAGCCGGCATCTGGCGCTCCCGATCGACATCGACGACACGACCGCGATCCTGTGCGAGTTCCGCGCGGGTGCGCTCGGTTATCTCGGCACCGTCTACGCGTCGGCGCCGTTCTGGCGCTTGCACGTCTTCGGCTCCGAAGGCTGGGCGGAGATGCGCGGGCTCGACACGCTCGTCACCATGAGCCGGGCCGGGAAGACCGAGGAAATCAAATTCCCCGCGACCGACACGGTCCGGCTCGAGCTCGAGGCGTTCGCCGACGCGATCGCGAGCGGCGCGCGCCTCACGATTCCCGCAAGCGAGCTCGTCAACGGCGTCGAGGCGCTCGAGGCGATCAACCTTTCGGCCACGAGCGGGCGCGCGGCCGCGATCGCCAGCGACTGACCGGCGCGCATGCGCCGTCGCGAGGATTGCGGTTCAGTGCTTCCGTCTCCCCGCCGGTCCCGGCCGACCCATCGCACCGGACCGGCACGATCGAGGTCGCGCCGCAAGGATCGGCTCATGGTCGCGCAATTCCCCGACCGCTATCCGGCGTATCGCAAACGCACGAAGATGCTGGTGCCGTTCCTCTACTGAGCGGCGCGTCAGAGCTTCGCGAACGCGTCCTCTTTCGGCAACGGCAGGCGCGGCGCGGGGGCGATCGGCTCGCGCCACGGGTCGGGATCGATCCGGCTCCCGTAGCGGCGCAGGATGTCGCGCACGGCGGGGGCGAGATCGGGCCGGCTCAAGGCGAAGGCGAGGTTCGCCTCGAGGAAGCCGATCTTGTCGCCGCAATCGAAGCGCCGTCCCTCGAAGCGATAGCCGACGAAGGCGTCCTCGGCGAGCGCCTTCGCCATGGCGTCGGTGAGCTGGATCTCGGCGCCCGCACCCGGCTTCAAGCGCTTCAGGTGCCGCAGCACCGCAGGTTGGAGCACGTAGCGGCCGATGACCGCGAGGCGCGACGGCGCCGTCTCGGGCTTGGGCTTCTCGACCAGGCCGCGCACCTCGACGACACGCCCGCGCCGCTCGCCCGGCGCCACGACGCCGTAGCGCGAGACCTGATCGAGCGGCACGTCCATGACGGCGATCACGTTGCCGCCCGTCGCGTCGTAGACGTCGAGCATCTGCTTGAGACACGGCGTGCGCGCGAGCACGAGGTCGTCGGCCAGGAGGACGGCGAAGGGCTCATCGCCGATCAACTCGGCGGCGCAGCCCACGGCATGGCCGAGGCCGAGCGGGCGCTGCTGGCGCGTATAGGTGATAGCGCCGGGCGGCGGCAGCCAACGCCGGATCGAGCTGAGCTCGCGCAGCTTGCCGCGCGCCTCGAGCATCTCCTCGAGCTGACTCGACTGATCGAAATGGTCCTCGATCGCCGTCTTGCCGCGCCCGGTCACGAAGATGAATTGCTCGATCCCCGCCGCCTGCGCCTCCTCGACCGCGTATTGGATCAGCGGAATGTCGGCGACGGGAAGCATCTCCTTGGGCATCGCCTTGGTCGCGGGAAGAAACCGCGTGCCGAGCCCGCCCACCGGAAAGACCGCTTTTCTCACGCGCTTGATCATGTCAGCCACCCGCCCTCGACATCCGGAAAAAATGGCGTCCGGAAAAAATCCCATGCTCGCTCGACGCATTCGGCGCCGCGGGCCGGACCGCGGTGACTTTTCCGTGACCCGGGACCGTGGCCGGCGATCGTCGCATCGCCCGCGCGAGCGCGCGTCGGAGAAGACGGCCGCGCGCGCGAGCGACTGCAAGATGGACGAGGGCCGGGCGCGTTTATTCCGCCCGGCCGCGGACGCCGGCGTGTCGTCCCGCGCGGTGCCCGCGGAATAATGTCGCCGCTCTTGCGTCTTGCTCACGGGATGGAAACAGACTTCGGGCCGCATCCGCAAAACGCGGCGGGCCGACCCGCTCGCAACTGCGAAAGATGTCGACGACGGAGGCCGACCGGCGGCGCGGTGCGCTTCGGCCTTCATGCGCAAAAAGGCTCCCCGATGGGATTCGGAAAATGGGCGAAATCGTCCGACTGACGCCGTCGAGCATCGACGCGAGCGAGCTTCACGCCTATGTGGACGGGCGTCTCGCGCCGGCCAGCGCCGAGCGGGTCGCGTTGCATCTGGTCCTGAACCATGCCGATGCGCGCCGCGCCAAGGCCTATGCCGAGCAGAACCTCGCCCTACGCCGGCTTTACGCGATGCAAGAGCGGCCGCTGCCGCCGCGCATCGCCGAGCTCGGCTGGCGCCTCGGACCGCAATTGGTCCGCCGCGAGCGCCATGTCCGCCTGCGCCGATTGGCATTCCGCTCCGTCGCGGCGGCGCTGATCGCCGCGGCCGCCTGGGTCTATCTCCAGGCGCAGTTCTACATCTGAGGAAGCGAAGCCGGTGAAGAAGCGAAGCCGGCGGCTGAACGCGGCGCCGCGTCAGAGGCCGTAGGACAGGCTCACCAGGAACACGTCCCGCCCATAGCCCGCGCCGCTCGCGTTCGTGTCGCGCTCGTCGTGGGTGAAGCCGGCGCTGAGGCTCACGCCGTTGTCGATCAAATAGCGCGCGGAGGTGCCGACCAGGTAATCGTCGTCGGTGCGGGAGATGCCCGTGAACTCGCTGTTGGTATAGCCGGCGCGCGCCGAGAGGATGACGTTCGGCAGGAGCTCGTGGTCGACGCTCACGGTCCCGCCCGTGTCGTACTCGGCGGCCGCACCCTGCAGCGTCGTCGGCGCCGTGTCGCGCGCGATGTCGGCCTTGACGGTGGTGAGCCGCGTCACGTTCCAGATTCCGTTCAGGCCCGCGCCGAGGCCGTTGACCGTCTGGAGGCGCGAGTCGGCGTAGCCGACCGAGAGATAGCCGACGTGCCCGGTGACCGAGAGCACCGTCGTCAGGTCGACGGTCATGCCGGTATCGAGCGTGTAGCCCTGGGCGTTGCGGTTATAGCCGTAGCGGTCGCGGTCCTTCTCGTAGGTGTTCTGCTGCAGCGCGCCGCTCACGAACGCGGTGTAGTCCGGCATGAACAGATAGCCGACCTGGAGCCCCTCGCTCGTGTCGTAGCGGTTGCGGTCGCTGTTGGTGATGGTGCCCGAGGAGGGCGGGATGCTGGTCGAGGTCGCGGTCACGCTGTCATAGGCGAGATGGTCGAGATGAAGCTGGGCGGCGCCCGTGAACTGGCCGAACTGCCGGGTAAGGCTCGAATCGTCGCCGACCTCGGTGTAGGTCGTCGGCGTCTTGCCGTTGACGTTGTCGGGCGAGCTGCGGTCCTCGTGCAGATGGGCGTATTCCGCGTCGCTCTTGAAGTTGCTCGCGTGGCTGATGTCGTAGCGCCCGCCGATCGAGCCGCTGTAGTCCTGGTAATCCTCGGTGTCGTGCATGTCGTAGAAGCCGAGGTCGCTCTTGAGCAGGCCGTGGAGCTCGTGCCGGCCCCAATCGGACTGCATGCGCAGCGACGGCGAGACGACCGAGATGAAGTCGTCCTTCGTCCCGGTCTGGGTCGCGTAGATATTGTCGTTGTATTCCTCGGAGCCGGTGATCACCGGATAGAAGAAGATGCTGCCCTCGCGGATCCCGACCTCGTCGTATTCGGGGCGCGAGCGGGATGCCACCTGCTGGCTCGCGACCGTGTCCTGGGGCATGTAGGGCTGTGCGGCAGGCTGCGCCGTGGCGTGCCCGGGGGCGGCGAGGATCGCGATCGCCGCGACCGCCCACGGCAGCGCGAGCGCAATCCCACCGGGGAATCGCCCGACGCGCAGCGAAGGCAACCTGAAGCCGCGCGCGGCTTCGGGGATAAATCGAACCATGGACCCGTCCCCCCGCCCCTCGCGGCATCGGACCGGAAAAATATATCGCGAATTCTGTGAATTTCCAACGGATATCAAGGCTTGGATACCGGCTGCTGCTGCGCGTTCTCGGGGTCGGTCCATCATGGGGCGAACGCGATCGCCGACCCCAGGGAACGGCTTGCGGTATATTTCACAGCGACACCCTGTACTTCAACATGGATTTCAACCGGGCGAATTCGACGCCTGGCGTAGCGCATGGTCGACCTGATCGAGCATGCGGTTTGCCGCGTCGGGCTTGCCCGCGTCGCACAGCGTCGCCGCCTTCACGACCATGTTCTTGATGGGCTCCGAATCGGTGCGCTCGACGACGCGTTGGGCCGCGTCCTCGACGTTTTCCCGGCACGTCTGTCCCGTGTATTGGGGGCCGGTCCTGAGGTCGCTGAACACGAGGCACGCGAACGCAACCGCCGCTCCGATGACGAGCATGTCGTGTTGCCGAACGGACATGGCAGATCTCCCCTTGCTTCCTTGCCCTCGAGGCGCCGTTGGCCGCGGCGCACGGCCGACTCCTTTTCTCGACCAGCCCCAACCCTTCCGCGCGCGCCGCCCCGCGCGCGATCGCGCTACGAGGAGCGGCGCAACGGCGCGCGCTCCCCGGTCTCGACCATCCGCCTCAGCGCCTCGCGTCCGCGCGAAAGGCGCGACATCACGGTCCCGATCGGAATCGACAGAACGGTCGCGACGTCCTGGTAGCTCAGCCCCTCGAGCCCGACCAGGAGGACGACCTGGCGTTGCTCCTCCGAGATCGCCTCGAGCGCATCGGCGAGGTCGTTGAGCTCGATGTGCGCGTCCTGGGCGGGCAACGTGGCGCTCGGCGCGAGCGACGCGACGTTGCGGTAGTCCGCGAGGCGATGGCGCTCGCGCGTGTAGTCGATGTAGCAATTGTGCAGGATCGAGAAGAGGTAGGCGCGCAGATCGTTGATCTCGTGCCAGCGGTCCATGCGGGCAAGCGCGCGCACGAGGCACTCCTGGACCAGCTCGTCGGATTCGGATTGACGGCCCACCAGCGCCCGGGCATAGCGGCGCAGCCCCGCGATGTGAGTCTCGAGCGCGACCTCGGCGAGTTCCATGACCGAACCTTCCACTGGGCGCGCGCTCCCGCCTCTCGATCGACCTCGGTCTCGCGCGGCGCGCCCGCTCCCGCGAGGAAGAGGAAGCGGGCAATCCCCGGCGACGAATGCGCGTCGAACGCGCGAGTTCCGTCGTCGCGGTCGAGAGCAAACGGGAGTTCGATCGACCGCCGGCCTTCGACTGACGGCGAGGTTAATCGGTGACGGCGGCGATTGATGTGACAAAGAAGGCCGCCGCTGTGACAAAACTTGGTTCGAATGCTGACCGATCAATGATCGTTCGATTGCGCGATTATTGTTCACGCATGACCGCGATTCGCCTGATGCGACGACGCCCGGGCCGCGCGCTTGCCTGCGTTTTGTCCGATCAGCTCAGGATTTGTTCGATTGGGTCCGTTGCACGGCCGCGCGCATACGCTGCATCAGCCCGTCGAATCCATAATGCTGAATGACCGACGCGAATTCCGCGCGCTTGGTCACGATGAGACTGACCGCGTCGACCGTGACGTCGACAATTTTAGGCGAATTCGCCTCATCGCGGACGCGATAGACGACGTCGAGCGGCTGCTCGCTCGGCCGATCGATGCGCGTCTCGACGAAGGTATCGTCGCCTTGCTTGGTTTCACCCGTCACCTCGAGCTTCTCGCCGCTATAATGCGCGAACTGAACCGCATAGATCGAGGCGACGTAATCGCCGAATAGCTGGAGATATTGCGTCCGTTGATCGGGCTTGAGGGCGCGCCATTCCGCACCCAGCACGAAGCGCCCGATCGCCGGCGCATCGAAATCGGCGAGGAAGAGCGCATGAAAGCGGCGCTCGCGCTCGGTCGTGTCGATGTGGGGCGTCTTCAAAATGCCGATCACCCGGCCGCCCAGCGTCTCGACGAAGGCGCGCGCATCGGGTACCGCCGCCATGGCCCACATCGAGAGCGTCATGCAGGCCGCGACGCCGAGCGCGGCCGCGAGGAACGGCACGCGCGCGCCGCGGCGATTCTTCCTTGCGTGTTTCATGCGACTCGTCATTTGCGACTCTCGTCCGATTGCCGACTTCGATTCTCGCCCGGCTTTGGGCCCGACCTCAGATCGTGCGCAGCGCGGCCAAGCCGCTCCGCCAACGCGCGGCGCTTCAGCGGCTTGGTCCCCCATAGACGGCCGGGGCGAAGCGCTATTCCCTGCGGGCGGCCCCCCATTAGCGCGGCACTCGGCCCGCGGTACTCCGCCACGGGGCTTCTATCACCGTTTGATCACTAGTCATCCCGCGGACCAACCGGGAAGCTCGATCTTCCAAGCGGATCGGCCCGCCGGGCGCCGCGCGGCGCTAGCGCAAGCGATCTGCGCGTGGCGCGATCGCGGCCAGCGCAAGCGGACGAGGTGAAATGGACTTGCACGAGCACAGCAACGCGCCGGCCATCGCCGTCTCCGAGCGCTCGACGCAGCACGCCGCGCGCTACGGGATCACGAGCGCCTTCGGCAATCCGCTCGATCCGCGCACCTGGTCCGCCGCCCCTTATCGGATCGCGGCCGGCCTGCGCGCCACCGGCTGCGAGGTCTTCGGCGTCGACGGGCGGCTCGGGCGCCTCCGGCTTTCGAGCTACGCCATGGCGGCCTTCCGGCGGCGCTTCCGGCGCCTCAGCTATTCCGAGGCGATCGGCCGCACCTATCTCGCGCGCCGCCATCGCGCCCGGCGCGTCGCCCGCGCGGTCGCGACGCTCGATCTCGACGCCGTGCTCCACACCGGCTCGCTCGATCTTCCGCCCGAGCGCGACGACGTCGCCCATTATCTTTATTGCGATCAGACCTGGAACCTCTCGCTGCACTACCGTCCCGATCGCGCGGACTACACCGATCTCGCCTGCGCGGAGTTCGACGAGCTCGAGCGCGCGAGCTTCGCCGCGATGCGCCACATCTTCACCTTCGGCGAGTATGTGCGCGACGATCTCATCGCCCATTACGGCATCGCGCCCGAGCGCGTGACCGCGGTCGGCTCGGGCATGGGCCAGATCACGCCCTATTACGGGCCGAAGGATTACGCGCACGGTCCCCTTCTGTTCGTCGCGAAGCATCTCTTCGCGCCCAAGGGCGGGGCCCTTCTGCTCGAGGCGTTCGCGCGCGTGCGCCGGATGCGGCCCGACCTCAAGCTCGTCATGGTGGCGCCGGACGCGCCGGCCGAGCTCGCGCGCTCGATCGGCAATGTGAGCTTGCGCCGGCACGTCCCTTGGCCCGCGCTCGAAAATCTCTATCGGTCCGCCTCCCTCCTCGTGCAGCCGATGCTGAACGATCCCTGGGGCCAGGTTTATCTCGAGGCTCTTCTGTCGCGCACGCCGGTGATGGGGCTCGCGCGCAACGGCCTGCCGGAAATCGTCGAAGGCGGGCGCCACGGATTCCTCGTTCCCGAGCCGGCGCCCGAGGCGTTGGCGCACGCCATCGTCGACGCCATGGCCGACCCCGATCGCCTCGCCCTCATGGGGGCGAGCGGCCAGGCGCACGTGCAGCGCATCTATTCCTGGGACCTGACGAGCCGAAGGATCGCGGACGTGCTCGCGCGCCACGCGAGCGTCGGGGTCCCGCTTCGAGAGAGGTCGATCGCATGAATCGGAAAGTCGCACTCGTCACCGGCGTCACCGGCCAGGACGGCGCCTATCTCGCGGAGTTCCTGCTGGCCAAAGGTTACGTCGTGCATGGCGTGAAGCGGCGCTCCTCGTCCCTCAACACGGCGCGGGTCGACCGTTTCTACCGCGATCCCCATGGCGCGGATTTGCGCTTCTTCCTTCACTACGGCGACATGACCGATTCGACCAACCTCATCCGCCTGATCCAGGAGACCCGGCCGAGCGAGATCTACAATCTCGCCGCCCAGAGCCACGTGCAGGTGAGCTTCGAGACGCCGGAATATACCGGCAACGTCGACGCGCTCGGCACCTTGCGGCTCCTGGACGCGATCCGCATTCTCGATCTCGGCAAGCACACGCGCTTCTACCAGGCCTCGACCTCCGAGCTCTTCGGCCTGGTCCAGGAGACGCCCCAACGCGAGACCACGCCGTTCCGGCCGCGTAGCCCCTATGCCGCGGCGAAGCTCTACGCCTACTGGATCGCGGTCAATTACCGCGAGGCCTACGGCCTCCATGCGTCGAACGGCATTCTGTTCAATCACGAAAGCCCGCTGCGCGGCGAGACCTTCGTCACGCGCAAGATCACACGCGCGGTCGCCGCGATCGAGCGCGGGCTCCAGGACAGGCTGTTCCTCGGCAACATCGACGCCAAGCGCGATTGGGGCCACGCGCGCGACTATGTCGAGGGCATGTGGATGATCCTCCAGCAGGAGGCGCCCGACGACTACGTGCTCGCGACCGGCGAGACGCACACGGTGCGCGAATTCGTCGAGCGCGCCTTCGCCGAGATCGGGCGCGCGATCGTCTGGCGCGGGCGCGGGGTCGAGGAAAAAGGCTGCTGCGCGCGCACCGGCCAAATCTTGGTCGAGATCGACCCGGCCTATTTCCGGCCGACCGAGGTCGAGCTGCTGCTCGGCGATCCCGCGAAGGCGCGCGCGCGTCTCGGCTGGCGCCATCGGACCAGCTTCGAGGCGCTGGTCGCCGAGATGGTCGAGGCGGACCGCGCCGCGTTGCGCGCGACCCTCGAGCCCGAGCTGGCCGAGTCCGCTTTCCCCGACCGATGGAAACAGGCCCTTGCCCGCGCCGATCTCTGACGCCGACGGCCATCTGAGCATCGAGGGACTGCGCGACGGGCTTGCCACGCGCACCGCGCGCGGCGGCGCCGTCACGGTGGCAGCGCAGCTCGTCAAGGTGGCGCTCCAGATCGGCACCATCGCGATTCTCGCGCGCCTCCTCGATCCGGCCGATTTCGGCCTGATCGCGATGGCCGCGGTGCTGCTGACCTTCCTCGAGTTCTTCAAGGATCTCGGCCTCTCTTCGGCGACGGTCCAACGCGAGCGGATCAGCCACGACGAAGTGAGCGCCCTGTTCTGGATCAATGTCGGCCTGGGCGTCGCGACGGCGATCGTCACGGCGCTGGCAGCACCGCTGGTCGCGTGGTTCTACCGCGAGCCGAAGCTCGCCCCCATCGTCCTTTGGCTCAGCCTCGGATTCCTCCTGAGCGGGCTCACGACGCAGCATCTCGCGATCCTGCGGCGGCGCATGCGCTTCGGCACCCTCGCCGCGATCCAGCTTTCGGCCGAGGCCGGCGGCATGGCGACCGCGGTGATCGCGGCCTTCGCGGGCATGAGCTATTGGTCGCTCGTGGCGCAACGGCTTGTTTGGATCGGCCTCATGGCGGCGGGGGCGTGGATCGCGTGCGGCTGGCGTCCGGGAAGGCCGCGCCGCGGCGGCGAGATCATGCGCCTCGTGGGCTTCGGCGGCAATATCACGCTCGCGAATCTCATCAACTTCTTCGCCCAGAATCTCGACCAGATCCTGATCGGCTGGTACTGGGGACCGATCCCGCTCGGCCTCTACGAGCGCGCGATCAAGCTCATCCTGGTGCCGATCAACAACATCAACACGCCGCTCTTCACCGTCTTCATGCCCGCGCTGAGCCGGCTCGCGGACGATGCCGCCGCCTACCGGCGCACCTATCTGGGTGCCCTCGAGAAGATCGCGATGGTGACCATGCCCGCTTCCGGCCTCCTGATCGCGATCCCCGATACGGTGGTGCGGCTCGTGTTCGGGCCGAACTGGAGCGGCGCGGTTCCGATCGTCGGCTGGCTCGGCGTCGCGATGCTTTATCTCCCCGTGGGCTACACCTCGAGCTGGCTGTTCGTGTCCCAGGACCGCACGCGCGACATGGTGCGCTGGAGCATCATGAGCTCGATCGTGCTCGTGGCCGCGATCGGCGCGGCCGTCCCGTTCGGCGCCGTCGCCGTCGCCGCCAGCTTCAGCCTGAGCGGGCTGTTCCTGCGCATGCCGATCCTGCTGTGGCTCATGGGACGGCGCGGCCCGGTGCGCGTAGGCGACATCGGCCGTGCGCTCGTCCCCTCGATGCTCGCGGCCGCTTCCGTCGCGATCGTCGCCTGGAGCACCCGCGTCGCGATCGCGCGCGCCGATCTCGCGCCGCTTCTCGAATTGGCGCTCGTGGGCGCCATCGCGGCCCTCGCCGCCGCCGCCTGCTACGCCGGCTTCCCCCGGAGCCGCCGCGCGTTCGCCGAGCTCGCGCGCCTGCGCCACGTCCTGTTCCGCAGCACCGCACCGTCGTGAGCGGCCACAGGGCCGGAACCCGGAGAAACGCGATGCGTATCGCCATCTTCGCCCATGAATTCCCGAGCCCGAGCGAGACCTTCGTGCTCGATCACGCGATCGGTCTCGTCGAGCGCGGCCACGACGTCGCCGTGTTCGCCGATGCGCCGCGCGCCGGGACGCCGCTTCCGCCTGAGTTCGAAGCGCACCGGCTCGACGCCCGCAGCTTCCATCCGGACATCCCCGCAAGCCATGGACGACGCGTGCGAAACGCCATCGTTCCGGCCTTGGAGCTCGGACGGCACCGGCTTCCCCTGGCACTGAGGTCGCTCGATGCGATGCGCCACGGGCACGATGCCTTGTCGTTGCGTCTGCTTTATTGGAGCGCGCTCCTCGCGCGCCAGCCGCCCTTCGACCTGATCCATTGCCATTTCGGCCCGATCGGCGATTGGGTCGCGACCTTGCGCGAGATCGGCGCGATCCGGGGCCGCCTGGTCACGACCTTTCACGGCGTCGACGTGAGCGCGCTTCTCGGCGGCGCGCCGCAACGCTACCGGCAACTCTTCGCGCGCGGCGACCTCTTCCTCGCGGTTTCGGATCATTGGCGCGCGCGCCTCGCGGCGCTCGGCTGCGACGAGGCGCGTCTTCTGACCCAGCGCATGGGCGTCGATCTCGCGCGTTTCCGCTTTCGCGCGCGCCGGCCCGAGGTGGGAGCGCCGCTCCGCATCCTGACCGTCGGCCGGCTGGTCGAGAAGAAGGGCGTCGATTGGGCGCTACGCGCGGTCGCGCGCGCTTGTGGGCAAGGTGTTTCGCTCAGGCACACGATCGTCGGCGACGGGCCGATGCGCGCAGCCCTCGAGCGCGAGGCGCTCGGTCTCGGTCTCGAGCGCGTGGTCGAGTTCCTCGGCTGGCGGAGCCGCGCCGAGGTGGCCTCGCTCATGGACCGGCACGACGTCATCCTGGCGCCCAGCGTCACCAGCGACGCAGGCGATCAGGAGGGCATTCCCGTGACGCTCATGGAGGCGATGGCGGCCGGCATGATCGTGGTCTCGACGCGCCATAGCGGCATCCCCGAGCTGGTCGAAAGCGGGATCACGGGATTTTTGGCGCCCGAGCGGGACGCGGCGTCGCTCGCGCATTTCCTCTGCCACCTCGCCGACGCGCCGGCGGAGTTCGAGCGCATGGGCCTCGCCGCGCGCGGGAAGATCGAGCGTGAGTACGACCGCGCGAAGCTCGATCGGCGGCTCGAGGCGATCTATGCCCGGCTGCTCGCGACAGAAACAAATGCGCGCGATGAAATCGGGCTGAGCCCCCGCGCCGCACGCGACGCTCACGCGCCGAGCGGCGTGCCGTCCTCGTCCGAGTGAGGCGGGCCGTTCTTGATGCGAAGCCGGCCCTTGGCGTCGACCCAAAGCCGGTAGGTCCCGAGCTGGATCAGGTCGGCGCCGTTCCACGCGGCGCCGAAGCGCGCACCGGCGCCGCCCGTGCCGAGCTCGACCGCGCCGAGCCCGGCCGCGCGATCGACGCCGCCGCTGCAGCCGATGAGCGCGATGCCCGCGTCGGGCCGGCCCGCGAGCTTCGCGAGCTTGGCCTCCTTGGCGGCACCGCCCCCGCTCGCGCGGCAGCCGATCATGGTGAGCTCGCCCGTCACGTAAGCGCTCACGAGATGGGTCTGGCGATAGATCGAATAGGCGGTGCAGCCGACGAGGGTACCGAAATTCAGGAGCCGCAGCCCGGCGTCGCCGGCCGCGAAATTCGCCGCACTCTGATGGTTGTTCTCGAAGCCGCAATTCGAAAGCAGCGTGCAGCCGTTGGTCGCGGCAAGGCCGAACTTGCCGTTGAGCAGGAAATAGCAGCCATGGAAGCCCACATCGGCGGCGCCGTTCGCGATCAGCGCCCCTTGCTCGCGGTTGCCGCCGAAGACGCAGCCGAAGACATGCACCGCCGAGAGGACCGTGTTCTCGGGCCCGTGGCTGAAGACGGCACCGTTGCCCTTGTTGTCGCGGAAATAGCTGTTGAAGACTTGGCCCTCGAATACGTTCCCAACGAGCTCGAGGCCGGTGCCGCCGCAACCCTGTACGGTGAGATCGCGTAGGCAAAAATTGTAGAAATAGGTGCCGCGCCGGCCGCTGTCGATCGAGAGGCCGGCACCCTCGCCGCCGTTTCCTTGAATCCCCAAGCCCTCGATCACGGTGAAACGCAGCGTCGCCTCGTTCACGAGCCGGATGACCGGGCTTCCGTCCCGGATGTCGGAGAGAATCACGGCACCATGGGCGAGGATGCCGTTGCCGCGCGTGATGTTCCCGTCGGCCCCGTGCACGGTCGCGATGCGGAGCGTGCGCGTGATTCGGTAGGCGCCGGGCGGAATGCGGAGATAGGCCGCCTTGTCGCCCGCGAAAGCCCGGTCGAGCGCTTTCTGGAGGGCTGCGGTGTCGTCGCTCCGGCCGTCGCCCTTGGCGCCGAAGCGGTCGGCCGACAGCATCGGCGTCGTCGGGTCGGGGGCCGCGGAAGCGCGCGTCGAGGCGAGCGTTGCGGCGCTGCCGAGGCCCGCCAGCGCCCCGGTGCCGGCGATGAGGGTGCGGCGATTGATCCCGCTCACGGCACCCTCGCGAGAATACGCCGGTAGAGCGCCCGGTATTGCTGCGCCACGATCGCGATGTCGAAGGCGCTCGCCGCCTTGCGCCGCGCCTTGTCGCCGAGGCGGCGCGTGCGGTCCGGGTCCGCGAGGCACCAGGCCATGCCGTCCGCGAGCGCGGCACTGTCGAACGGCGTCGCGAGATAGCCGGTCTCCTGGTGGTCGACGATGTCGACCGGCCCGCCGCTTTCGAACGCCACGACCGGCGTGCCGCAGGCCATCGCCTCGACCAGCGTCTTGCCGAACGCCTCCTGGGCGGACGGGGCGACCATCACGTCGGCCGCCGCATAGAGACGCGCGAGGGCCTTGTCGTCCTCGATCCAGCCGACCGACCGGGTCGGGAGCCCGAGGTCCGGCAGCGCCTCCTTGCCCCGATAGCCGAATACGACGATCTCGGCCCGCTCGGCGCCGCCGCGTCCCGCGAGGCAACGCGCCGCCTCGACGAAATGCGCGAAACCCTTGCGCGGATCGTCGAGCGCTCCCACCGCGCCGTACAAGATTTGATGCCGGCCCGCCTCGAAATTCCACGCCGCCTTCGCAGCACTCTTGTCGACCGCGCGGAAGCGGCGCGTGTCGATGCCGTTCGGAATGACCGTGATCGGCATGTCCTCGAAGATCGGCGTCTTCTCGGCGCATTCGGCGAGCCAGGTGCTGATTGCGACGAGCCAGAGATCGGTCCCGCTCCATTCGTCCTTCTTGCGCAGCCAGGTCCGGTGGCTGACGTCGTCGCGATCGTTCGAGCGCAGTTGGGGACAGAGGCCGCAGCCCGCGAGATAGCGCTCGCAGCCGGCGGAATAATGGCAGCCGCCGGTGAGCGCCCACATGTCGCGTAGCGTCCAGACCACGGGGCAGCGGAACCGCCTCAGGAGATCGAGCGGCACGAAGCCCCCTCCCACCCAATGGAGATGCACGAGGTCGGGCGCGAGCGCCTCGACCGCGCGATCCACCTGGGAGGGCAGCCAGCCGAGGGTCCAGAAGGAATCGGCCGTGCGCCGGTAGCGGTAGAGCGGCAGCGTGTCGAGCGCCACGCGCGCGCGGTTCGAGAGGCGGCCGAGCGTGCCGCCATATTGCACCACGTCCTCGTCGTCGCCGTATTTGCGCGCGACCAGCATGGTCGAATCGACACCCTGCTGCTTCAGCTCGCGATGCAGCCAATAGGCCCCGCGCGCGGCCCCGCCCATGACGTCGAAGGTGCTGAGATGGAGCACGCGCATGGCCTCACCCTGGATCGGACAGGGCGCCGTGCGGCGCCAGGATGCGCGGCTCGATCCGGACGCGGCCGCGCACGAACAGCCGCTCGCGCTCATGCAGGATGGTGAGCGCGCAGCCGAGGAAGAACACGGTCCAGGTCTTAGGCGAGACGTAGGCGCCCGACGCCTGGCCCAGCACGGACCACACGATCCAGCAGAAGGCGATGCTCGTCGCACCCAGCTCGTGAAGCAGAAAAGACAGTCCTATCAATAGGATGACGCCCCACACGACGCCCAGATAAATCCAGTGCGCCCAGAAATAATTGGCGAGCGCGTGAATCGAGCTGCCGTAATTCCAATCATGGGCGAGGTCGGCGCTGCGCTCGAAGGTCTGCCGGATCGAATCGGCGATGAAGGGCTCGCCCGTGAGACCGGCGCCGGCGATCGGATAATGCTCGACCGTTTTGCGCGCGACCACGGCGGGCGCGACGATGCGCGCGAAGAAGCTCGGATCGGCGCCGCTTTGGATCGCGTCGATGCGCTCGGCGTAGAGCGTGCGGGAGAGATAGAGGCAGGCGCCCAAGAGCGCGATCATGAGTGCCACCGTCGCCGTGACGCGCGCGGGATTGTAGCCGAGGCCGCCCGCGCGCGGCTCCCGCGCCGCGAGCAGGATCTCGTAGGCCGGAACCAGGACGAGGCCGAGAACGAGGGTCGGGCCGCGCATGAGATAGAAGGCGGCGGCGAAGAAGGCGCCGTAGAGCGGAAGCTTCCAGCGCCGCTGCGACAGCACGTACCAGGCGAACGCGAAGAGCGTGAAGCCGAAGCTGACGGCCGACGGCTCCGAGGTGAACAGCTTCGGCCGGATGCGCCCGTAGAGCAGCTCGTCGCGCGCGTCGGATTCGTAGAGTCCGAAGCTGTAGACGTGGTCGCGGAACCAGTTGCTCAAATCGCGGAACGGCGCAAAATAATTCTCGAGCGCGCAGCCCACGATGATCCCGAGCGTGAAAAGGAGAAAGATGCGCGCGAGGCGGGCGCGGTCGTAGGCGAGCATCGTGACGAAGACCGCGTAGCAGATGACGAAGGAATATGTCAGCTGAACCAGGCCGGTGAAGCGCTTCGAGAGGAATCCGTAGTCGCTCGCGGCGCAAATCGAAGCGAGATAGAGCAGGAGCACGAACAGGATCGCGCGCACGTGGCGCTCGTCGAGCCGGTGGAGCTGCTTCAGGAGCAGCACCATGCCCGCGGTGCCGGCCACCACGTTCGGCACCGGCACCGTCGCCGTGAGCCTGATCTCGATGCCGAGATAGATGCCGGCGAGGAACAGGACCAGGAGAATGGTGTCGAGCGCGTCGGGCGCGCGCCATTCGGGTGCGCCGCTCATGGGGCGGCCAGCGCGGGAAGCGCCCCTTCGCCGAGGCCGGGGAGATCGGGAAGGTCGGGGAGCTCGGGCTCGGAGGCGGCGGCCGCAAGCGCCGCGATCGACGCGCGCAGCCGCTCGCCCCGGCTCGCCCAGTCGAATTCCCGGTCGCAAGCGGCATAGGCGCGCGTCTGAACGGCGTCGAGCAATGTCAAATCGTCGAGGGCCGCGACCGCACCGCGCGCGAGCGAGCCGTAATCGCCATAAGCAAGCACGCTGTCTCCGGGCGCGAGCGGCGTTCCGGCGAGGCAGCTTTCGAGCGTCGCGATCGGGACGCGGTTGAAGACGTAGGTCAGGATCTTGAGCTTGAAGCCGCCGCCGAGACGCTCGGGCAGGATCGCGAGGCGCGCGTTGCCGAGATAGGGCTCGACGCGCGAAACCTCGCCGACGAAGCGCGTCGCCGCGGTCTTGCGCGCGAGGGCCCTGAGGAATTCAGGCCGGCCGTTTCCGACCACGATCAGCTCGGCGCCGGCGGCAGCGAACAGAGGATCGGCGACCGCGAGGAACGCCTCGAGATTTGCCTGCTTCGCGATCCATTCGAAGCTGCCGACGATGGCGGCGCGGCGTGGAATCGTCTCATCGATCCGGCGCGCGGCGACGCGGCCCTCGGCATAGCCGGGCGTCAGGACGATGGTCGGCCGGCCCGGGCGCTCGGCCGCGAATTTGGCCGCGTCCGCCGAGGTGATCGCGGTCACGAGATCCGCCGCCGCCACGATCTCGCGCTCGAGCCCCGCGACCTTGCGCGCGTCGGATTTGAGATAGAGGCGCGCCAAGCCTCGGCCGGGCATGTTCGCCGCGAGGTCGGCGCGCATCGTCGTCTCGTGGTTATGCGCGACATAGACCAGCCTCGGCCGCGCGCGCCCGACGACCGCGGCCGCTTGCAACAATGCCAGCGCCCAGCCCGCATAAAGCCCGTCGAGGACGACGCAGTCCCAGGGCTCGCGGCGCAGAAGCGACTTGAACCGCGCGCGCATCTCGCGCGTGGCCGAACGATGCACGACATGGGGCAAGTCCGAGAGGACGCTCTGCCAGGCGGCGTTGCGCCGCGCTCCCGCGAGACGCCAGGTGACCCGCCCTTCGACGTCGCCGTCGCGACGCGCCGAATGCCGATGGGCGCCGCACAGCACCTCGAGCTCGGCCCCCGCGGCGGCGAACGCCTCGATGAGACGGCCCGAATAGATGCGCTGTCCGTCGTGCGCCGGCGTCGGATCGATCCACGTCAACCACAGGCATCGCATGTCACGGCCGCGGATGTGGCGCGAGCGCGGTCCGGATCAGAACGCGTTCGAGCCGGTGAAGCCCTTGAACAGGGTGAGCAGGATGATGCGCATGTCGAACCAGAGCGACCAATTGTCGATGTAGACGAGGTCGTGCTCGACCCGTTTCCGGATCTGCTCCAGCGTGTCGGTCTCGCCGCGCCAGCCATTGACCTGGGCCCAGCCGGTGATGCCCGGCTTCACGCGGTGGCGCGCGGTGTATTGGCGCACGGCTTCCTGGTAGAGGCGCCCGGCCGCCTTGGCCGAAAGCGCGTGCGGCCGCGGCCCCACGATCGACATCTCGCCGCGCAGCACGTTGATGAATTGCGGCAGCTCGTCGAGGCTGTACTTGCGCAGGAACGCCCCGAGCCGCGTGATGCGCGGATCGTTCCGGCGCGTGAGCTGCTCCGCGTTCGGGTCGCGCTGGTCGTCGTACATGGTGCGGAACTTGAACACCTGGATGTACTGGTTGTTGAAGCCGTAGCGCCGCTGCTTGAAGAAGACCGGGCCCGGCGTCTCGAGCTTGATGAGGAGCGCGATCGCCGCCATCGCGGGCGCGATCAGCGCCAGGATGAGCGCACCCAGGACGCGGTCCTCGAGCGCCTTCACGATGAGGCGCCAGTCCGTGAGCGGCCGGTCGAATACGGTGAGGACCGAAAGCCCGTCGACCGAGCGGGAGCTCAGATTGGCGAAGGGCGCGCCGAGCCCGCCCGGACAATAGAGCACGTCGACCGGAAGCTCGCGCAACCGGCCGAGGACGCGCAAGAGCCGCCCCTCCTCGGCGGGCGGGATCGCGACGATGACGGTCTCGACCGCATCGCGCCGCACCAGGCGCACGAGCGATGCAAGATCGCCGATCCCGCTCGCGCCCGCGCGCCGGTCCGAGAACAGACCCACGATGCGCACCTCCGAATCCGGCCGGGTCCCGAAATGGCGCGCGACCCGCTGCGCGGCCTGAACGGTGCCGATCACGGCGACGCTGCGGCACAAGCGCCCGGCCGCGGACCAGCGCCGGATCTGCGCCCGCATGAGCGCCCGTGCCGTCACCAGCAGCGCCGCGGTCGAGCCGAACCACAGCACGCTCCAAAGACGCGAATAGTCGCCCGAGGTCTTGGTCAAGTAGCTGATCGCGATCAGCATGAACATGGTGACCGACCAGCCGCCCAAGGTGCGGCTGATCGGGATGCGGCGATGGGCGAGCGCCTCGAAACCGTAAAGGCCCATGGCGCGGAATACGTTGACGCCGAGCAGGACGCCGAGGAGCGACACGAGCGCGTAGTCCGACCAGCGCGAGTAGGGATCGTGCAGCAGCCAAATGAGGTAGGCGCCGTAGCTGCAGCCGAAGACGATCGCGGCGTCGAGCATCGCCATGGTGCCGCACACCACCGGCTTCGAAAGGCGCGGGCTCGCGGCGGGCGCATCGGTGGCGCCCGCGACGCCGATATTTCCCGTCAACGTCGTCGCGCGTCCGTCGCTTGCCATGTAACGCTCCATGCTCAGGATCGAACTCGATCTCCCGAGTGTGGCGCGTCAGGCGCGGAAGGCGCGTGACCAAGCGGGGACGGCTTGTGATCATTCGGAGGCCGGCGCGCATCAGGCGGCTCTTTCCGCGATCGGCGTGGGCGCTTTCGCTTCCACGAGCCGGTCGACGATGGTCGCGACGAAGTCCCCGGGCGAGCGGTTGGCGGCGAAGCGCGCCATTCCCGCGGGATCGGCCACGCTGGCGGGTCCGGAGCGCGCGATCCGGGCGATCGCATCGGCGATTTCGCTTGGATTTGTCGTATCGACCGCGAGACCGAGGCGATAATCGCGCGCGAAGCGGCCGAGCAGGCCGAAGGACTGGGTGACGATCGGCCGTCCGAGCTTCGCCGCCCATAGCAGCACGCCGCTCGAGCCGACGAAGCGTTGGTAAGGGGCGAGCACCGCGTCGCTCGCCTCGACCAGGGTCGCGACCTCGCGATCCGACAGCCAGCGATCCACGAGGCGCAGCCAAAGCTCGGGCCGCGTGGCCGAAAGCTTTCGAAGGCGCGTGCGGAGCTCGGCGCGAATCGCGGGATCGACTTGACCCGCGATGGCGACCGCGATCTTGCGCGCGATTTCGGGCTCCAACCGCGCAAGCGCCTCGATGAGCGCGAAAACGCCCTTCCGCTCGGTCAACGACCCGAACAGCACGAAGCGCGTGCGCGCGACGGGGAATCGAACGGCCGGGGACGTCGCGACGAGCCCGGCCGGCAAGGGTGCCGCCGGATCGGGAATCGTGTGGACCTTGCTTCCATGGCGATAATGGCGCCGTGCATAAGGCGTGAAATAGGGATCGAGGGAGAAGAGTGCGGCGAGCGCCGGGTGGCGCAGCATGGCCGGATAGAGAAGGCGCTTCCGCACATCGCGCAGCCGCTCGGCCGCACCCGGCCGATAGGGGCCGAGGCTCGGATAATGGACCGAGGGGCGGAACAGGATGCCCGCGAGGCGCAGCCCGTGGGTCGGGAGCTGGAGGGCGAGCGGCAACGAGAGATGATCGAGGCCGAGGAAGAATCCCGTGTCGGCGCCGCAGTCGCGCGCGTAGCGCCCCATCGCGCGCCAGCGCGAAAAGGCGCTGGTCGCAAGCCTCGAGGCGAGGCAGCCCGCGACCTCGCCGGGGGCCAGCGTCGCGACCCGAATGTCGTCGATCGATTCCGCCGCCATCATCTCGGCGAGGGGTGTCGCAAGCCCCGGGGCGACCGCCATCGAGAGACGCAGGCTCAGCCCGCGCGTGCAACGCGCGAGATGGGTCAGCCATTCGAGCGCGTGGCCGCGCGCATCGGGCTCGAGCACCAGCATATGCCGGGTTCCCTCAGGCGCCATGGGCCACCTCGGCGAGAAAGCTGCCGAGCACGCGCGCGCGATCGTGCTTTTCCATGACGAAGGCGCGCCCGCGTGCGCCGAGCCGGCGCCGGAGCGACGAATCGCCCGCGAGCCGAAGCACGGCTTCGGTCAGCGCATCGATGTCGCCCGGCGGGACGCATTCGAAGGCACCGCTCTCGGTTCTGAGCGCGTCGACCGCGGTCCCCGGCCGCGCGGTCGCGATCAGCGGCCGTCCCGCGGCCATGATCGCGTAGATCTTCGACGGCACCGCGAAATCCGCCGCGCGCCCGTCCTGCGGCACCAGATGGATGTCGCCGTCGGCAAGGCCGCGATTGAGCGCGTCGGCGCCGACGAGCGGCTCGAAATCGAGGTTGCGCAGCCCGCGCCGCACCGCCTCGCGCCGAAGCGACGCGGACTCGCCGCCCTCGCCGCGCAGGATCACGCGGATCGAGCTCTGCCGCGCCTCCAAGGCGCTCGCGAGGTCGATCAGCTGGTCGAGCGCCTGCTTGCGGCCGAGATTGCCGCTATAGAGCAGCGTCACCGTGTCGCGCGCGCGCCCGTCGATGGGAAAGATGCTCGCGGTGTCGACCCAGATGGGCAGGATCGAGATCGGCGTGCGCACCCCGAGCTCGACGAGGCGGCGGCGCATCGGCTCGGACAGCACGAGAATCTGGTCGACCCGGTTGAAGGCGAAGCGCTCGAGGGCACGCATGAGGCGGACGATCCTCCCGTCGCCGACCAAGCCGAGGCCGACCGCGAGACCGGATTGGATGTCGTGCACGAGCGCCAGGGTCCGGCCGTATTTGCGCCGCGCGAAGCCGCCGAGGAGGACCGCGAAGATCGTCGGGCACAGGCACACCACGAGCTCGCTGCGCGGCACGCGGCCCATGAAGAGTGCGGCCATGCCCTGGACGAAGAACCAGAGCTCGCTCAGGATGCGGTGCCCGGCGCTGCGCCGCTTCGGGATCCAGGTGCGGACGCGCCGCACGACGACGCCGGCTTCGATCTCGCGATCGCGCGCCCCGCGCCGGTAGTCCGCGAACACCGCGCCGCCCGGATAATGCGGCCGGCAGGTGAGCACCATGACGCGGCGGCCCGATTGCGCCAGGCTTTCGGCGAGATCGCGGCAATAGGGGCCGGAGCCGATCGGCTCGGGCCAGTAATATTGGCCGATGAAGAGCGTGTCGAAATTCGCCGGCTCGTCCATGATGCGCGCACCCGGCTATAGCGTCCGGACCGCGCTCATGCGCCGGTAGGGGTAGGTCACCTCGCCCACGCCGTAGCGCCGGTAGCGCTTCGGGTCGACCTGGCTCAGCACCGTGCCCGCGACCCGGCCGCGCGCGTAATAGAGCTGGCGCAACGCACTCATCACCACGTCGCGCGGCGTGTCGCCCCATTTCACCACGAACGCGACGCGGTCCATCATGCGGCTCAGCGGCAGCACTTCCGAACCCGCGAGCACCGGCGGCGCATCGACCACGACGAGGTCGTAATGGCGCGCAAGCGTCTTGCACAGGAGCCGGAGGCGCGCGAAGCGCTGGGGATGGTCCTCCATGGTTCCGATCTTGCCCGCGAAGAGCGCGTGGACGCGCGAGCCGGGGTCGAGATAGACCGCCTGCTCGGGCGTGGCACTGCCGCTCAGGAGATCGGCCAGGCCCGGCGACATGGGCCGGCGGAAGAAGCTGTGCTGGATCGGGCGCTGCCAGTCGCAATCGACCACGATCACCCGGTGCCCGGCCTGCGCCGCGAGGCGCGCGATCGCGATTGCGATGCGCGACTTCCCCTCATGGGGAGCGGCCGAGGTGAGCATGATGAGCTTCGGCGAGGTCGCGCCCCCTGACATCGCAAGCCGCGTATAAAGCGTCCGGATCGAGCTGGTGAACGGCGAATCGGGCTCGAACGCGAGGGGGCGCTTCGCGAACTCCTGGCCCTTGAAGCTCGGAATCATGGCGAGGAGCGGAAGGCGCGTGGTGCGCTCGATGTCGTCGCCGGTGCGAAACGAGCGATCGAGATTCTCGCGCACGAGGGCGATCAGCATGCCGACGAAGCTCCCGCCGATGGTGCCCAGGAGCACGATCATCCCGGTGGGCGGGTAGTTCGGCCGGTCGGGCGGCGTCGCCGCCGAGATCACGGTCGCGTCCGGCGCGTCGAGATCCTCCTGGGCACTCGTCTCCTTCGACCGGTTGAGGAAATTCGTGAGCAGCGCCTGGGCCGCGTCGGCCTGCTGCTGGAGCTGGTTGAGCTGGATCGACTTCCCGTTCGCGGCCCCCAGCTCGTTCTGGAGGTGCGCGAGATTGGCGCTCAGCGACTGGTATTGCGCGTTGGCCGCTTGCGCCTGGCGCTGGAGCGCTTCGACGACCTTGCGCACCTCGATCGCGATCTTCGAGCGCACGTCGGCGAGCTGCGCCTTGATGTCCCTGATCTTCGGATGATCGGGGCCGTAGATCGAGGCGAGCTGCGCCTGGGTGCGCTCGATCTCGATCTCCTTCTCCTTCAGTGCCTGGATGAGGGGCGAGTCGACCACGGTCGGGAGCGTGTCGATCGCGGCCGGATTATGCTCGACCGCGCGCGCTTGCTCGAGATTGGCCATCGCGGTCGCGCGCGCGCTGGCGGAGATGATGAGCTGCTGGTTGAGCTCGTCGATCTGCTGCGCCGTCACGGTGTCGCTCTTGGTCTCGTAGAGGCCGTTCTTCTGGCGGTATTCCTCGACCGCGCGCTCGGCGTTCTCGGCCTGGGTCCGGAGGCGCGCGATCTGCTGATCGAGGAAGCTCGTGGCGTGCTGGGCGGCGCTCGCCTTGCGCACCATTTCCTGGTCGATATAGACCTGCGCCAGCGTGTTCGCGATGCGCGCCGCGAGCGCCGGGCTCTGCGACTGGACGGTGACGTCGAGCACGTGCGATTTCTTGAGCGGCGTCACGTCGATGCGGTCGAGGAGCACGTCGGTGACGATGCTTTGGCGCCGCGCGGCGCGCTCGGCGTCGGTGAGCGGCTTGCTTTGGCCCGCGCGCGCGCCGAACAGGCCGCGTAGCGGGTCCATCACGTCGTAATGCACGAAATCGGTCGCGAAGTAGTAGGCGCGCGTCAGGAACGACGGATGGCGCAGCATCGGGTTGAATTCGGGGTCCTGGTCGAGCGCCAGCCGGTGCACGACCTGCGCCGCGAGGCCGCGCGATTCGAGCACGTAGCCCTCGGTCTCGATCGTCTCCTCGTTCGGGTCGATGCCCTTCAGGACCGAAGTCATGTCGGCGACGTCTGGGGTCGCGAGGCCGACCAGGAGCTGGGTCTCGGCCGTGTAGCGCGGCGTCATGCCGAGGGTCGCGAGCGCCGCTACGAGCGCCGTTGCGAGCGTCGCGACGACGATCGTTCCGCGCCGGCGCCAGAGCTTCCTGAACAGCTCCATGCCGTCGCCGCCCGCGGACGTCGAGAGCACGATCGCGGTGCGCACGGCGCCGTCGCCCTGCGCCGTCGTCTCGAACGGGGTCGGCAAGGGCTCCAGGGCATGGTTCATCAGAAGTAGCGCTCCCGCACCGTGACGATGTCGCCGGGTGCCACCGGGGTCTGTTGATAGGCGATGTATTTATGCGCGCCGGCATCGGCGCCCGTGGGCTCGTCGCGCGTGATGTAGAAGGCGCTTTCCTTCGCGCGATAGGTGAAGCCGCCGGCGAGCGCGATCGCGTTCATCACGGTCATGCCGTCGACGTAGGGATAGCTCCCCGGATTCTTGACCTCGCCGATGATGTAGAACGGCCGATAGGTCGCGACCGAGACGCTGATGCTCGGATTCTTGAGGTAATTCGGGCTGAGGCGGGACGCGAGCGCCTCGGCGAGCTCGTGGGTCGTGAGGCCGCGCGCCTTCACGGTCCCGATGAGCGGAAACGCGAGATTGCCCGAGCCCTCGACCGTATAGTCGCCGGTCAGCGTGTCTTGGCCGTAGACGATGATGTGAAGGTGATCGCCCGAGCCGAGCGTGTATTGGCTCGGCGGATCGAGATCGCGCGCCGGCAGCGCGTTGGGATCGGCGCCGCACGCCGCCAAGAGTGCGAGCGACCCGAGCACGGCGAAAACTCGGATCGCCCGATGCATCGCGCTGTTCCGATCATGACCGATCATGGCGGCCTCGCTTTTTTCGGTTCGGCCCTGTGAGCGTCCGCTCGCTGGGCCGGCGCCTCGAAAGGGCGATCCCTGAGGCGCTGCCGCGCCTCGGCACATCCGGCCGGGACGCGCGGCGGCCCTGTCTCTACCTACCAGCCCGTCGTGCGGCCGTACTGTGATCATTCGGTGGTTCCTCGCGTTGACCCGCGGCCGCCACGCGCGCGCGATCGACGCCGCGTCCCGCGACATGCTCGAGGAACCAGCGATAGGTCGCCGCGAGTCCGTCGGCGAGCCCGATGCGTGCGTGCCAGCCGAGCGTGGCGAGCTTCGAGACGTCGGCAAGCTTCCGGGGCGTTCCGTCCGGCTTCGTGGCATCGAAGACGAGGCGCCCGCGGTAGCCCACCACGCCGGCGATCGCGCGCGCGAGCGCTGCGATGCTCGCCTCTTCGCCGGTGCCGATGTTGATGTGCCCCTCTTGGGAGTAATGGCGCGCGAGGAACACCAGCGCGTCGGCCAAGTCGTCGACATGGAGGAACTCGCGCAAGGGCTTCCCCGTGCCCCACACCACGACCTCGGGTGCGCGCGCCTCCTTGGCCTCATGGATGCGGCGCAGGAGCGCCGGCATGACGTGCCCGCCCGCGAGGTCGAAATTGTCGTTGGGGCCGTAGAGATTGGTCGGCTGGGCCGAGATGAAGTCCGCGCCATATTGGCGCCGGTAGGCGTCGCACAACTTGATGCCCGCGATCTTCGCGATCGCGTACCATTCGTTGGTGGGCTCGAGCGGGCCGGTCAGGAGCGACTCCTCCTCGATCGGCTGGGGGGCGAGGCGCGGATAGATGCAGGTCGAGCCGAGGAACAGGAGCTTCCCGACCCGCGCCTTGTAAGCGCCGTGAATCAGGTTCGTCTCGATCGCGAGATTGTCGTAAAGGAACTCCGCCGGGCGCGTCGAATTCGCCTGAATGCCGCCCGCGGTCGCCGCCGCCACGAACACGAGATCGGGGCGCTCCGCGTCGAGCCAAGCCTCGACCTCCGACTGGCGCCTGAGATCGACCGCGCGCCGCTCGACCGTGAGCACCTCGCACCCTTCGCTCGCGAGCCGCCGCAGGAGTGCGGAGCCCACCATGCCGCGATGGCCCGCGACATAGACGCGCTTGCCGCGGAGCGAATAGGGCAAGCGCGCGGCCGCGCGCGCTTCCGCGCCGACGGAGTCCGAAGCGTCCGGCGTCATGACGCACCCCGGCCGTAATCGTCCTCGAAGCGCACGATGTCGTCCTCCCCGAGATAGGGGCCCGATTGCACCTCGATCAAATGCAGCGGAAGCTTCCCCGGATTCTCGAGCCGGTGGGTCACCCCGAGCGGGATGTAGGTCGACTGGTTTTCGTGCAGCAGCCGGCATTCGTCGCCGCAGGTGATGCGCGCCGTGCCCTGCACCACGACCCAATGCTCGGCGCGGTGATGATGCATCTGAAGGCTGAGCTTCCGGCCCGGCTTCACGACGATGCGCTTCACCTGGAAGCGCTCGCCCACGACGACCGTCTGGTAGGAGCCCCAGGGCCGGTAGACTTTCGCGTGATGGAGCGCCTCGGGGCGGTTGCGGCCCTTGAGGCGCTCGACGAAGCGGCCGATTTCGGCCGCACGCCCGCGCCCGGCGACCAGGATCGCATCCTCGGTCGCGACCAGCACGATGTCGCTCACGCCGAGTGCCGCGACGAAATGCCCGTCGCCGCGAACGTAGGAATTCCGCACGTCGTCGATCGCGACGTCGCCTTCGAGCACGTTGCCCGCCTCGTCCTGGGGCTTCAATTCGTGGAGCGACGTCCAGGAGCCGACATCGCTCCAGCCGATCGCGGCCGGGACGAACGCCGTCCGATGGGAGAGCTCCATGACGCCCTTGTCGATCGAGAGCGCCGGCACCGCGGCGAAGGCACCCTCCTCGAGATGGAAGAAATCGGCATCGTCGCGTCCGCCGGCGACCGCCGCCATGCAAGTGCCAAGGAGCGTCGGCTGCAATCGCTTCAGCTCCTCGAGGAGAAGGGCCACGGGCATTACGAACATGCCGCTGTTCCAGAAATAGTCGCCGCTTTCGACGTAACGCGCTGCGTCCGCGCGGTCGGGCTTCTCGATGAACTGGCCGATCGCGAAGGCGCCCTCGACTCCGTCGAGCGTCGCCCCGCGGCGGATGTAGCCGTAGCCCGTCTCGGGACGCGCGGGGGCGATGCCGAAGGCGACGAGGCGTCCCGCGCGCGCGGCGGCGTGCGCGATCTCGAGGGCCGCGCGCAGCCGCGCCGTGTCGGCGATATGGTGATCGGACGGCAGCGCCAGGATCGCCGCGTCCGGATCGTGGCGCGCGAGCATGAGCGCCGCGACCGCAAGGGCTGCGCCGGTATTGCGCCCGTCGGGCTCGAGCACGATCTTCCGCGCGCGCACGCCGATCTCGAGGAGCTGCTCGGCGACCAGGAACCGGTGATCGTGATGGCAGACGACGAGCGGCACCTCGCCATTTCCGAGCGTCGCCGCGCGCAGCGCCGTCTCCTGGAGCATCGTCCGCTCCGAGATCAGGGGTAGGAGCTGCTTCGGATAGGACAGCCGCGAGAGCGGCCAGAGGCGCGTGCCCGATCCGCCCGAAAGGATCACGGGATAAAGATGCCGCGCGGATGAAGCGACGATCGGTTCCGCGTGCGGTTTCTCGACGGGTTGGTCCATGATGCGGCGCTCGCGCTCAGAGGGGATCGCTCGAATAAGGACGATGCCCCACCGGCGGCGCGTCCTCCTCGTCGGGCGCATCGCGCTCGGCTTCGTCCGCGCGGCTCCCGGGTGCCGCCAGGCGCGCGATGTCCGCTTCGACCGAGGCCGCGCGAAAGCCGCCCTGGCCGTTGCCTCGCCCGTCGCCTCGCCCGTCGCCCCGATCGCGCCGACGCGTGCGGCCCTCGCCGTTCGGCGCTTCGTCCGGGCGGCCGAGGCCCGCGAAGCGCGCGAGCGAGCCCCAGAACCGGCCGCTCTTCTCGCGCGACGCGAACGGCGCCGCGGCACGCGCATCGTCGCTCGTCTCCAGCGCCGTCGCGGCAGTCGACGCATCCTCGGCCGCGCGCCAGGAATAGCCGAACCCGGCATAGTTCTCGATCGCCGCGAATCCGGAGTCCATGGCGTGGAACTTCTGGCGGATGCGCTTGATCAGGGAACGTACGTTGATGCGGTAGCCGGCGCTGCCGTCGCCGGCGATGAAATCGGTGCCGTGCACCACGTCGTAGATCTCGCGGTACGACACTTCGCGCCCCGCACGGCTCGCGAGGATATGGACGATGTCGAACTCGGTCACCGTGAGCGGCACGCGCGCGCCGCGCCAGAAGGCGCGCCGGATCTTGGGATGGAGCTCGAGGTCGCTCACGCACAGCACTTCCTCGACGCCGAGCGCGGCCGCGAGCTTCCGCTCGGTCGCCGCGATGATCCGGAGGCGGCGCGCCAGGATCGACGGGCTCCGCGACTTGTCGAGGAAGTCGATGGCGCCGCAGTCGAGCGCCTCGACCTCGTTGTCCTCGCTCGAATAGGCCGTCAGCACGACCACCGGCAGCTTGATGCCGAGCCGGCGCAGCGCGCGCAGCACGTCGATCCCCGCCATGTCGGGCATTTTCCAGTCGAGCAGCAGGACGTCGTACCGGCTGCCCTGCTGGAGATGGTCGAGCGCCGCCTGGCCATGGCCGAAATCGGCGACCTCGAAATTCTGGTCGGCCAGGTTGCGCACCAGCGCCCAACGCAGCATGTCCTCGTCGTCGACCACGATCACGCGCAGCTTGCCTAGCGGTTCGCCGCTCGCGCGCTCCGGTCGGGCGCCGTTGCCGGTCTCGGCCTCGGGCGTCGCCGGCGCCGATCTTTCCAGTCCGTCATCCGCGTTCATGGTCATTGGCCGTCATTCGCTTTCGCCGCGCGATCCCGGCCGCTCCCGGATCTCAAGAACGGGAGCGGAAGGCGCGTCAGGTTTTTTCGGGGGAATTCCATCGCACTCTGCCGGCCACGCTCGGCAAGAAGGAGCCCTGGCCGCGGCCGCGATCGCGGCGCCGACCCGGCGCGCGTCAGCCCAAAGCCGGCGCTGCGGCGCGGCCTTTCGGCGGAACGGATGGGAAGGGACAGCACAAGATGGGAAAGCGCATAACGACCTCCTGCCTCCGGCAAGTCCGGTTCAAGACCCTCCCTCCCTCGAGGCCCTCCCATGGAATCCGTTCGACGCCTTTTCTCGCCGATCGCGACGCGTTCGCGCGCGGCCGGCACGTAAGCGCTTCCGCCCGAGCACCCAGAGCCGGGCGAGCGCGCATACTGGGCGTCGATTTATTGACGTGCGTTTTGACAGGCTGACGGCCCGGCGCGGGAAATATTCCGCCGGCGCCTTTTTGTCTCATTCGTTCGAATGCGTTCGAAGCCGCGTCGCGCGCACGAAGCCGCGTCGGGCGGTGCTGCACTTGCCGCGCATTTTAACGGGCGCTCAGCCGGCACCGCGCCGAATTTTGCGCTCGAGCGAATCGAGCAGCGCGCGATCGATCCGCCCGGTGGCCGCGAGGCCTGCCATTGTCTGATAGCGCCTGACGGCGGCGAACGTTTCCGGGCCTTCGACGCCGTCGATGCGATGATGATAATAACCGAGGCGCGCGAGGAGCCGCTGGGCTCGCCGGACGCGCGCGCCCATGGCAAGAATGCCGTCGGCCGGCAACGCCGCCGTAGCGCTCCCAGCCGGCGTTACAGTCAGGGCATTACCCGCGCTTGCGACCGGGCCCGGGGGAACGGGCACGGTCACGGGAGCGGCCGGCTGCCCTTCGACCGGGTCGGCCGCGGCGGTCGGGAACCCTGCCGCCGTCGCGATGGAAGCGGCCGGCGACAGGGACGCGAGCGACGACCGGTGCGCGGCGGAGGAAATGAAGGCCCGAACCGTCTCGGGCCCGAAATAGAGTACGGCCGCGACGGTGGCGATCGAGCATAAGCCGAGCACGAGGCCGAGGAGCCGGTAAAGCGCGCGTCGATGTCCCGAGCTCCGCTTCGTCTTGCGCCAGGTTTTTTCCAAGCGCCCGCGCTCCCATGCCCGGTCGAGCCAGGCCTCCTCGGCGGAAAGCTCCTTTGGGCGCGCCTCGGCCGCTGCTTTGCCTTCGGCCCCCTCCCCGACCCGAGCCCCGAGCCGCTCGAAATCCATGTCCGCCCAAGGTGGCGGCGTCTCGGCCGGCTCGGTGGGCCCATCGGGCGCCGGGTCGGCGAATGGATCGGGCGCCGGACCGGCTGCCGACGCGGGCGCCAATTTGGGACCCAACTTGGGCGCGGGACTGGGGTCGGGCCGCGGCGTCGCGTCGAGACGCGGCTCGGCGCGCGCGCGGGGTGCCGGGCGAGGATTTTCGTCTCGCCCGCTCAGGGCGCCGTCGGCCCAAGCGCCGTCGGACCAGGCGCCGTCGGCGCGCAACTCGAACAGGCCGGCGCGCGCCGACCCGGAGGGCCGCGTCGGCGCCTTTCCCGCATCGCGCTCGCCCGCGGAAATATTCCCGCGCGCGGGGAAATCGAAACGCGGCGAAGCGCCCATGGCACTCTCGCCGCGCGATGCCTCCAGGGCCGTTCCGCAATAGCGGCACGCCCGCGCGTCGGCACGCAGCATTTCGCCGCAGCCGGGGCAACTGCGCGTGGGCCGGGAATTCTGCGCAGCGGTCATTGGCGGCCTCGAGCGCATCGCAACTCTTCCCGCGATGAACGCGGATCGCGCGCGTTTATTCCCATAAGCGGCTCATTTCGCGGCACGTCGAGGAGCCGGCGACACAGCTCCGCCCCGTCCGCCTCGGCGATGAAGCTGCTGCGCGGCAATGCGTCGAGCCGCCGGCGCCGCGCCTCGTATTCCGCGCGCGGCAGCGTCCGGAAGAACTCGATCAGCGCGGGTTCGAGCGGCTCGCCGAAGGCCCATCCGACGCCAAGCCGCTCGACCAGACCGCCGAGCTCGAATCCGCGCACGGCGAGGCAGGGAACGCCGAACAATCCCGCCTCGTAATAGCGGCACGGCATGAGCCAGCGCGAATTATGGTCGACATTCTCGAGATCGATCGCCCAGGCGAAATCGACGCTTCCATAGAGCGGCGCGAGCTCTTCCGGATTGGCGAACTCGCCCTGGTAGACGATGTTCCGATTGCGCTCGAGCGTGCGCCGGAAGAGCGCGCGGTCGACGGTCGTCGGCACGCCGCGCAGCTTGAACAGCACCTCGCCTTCGAGCCGCTCGGCGAGTCGCGCCAGGAGCTCGAGAGTCGCGTCGCCGCGGATGAGGCCGAAATAGCCCACCGCCCAGCGGTAGCGATCGCGCGCGCCGGGCGCGGCGCGCGGCATGCTTGCCGGACGGGTGAGATATGGAATCGCGGAAGGATTGAGCTTGTTCTCGAGCATGAACCACTCGCCGCAATAGCGCTGAATCGTCGCGAAGTAGTTGCGCTGGAACCCGGCGGAGGAGACGACGAGGAGGCGGCTTCGCCTGAGCCCGAAACGCTCGATCGCCCTGAGCGCGCGGGACGCGAGTCCGCGCCGCGTCATGATCGGCTGGATGTCGAGCACCTCGTAGGCGATCGCGGCGCGGCGATTGAACAGGCGCCTCGCAAGCAGCGCGAGGATCAGCTGATCGATGTTGCGCGCGTAATAGAGGGAAGCGGTCCGGAGCGGCGTGCGATGGGCGAACAGCGCCGGGAGCGCGGCGAAGAGCGCCGCGGCGCGGCGCCAATATTGCCCGTCCCAGGTGCGCCCGAGCCGCGCATGGGGCCAGGCCGGCCGGTAGCCGGCATTGAAGCGCGCGCGCCGGAACGCGAAGACGAACGGGGCGAGGCCGCATTCCATGAACGTCTCGACGCGCTTCGTGGTGTTTGGCTCGGTGAGGTCGGGCTGGAAGAACACCACGTCCACCGTCGCCGCTCGTTGCTCGGCCATGGGCCGAGCCATAATCCAGGCGCGCCCGCGCGCGAGGTGATCATTCTGTGGCAGGGCCCGCGAATCGCGCTTGGGCGCGGCGGCGCCGCTTTTTGTCACGCGCGGCGACGATGCCGACCCGGATAATGTCGCCTGAAGGCGCACGCCGCTGCACCCTTGCGGGCGATGGCGCATTGCTCGCGAAGAGGATTTCTGCGGAGAAGCGACGCATGACCGCGATCTTGACCCGCGCCGAGCGCGAGGACGCGCTGATGGGCCGGGACACCGTCATCGACGGGCCGTTCGGGCGATCCAATCTCGTGCTGTCCGTCCCGACCGGCGATTTGGTCGCGGCCTATCGCCGGAAATGCGGCGTCGACGTGAGCCCGTGGTTCGGCGCCTTGTCGGAAATCCACCTGTTCGAATGCGCCGAGACCGGCTACCGCTTCTGGCGCCCGGGCTCGATCGCCGGCGACGAGGATTTCTACAAGCTCCTCGCCGAGCATTGGCCGGACTATTACCGCTCCGAGCGCTGGGAGTATCCCTTCGTGCGCGCCTCGTTGAGCCGGGCCGACCGGGTGCTCGAGGTCGGCTGCGGGCGCGGCTTCTTTCTCGCGAGCCTCGAGGGGCGGATCGCGGACGCGCTCGGACTCGAGCTCAATCCAGAGGCGATCGCGACCAAGGCCACCAGGTTCGAAATCCTTCGGGCGACGATCGAGCGCCTCGCGCGCGAGCGGCCGAACGGCTTCGATGTCGTGTGCAGCTTCCAGGTGCTCGAGCACGTGGTCGAGCCGCGCTCGTTCCTCGAGGCGTGCGTCCGCTGTCTCCGGCCCGGCGGCATCCTCGCCCTCTCGACGCCCAATTACGGCGCCGCGACGCTCGAGCGGCGCGAGGACGCGTTCGACCTGCCGCCGCACCATATGGGGCATTTCTCGGCTGCGGTCTATCGCCGCGTCGCCGAGCGCCTCGGCCTCGCGGTCGAGGCGATCGAGATCGAGCCGCGCTATCCGCGCCTCGACGAGCCGATCGCGCCCGCGACCCGCGCGAGCCTCGTCTATCGCGCGGCGCGGCGGCTCTCCTACGCGGCCTTGGCCCTCGCCTACGACGTGGCGCGCGAGCCTGGCACCAATATTCTCGCGATCCTGCGGAAGCCGCGGCAGGAGCCGCGCTTCTAGCGCCGCGCTTTCATCGGCACGATATGCGCACAAGTCTCGAACGCGGCGGCTGCACACAGGGGTTCAGGATCGGACCATGCGCATCTTGAGCGCGCATTCGCTCGCCTGGCCGAGCGCCAGCCGCGACGTAAGTCTCCACCCGCTCGAGCATGGCGGCGTCCTGTTCGATGCGATCGGGCAGAAGCTTTACGGCGTCAACGCGACCGCGGCCTTCATCTGGTCCTGCATCGAGGAGGAGCTGCCGCCGGAGGACACGATCGACCGCATGGCCGAGCTGCTCGGCGTTTCGCGCGACGACGCCGAGGATTATACCGACGAGATCGTCGGCCGCTGGCGCGAGTTAGGCCTGATCGGCGATCCGACCGGTGCCATCCGGCGGCTCTTGGCCGAGCGCTCGCCCGAGGCCGCGCCCCCGCGCGCCCAACGCCGCGCGCGCGCGCCGTCCGATGCGGCTCGGAAACATGCGGCGGCGACGCGCCATTTCCGCCTTCTCGACATGCGCTTTTGCGTGCGCTTCGGCTCGGAGGCGCTGTTGCGCCAGGTCGAGCCGTTTCTCGCTCCCCTGACCGCCGCACCCTCGAAAGCGGAGCGCGTCCTCGAGATTCGCATCGGCCGCGGCGGCATCGCGCTCGACGTCGACGGCGTGGAGCGCGACCGCTGCCTCGATGGAAGCGAGGTCGTGCCCATGCTCAAGGCGAATCTGGTGCCGCTCGCCCTCGAGCGCAGCCGCGACTTTTGCGCGCTCCATGCCGCGGCGGTCGGGCGCAACGGCGCTTGCGTTCTCATGCCGGGCGCCGCGGGGCGCGGCAAGAGCACCATGGCGGCGGCCCTGGTCGCAAACCGCCTCGAGCTCCTGAGCGACGACACGGTGGTCCTCGCGCGCGACCGGCTCGAAGCGCGTGCCCTTCCCTTGGCGATCGGCGTCAAGACAGGCTCCTGGGAGCTGCTTGCGCGCTATTTTCCCGCGCTCGATGCCGAGACCATCCATCATCGTCCGGACGGGAAGCTCGTGCGCTATCTCCTGCCGCCGCCCGGCTCCATGAGCCGCGACCCGGACGCGCGCCATGCCGTACGCGCGATCGTCTTCCTTCAGCGCACGCCCGGCGGCGGCGCCGAGCTCGGCCCGATCTCGGCGACCCATGCGCTCGCGTCGCTTTCGAAGGATTTTCTCCGGCTCGGGGCGCGCCTCGACCGACCCGGGGTCGAGCGCTTCGTGCGCTGGATCGCGGGCATCGAGTGTTTCGAGCTGCGTTACGCGACGCTCGAGGCCGGCGCCTCTCTCATCCTCTCGCTCCTGCCATGACGCGGCGCCTGCGCGCCATGCGTCTCGTGGCGGCGTGCCTCCGGCCCGACGCGGGCGGAACGGTGGGCGCAGCGCTGCGCGGCGCCTGCGCGGATTGGACCGCGCCGATCGCCTTCGCCAACGAGCAGCTTCTGGTGCCGACCCTCCATGCCACCCTTCATGCGAGCCTCGGCGCGGCCGGCCTACGCGCCGAGCTCCCGGCCGAGGTCGGCGAATACCTGTCCCACCTTTATCGGGCCAACGCGGCGCGCAACGACGCGATCCGGCGTCAGGCGCGCCATGCGGTCCATGCCCTCAACGGCGCCGGCATCGTTCCCATGCTGCTCAAGGGCGGGGCGGCGCTCTATCTCGATTACCACCCGGATCCGGCGGCGCGCATGTTTCGCGATCTCGATCTCTTGGTGCCGCGACTGGCGCTCGCGGACGCGGTCGGCATCCTGCGCGCATTGGGCTACGGCGTGGAATACTTCACCAACGGCGACTTCCACGCGTTCGCCGATTTCACGCGGCCCGGCGATCCGTGCGCCATCGACCTCCATTTCGAGCTCATCGACCAGAGCTATATGCTGTCCGCGGCCGAGATCCGGTCGCGCGCCCGCAGCCTCGCGGTCGACGGCATCCGGTTCCTGGTGCCGGCACCCACCGACCTCGTGCTGCACAACATCCTGCACCAGCAGATCCATTATCTCGGAAACTTCTATCGGGGTGCCCTCGACCTGCGTCAGCTCTACGAGCTCTCGTGCCTCGTCCGGCGTTATGGAAGCGAGATCGACTGGGAGTCGATCGAGCGCCGCGCGGCGCTGCACCGCATCGACACGGCACTCCATTCCTATCTCTACGCCGCGCAGTCGCTGCTCGGCGTGCCCTGGCCGCTCGAGGCCCGCCCGTCCCGCCGGGCAGCGCTCCATTATCGCCGGTGTCTCGCGCAGATCGCGTATCCGACGCTCGACCGCGCGATGATTCCCTGGGGCAATCTGCGCGCCTGCTTCGCCTGGCATCGCATGGCGGGGCTTTATGGAGACGGTGGACCCCTCGCCGCCCTTCTCCTGCGTCATGCGGCGCAATTCGTCGGCAAGAAGAAAGTCGGCGGCGCGTTCCAGCGCCTGTTCCGCGTGCGCTGAGCGCGCCGCAGGCCGCCCCTTACGCACCGGCCCCGGCGCGCTCGGCCGCGAGTGGCCGGGACGCGCCGGGGCGGCTCGGGCGCAATGCCGCTCGGATCACCAGTGGCCGTGATCTCCGGGGTCGTGATCGCCGTAGCAGGGATCGCCGCCGCCCGAATGGGCCACCGCGTAATTGCGACGGGACGCGGCCAGCATCAGCGTAACCGCGGGCGGCGTCGCAATCGCGAGCTTGCCGCAGGTGGCGAGGAACCGACGCCGGGCCTCGGCGATTTCGCCTCGATCCGGCGCCGCGTTCGGCGCTTGGTCTCTCGATGGCAGGTCGTTCATGTTCGCTCCTTTCGCTCGATGCCTGCCGCGACGGCCCAGGCGCACCGGCCGATGGGCGCCGCGGCGATGGAGGCGAGCCGAGCAGATGGCCCCCCGGGCCAGGAAGTGAGAATTCTGTGACCGGCACCTTCGGACGGTGCTCGCCGTGACCGTTCGGTGGCGCCGCCCGGGGAGAGATGCACGCTCACGATGCCCCGGCGACGCGCCGGATTTCCGCCCGCTCGGGGACCGCGGGGACGCCCGCGCCAAGTGCCCCGTCGCGCCCGCCGCGGGGGCGGAACAGGCCGAGCCGGCGCGTGCGCGCGCCGCACAGCGCCTGGTAGACCTCGAGATAGTCGGCCGCCATGCGCCGCGCGGTGAAGCGCTCCTCGAAGCGCCGCCGGATCGCTTCGCGCGACAAGGTCCCGAGCTGGCCCACGGCCGCGACCGCACCCGCCTCGTCGCGCACGACGAAGCCGGTGAGGCCGTCGTCCACCACCTCGGGCACCGAGCCCGCGCGGAACGCGATCACCGGCGTGCCGCACGCCATCGCCTCGATCATCACGAGGCCGAACGGCTCCGGCCAGTCGATGGGCAAGAGCAGGCCCGCGGCACCGCTCAGGAACTCGGCCTTGTCGCAATCGCCGATCTCGCCGATGTACTCCACACTCGGCGTCGCCGCGATGAGCGGGCGGATCTGGGTCTCGAAATATTCCCGGTCGACACGGTCGACCTTGGCCGCGATCCTGAGCGGCATGCCGGCGCGAGTCGCGATGCGGATCGCGCGGTCGACCGCTTTCTCGGGCGCTATGCGGCCGAGAAAGGCGAGATAGCGCCGCTCCGCCGCGCGTGGGAAGAGCGATTCCGCCGGGAGGCCGTGATAGATGGTGCGCACCCAGTTCGCCTGCGGGATGGGCGCGCGTTGCGCGTTCGAGATCGATACCACCGGAATCTTGGAGAAGGCCGTGAACACCGGCTGGTGCTCGGGCAGGTCGAGGCGGCCGTGGAGCGTGGTCAGGAACGGCGTCGCCTGGCGGTGGAACAGCGAGAACGGATAGTAGTCGAGATGGAAGTGGAGCAAATCGAAACTGCCCGCCTCCTGGCGCACGCGCTCGAGCATGAGCATGTGGAGCGCGATCGGATCGCGCACCAGCTCGTCGTGACGGAGCGACCTGGGCCACATGGGCACGAGCCTGGCCGAGGTGATGGAGTCGCCGCTCGCGAACAAGGTCACGTCGTGTCCGAGCGCCACCAATTCCTCGGTGAGCCAGGACACCACGCGCTCGGTGCCGCCATAAAGCTTGGGCGGAATCGATTCCGTGAGCGGGGCGATTTGCGCGATACGCATGCGTCGGTCTCCCTTTCCGGTTCGCGCGCCGCGCGGCGCGGACGACCGTCCGCGCGCGATTTCGCGCGTGCGACAAACATAGTGGGCGCCGCCGCGCGCTCAAACGGAAAGCGGCAGCCAGCGTTTTTTTGTCACAAACATCGAGAGTTCGGGACAAGTTAGGATCGCGGGCGCGGTCATTTCGAGACGGGATGCGTGGCGAGGTACGCGGCAATACGTCGCGCGCGACACCGCTCCGGATGATTTCACGCCCCTACGCGTCTATGCGCTCGGACGCGCGTTGGTGCAGCGCTCGCGCGCGAACGAACCAAGACGATCGCCCGGGAGATCGCGCGAGGAAAGCCGATATGGAGAACCGATCGAGCCCGCCCGATCGCACGCTCGCCTTCCTGTGGCGCTACGTGCGTCGGCGCGCGCTCGCCCACGGCGCCATCCTCGCCTCGGTGCTCGCGGCCGTGGGCTGCTCGGTCGGGACGCAATTCGGCGTGAAGCTCTTGGTCGATGCGCTCTCGGCCGGAACCGGAGATGCGCGCGCGGTCTGGGCCGCCTTCGCGATTCTCGTGTCGCTCATCGCGGGCGACAATCTGATGTGGCGCGCCGCGGGCTGGATCGCGAGCTCCGCGTTCGTCGCCGTCACCGGCGACGTGCGCAGCGATTTGTTCCGCCACTTGACCGGCCACGCGCCGAGCTATTTCGAGGCGCGCATGCCGGGGACGCTCGCCGGCCGGATCTCGGCGACCGCGACCGCCGTCTTCATGGTCGAGACCATGACGGTGTGGAACGTGCTGCCGCCGCTGGTCGCGACCCTCGGCGCGATCGCCCTCCTCTCGACGGTGAGCGTCCTCATGACCGCGAGCCTGGTGCTGTTCGCGGCCCTTCTCGGCTGGGGCCTGTTTCGTCTTGCAGAGGCCGGGCAGCCGCTCCACCGCGCGTTCGCCGACAAGGCCGCCGTGGTCGACGGCGAGGCGGTCGACATCGTGAGCAACCTCGCGCTGGTGCGCGCCTTCGGCGGCCTCGACCGCGAGCGGCGCCGGTTCGACGAGGTGGTGGGGCGCGAGATGGCGGCACGGCGGCGCAGCCTCGTCTATCTCGAGCGGCTGCGCTTCCTCCATGCGAGCGTCACGATCGTCTCGACCATCGCGGTGCTCGCCTGGGCGATACTCCTGTGGCGCCGGGGCGAAGCGACCACGGGCGACGTGGTCCTGGTTTCGACCCTCGGCTTTACCATTCTCCACGCGACGCGCGACCTCGCGGTCGCCTTCGTCGACATGACCCAGCATCTCGCGCGCCTCGCGGAGGCGATCGCGACCATCATGGCGCCGCACGCGCTCGCCGATACGCCGGGGGCGCGGCGTCTGCGCGGCGGCGACGGGAGGGTCGCGTTCGAGGGCGTGCGCTTCGCCTATCCCGACGGCAGCCGCGTGTTCGAGAATTTCGATCTCGAGATTCCGGCCGGCCAGCGCGTCGGCTTCGTCGGACGCTCGGGCGGCGGCAAGTCGACGCTGTTTGCGCTCCTGCAGCGCTTCCACGACCCGAACGGCGGGCGTATCGCGATCGACGGGCAGGACATCGCGCGCATCACGCTCGAGAGCTTGCGCGACGCGATCTCGGTCGTGCCGCAGGACGTCTCGATGTTCCACCGCACCGTCTTGGAGAACGTCCGCTACGGCCGGCCCGACGCGTCGGACGAGGCGGTCCGCGCCGCGGCGGAGGCGGCGATGTGCCGGGACTTCATCGACGCCCTGCCGCGGGGCATGGACACGGTCGTCGGCGACCGCGGCGTCAAGCTCTCGGGCGGCCAGCGCCAGCGCATCGCGATCGCGCGCGCGTTTCTCAAGAACGCGCCCATCCTGCTGCTCGACGAGGCGACCTCGGCGCTCGACGTCGATTCCGAGGAGGCGATCAGGAAAGCGCTCGACCGGTTGATGCGCGGGCGCACCGTGATGGCGATCGCGCACCGGCTCTCGACCTTGCGCGACTTCGACCGTATCGTCGTGCTCGAATCCGGACGCATCGTCCAGGACGGGCGCCCCGACCGCCTGGCGCGCGAGGATGGCCCCTATCGCGAGCTGATCGAGGGCGAGATCGGGCGTTTGGCGACGGAAGCGAGCTAGTTGCCGCCATCCGGATGGGCCGCGCGGCGCTTGTCATCGTGGGCGCGAGCACGCATTCTTGGCGTGCGCACGCCCCACGAGGACCCCATGCCCGACATACCCGACGACATTTTTACCGAGCCCGAGGATTACTCGCCGGACACGCTCGCCAATCTGGGCCCCTTGCGGCGCCTGGCCGGCGAATGGCAATCCGACCAGGGGGTGGATATCAATCCCAAGGCGGAAGGGCCGGAGCGACGCGTCTATCGGGAACATATCCTCATGGAGCCGATCGATCCGCAACCCAACGGCCCCCAACTCCTCTATGGGCTGCGGTACCACATTCATATCAACACGCCGGAGGAGGCCATCACCTTTCACGACCAGGTCGGCTACTGGCTATGGGAGCCGGCCACCGGGCTGATCATGCAGACCATCGCCATTCCGCGCGGCCAGGTGGTGCTCGCGGGCGGAACGGCGGCGCCGGACGACAAGCGCATTTCGGTCGAGGCGCGGCGCGGCGATACCCGCTTCGGAATTTGCTCGACCACGTTCCTCGAGGCGGCGTTTCGCACCGACTATTACCGCATCGACATCAGCTTCAACGAGGACGGCAGCTGGACCTACGTCACGCGTACGGATTTGGCGGTCCACGGCAAGACGCCCGCATTCGACCACCGGGACACCAATACGCTGCGGCGGATAGCCCCACCGACGCCCAATCCGCTCGTCGGCCTTTTGAACGCGGACAAGGCGGGCTAGGCCAAGCCGGTCGACATCGCACGCCGTGCGCGCGCGGCCATAAAGCGGACACGGGACCCGGACAGCAAGATGCGATGCGCGACGCTTGCGCGTTCGCGCGGACCCATGCGCCGCTACGGGGGCTTTTTTGGCGCGCAGGAGTGCCGGTTGCGGCGCTCGCTTCAACCGGACCGCCGCACTCAACGTGCGCTCGCGTCGGGCTCAGGGCCGCGGACCAAGGTTCGGCTCATCGATCGCCGCGCGGCCCGCGATACGGCCGAACACGAGGGCGCGCAGGATCGACACGGCATTCGGAGCACTCCCATAAAAATGCCCGGTCATTTCGCCCGCGGCGTACAGGCCGCGGATCGGGACGCCGTCGCGTATCGCGCGGGCCTGCTCGTCGGTCGCGACACCGCCGAACGTGTAGGCGACGGCGCCGACCAGGGGATAGGCGAGGAACGGCGGTTTGGCGATCGCGCGCGCCCAATTCGATTTCGGCGGCCGAAGCGACGGGTCGGCCTCGAGCCCGTCGCGCCGTGTCGCGTCGAAGGCGCCCGGATCGCTTACGCAGGCGGCGTTGTAGGTCGCGACGGTGTCCGCAAGACCTCGCCCGTCGACGCCGATGAGCCGCGCCAACGCCGCGAGCGTCCGGGCGCTGACCGGCGGCAGTTCCGATCGGATCGCGCGGCTGTAATCCGGAATCTCGAGCAAGCGACTGTCGAGAATCGCAAAGGCGATCGCCCCCGGCGTCTTGAAGTGAATGTCGCGCGCGAAGGATTCCCAGGTTTCATGCACCAGGCCCGCGCCCTCGTCGAAAAAGCGCTTGCCGGTGCGGTCGACCACGATGCCGTAGGGATAGACCAGGACCACGGGCGCGGAATTGTTGCTCCGCGCGTCGACCGGCTCGGCATGCATGCCGTTCCAGTCGCCCGACGGCGCCGCGCCGATCTCAAGCGCCATCCTGATTCCGTCGCCGGTGTCGAAGCGCGTGCCGGGCGAGATGAGCCGCATGGTCTCGGCACCCGCGCCGAAATGCTCGCGCATCATGGCGCCGTTGCCCTGGAACCCGCCGCACGCAAGCACGATGGCGTCGGCGCTTAGCGTCTCCCTCGTGCCATGCGCCTCGACGGCAAGCCCCGCGACGCCGCCATTTGCGATCATGATCTCTTGCGCGGCGCAGCCATGGCGGAATGCGACCCCCGCTTGCCTGGCAGCCCGCGCGAGCGCCGTCACGATGGCCGCACCCCCGCCCGCCGGCTGAATGCGCGGCGCGCCCTTGGCGAGATAATAGGGCGGCTGGACGAATTGAAGCCCGTGCGACGCGAGCCATCGGACCGTCGCCGGCGCGTCCGCCGCGAGGCGCGCGAAATAACGCTCGTCGCCGCGGGAATTCGTCGCCGCGCGCATGTCGTCGAGAAAGCGCGCCTCGACTTCGTCGGTCGACGCCATACGCATATTGGCGGGCGACCAACGCGTATTGCCGCCCGCCTCGTCCTCCGCCGCCTTGTCGACGAGAATAATTTCGATCGACCGGCCCTGCGCGCGTGCCGCTTCGGCGGCCGACAATGCCGCGGCGAGGCCCGCGGCTCCCTGGCCGACGACGATCAGGGTCCGGGCGGCACCGCTCATGGCGCCGAGAGTCGCGTAAGCATCGGACGCATCACGCGGCCGGTCTCACGTCTTGGCGCCAGCGCCGCAGTCGCACGAGACATGGAACAGCTTTGCGGCCGTCTCGCTCAGGATGCTGCGCCGCTCCACCTCGCTGAGGGACGCGGAATCGACGACCTTGGTCGGTTCCGCATCGCCGATCGGGAACGGATAGTCCGAGCCGAGCATGATCTTGTCCGCGCCGGCGAGATCGCACAGGAAGCGCAAGGCGCGCGGATCGAACAGGACGGTGTCGAAATAGAGCCGCGCGAATTCGGCGACCGGATCGGCGTATTTCCCGGGGTGAATGTCGAAATTGCGCTTGAGCCGGCCGAGGGCATAGGGCAACGCGGCGCCGCCATGGGAGATCAGGAGCTTGACGCCGGAATAGCGCGTCACATGGCCCGAGAACAGGAGCCGTGCCACCGCCGTCGTCGTATCGGTGAGGCGGCCGACGCCGTTGACCAGGTCGTAGTCGTTGAGCCGGTCGTCGCCGCACGCGAACATCGGATGGAGGAAGACGGTCGCCTGCTTCGCCGATGCCGCTTCCCAAAAGGGATTGAGGTCGGCATCGTCGAGGGCGCCCCCCACGCCCTTGGGCTGAGTCCCGATCATGGCGCCGTGGAATCCCATGCCGAGCGCTTCCTCGAGGATCTCGGCGGCGAGCTTGCCGCTTTGCAAGGGCACTGAAGCGAGCGGCACGAGCTCGTCGAGGCCGGATGCGGCGTCGCGCATGTGCCGGTTCAGGAATCGGCACCAATCGGCACCCTCCGCGGCCGGCAGCTCGTAGCCGAAAATGTCGAGCCAGCCGCCTACCACCTGGCGCTGGATGCCCTGCTTCGAAAGCCAGTCGCGGCGCGCGGCCGGATCGCTCAGCTTCGGCGAGATGGGCCGCGTCGCATCCTTGCCGGCGAAGGCCATGCGCATCGCGCTGCGCTCGCCCAGCACCTCGACCGAGGGAAACAGGCGCCGCTCCGCCGCGAGCGCATCGAGCAGGCTCGGCGGCACGTAATGGGCATGGACGTCGATGATCATGGTCTCGCTTCCTCTTTTGAGACGGTGGCGGTGCCGGAGAGTGCCCGCAGGATGTTGGCGCGAACGTGCTCGCGCTCGGCGTCGCTCGTCATCCCGTCGAACGTCGCTTCGTAGGCAATGCGCGCCGGCCGATGGAACACGAGGATGCGGCGCCCGAGCTGGATCGCCTCGCCGATCGAATGGGTGATGAAGATTCCGGTCGCCTCGGTCTCGCGCACGAGCTCGAGGAATTCGGCGCGCAGGCTGTTGCCGGTGACCTCGTCGAGGGCCGAGAACGGCTCGTCGCACAAGAGGATGTCGGGCTTGATCGCGAAGGCGCGCGCCATCGAGACGCGCTGGCGCATGCCCCCCGAGAGCGCGTGGACGTAATCCTCCGCGTGAGCCCCGAGGCCGAGCCGCTCGAGCCAACGCGCGGCGATCTCCAGCCGCTCGGTGCGCGGCACGCGATTGAGCTCGAGGCCGAGCGCCACGTTGTCGATCGCGGTGCGCCAGGGCATGAGCCGGTCGTTCTGGAACACGATGCCGATCTTGCCGCGGAACCAGTCGAAGTTCCGGAACGGATCGTGCCCCTTGACGAGCACGCGTCCCTCGGTCGGCTGGATCAGGCCCGCGAGGATGTTGAAGGTGGTCGACTTGCCGCAGCCGGTCTTCCCCAGGATTGCGACCAGCTCGCCGCGCGCGACCGTGAAGCTCAGATTGCGCACCGCGTAGGCGCCGCCCGTGCCCGGAAACACCTTGCTCACATTGTCGAAGACGATCTCCTCGGCCGAGCCGCTCATCGCGCGCGCTCCGCGACCGGCCGGTAGTCCAAAAGAAGGTCCTCGAGGAGCGTGATGACGCGCTGGACGACGAGGACGAACGCGACCAGCACGAGCGTCCAGGCGATCGCCCCCGCCATGTCGAACAGCTGCTGCTGCTCGAGGAGCTCGTAGCCGATGCCGCCCGTGGACCCGACCAGCTCGGCCACCACCACGACGCGCGAGGCGTTCCCGAGATTGACTTTCCAGGCGGTGAGAATGCCCGGCACCACGGTCGGCACGATCAGCGTGCGCAAAAGGTCGAGGCGCGACGGCCGGAACGAGACCGTCATCTCGAACAGATCCTTGGACATGGAGCGGTAGGCGTCGAGAATCTGGAAGCTGAAGGCCGGCAGCGTCGTCATCACCATGATGAAGAAGATGCGGAACTCCATCCCCTTGAACCAGATGATCGCGAACACCACCCAGGACAGCGCCGGAACGCCCTGATTGAAGTTGAGGAGCGGATGGACGTAGCGCTGGAGGCGCTCCGAGCGTCCCATCAGCACCGCGAGCACGGTGCCGAGGACGAAGGCGCCCGCGAGGCCGAGGAGAATATGCGCCGCGGTCGCGAGCGCGTCGTCGATCGTGTTCCAGTGCGAGAAGATGTCGACGAAGCGCGACGCGATCTCCGGCACCGGCGGGAACAGAAAGTGCGGCACGAAATACGAGACGATCTGCCACAGGACGGCGAGCGCCCCGAGGGCCACCACGCTTTCGAGCTTGACCTTCATCCAGCCGAAGCGCGCGTTGCGCGGCGTTTCGCCGCGCTCGCCCGCCGGTTCCGTCGCGTCCGCCATCTACATTTTTCCGCCGTAGACGGTCGAGGCACTCGGCATGCGCTGGAGATAGCCGATGGACACGCCGGCGCGATAGACCGCGTCGATTTCCTTCTCGAGCGTGCCCGCCGGGCTTACGTTCATGCCGAGGCGCGTATTGTCGCGCACCAGGTTGGCGATCGCCTTGAGACCCGCCGCGTCGGCCTTGGGCGCGATCAGCGGCGCCGCCTCGTCGGGATGGGCCGCGACCCACCGTGCCGCGGCGAGGTAGGTGCGATAGAGGGGTGCGATCAGGGTGCGGTGCTGCGCGATCCAGGCCTGGTGCGCCGCGACGCCGAGATAGGGACTGTGCGGGCTGCCGGTGAACTTCTTCCATTCGGCCGCGATGTCGAGATGGAGCGTGCGGATGTCGGGCTGCTTCGCGATCAGGAGCGTATAGGCCGGCTCCCACAGCTCGATGGCGTCGGCGCGGTCGGCCAAGGCGTAGCCGACGAGGCCGGGAGGTGCGGTGTTGAGCACCTGGAGCGACGACGTGTCGAGGCCTTGCTGGTGCGCGAACCAGAGGAACATGCGGTAGTTCGTCGTGCCGGCCGCGGCCGCGAGCTGTTTCCCCTTCAGGTCGGCGAGCGACTTGATGTTGGGTCGGTGGGTCACGACCGCGCCCCAATAGTCGAACAGGTTGAACAGGTAGCTCGTCTTGACGCCGCGCAGGTCGGCGACGCCGACCGTGAGCAAGGCGGCGCTGCCGCCCACCTGGAACTCGCCCGAATCGAACTGGGCGGTATAGGCGTCCGGCGTGCGCTCGACGAAGGTGAGATCGAGGCCGTTCGCCTTGTCGAAGCCTTCCTTCTTGATGACGTCGGGCAGGAATGCGCCCAGCGACGGCGGGTTGAACACGACGATGGTGATCGGCGCCGGCGCTTGTGCCGCCGCCGGTGCGGCCTCGAGGCCGAGCACGAGGCCGAGGAATGCCGCGGCTATCACCGAGAGCCGGCGGCAAAGCGTGAATTTCGGTCCAGTCATGACAAATCCTCCCGACTTTTATGTTCTCGATTCACGGTATGGCGGCGTGGGCCGCCGCCAGAATCTCGCCCAGGGCCGAAAGGGTCATGGGCAAGGTCGCAATCTGCGCGCCCAACGGAGCGAGCGCGTCGTTGACCGCCGACGCGATCGCCGCGGGTGCGCCGAGATAGCCCGCCTCGCCCGAGCCCTTCTGCCCGAAGGTGGTAAGCGGCGACGGCGTGCAATGGTCGACGATCTCGATCTCCGGCACCTCGTGGGCCGTGGGGATGAGATAATCCATGAACGAGCCGCTCAGGAGCTGGCCGGCCGCGTCGTAATGGAAGCGCTCGTAAAGGGCCGCGCCGATGCCGTGGGCGATGCCGCCATAAGTCATGCCGTGAACGATGTCGGGATTGATCATGGTGCCGCAATCGTGCCCGACCGCGTAGCGGCCGAGCCGCACCTGCCCGGTCACGGGATCGAGCTCGGCATAGACCACGTGCGCCTCGAAGGCATAGCAGGGATACATCTGGACGCGCCCGTCGGGGCCCGGCATCGCGCCCCCTGTCGGCACTTCCCAGACATGCATCGCCTGGAGTCCCGGCTCGAGGCCGGGCGGAAGGCGGTGGAACTTGCGATGGGCGATCTCGACGATCCGATCCCAGGTGAGGTGCTTTGCGGGATCCGCGCGCAGCACGACGTCGCCGCCGCTATAGTCGACCGCGTCCGGCGCCGCGCCGAGATTATGGGCGCCGATCCGAATCATCGCCGCCTTGATCTTCTCCGCCGCCCCTGCCGCAGCACCCCCCAGCATGATCGCCATGCGGCTCCCGACCGGGCTGTTGCTCGGAAGCGCGGTCAGCGAATCCGAATGCACCACGCGGATCGTGTCGGGATCGCGCTCGAGGATTTCGCCGATCGCGGTCGCGGCCAGCGTCTCGTGCCCCTGCCCCGAGGACGAGGTGCCCATGGTCGCGACGATCGCGCCGTTGAGATCGACCTTGACGCCGCAAACTTCCATCCAAGTCGTGGTCTCGTTCTTGGGATTGAGCAACGGCTCGAACGCCGCGTTGCCGCCGCTCGGCTCGAGGCAGCAGGAGATGCCGATCCCGGCCGGCCGGCCCGCCGCGCGCGCCGCGTCGCGCCGGCGCACGAGCTCGTCGTAGCCCGCGGCCGCGAGCGCCTTCTCCAGTACCGCGTGGTAATCGCCGCTGTCGTAGGTGCTCCCGCTCGGGATGGTGTAGGGGAACTCGTCGTGGCGGATGAGGTTGAGCCGGCGCAGTGCGATCCGATCCATGCCGAGATGGCGCGCGACCCGGTCGACCGCGGTCTCGAGCGCAAAATTGGTCGGCGACTGGCCGAAGCCGCGCACCGCCTCCTCGGGCGTCTTGTTCGTGGTGACGCTGATCGCCTCGTATTCGACGCTGCCGATGCGGTACGGCCCGACGATGGCGCCGATCGGCTTCCCGAGCTGAAGCGGCGCGCGTCCCACATGGGCGCCGACGTCGTCGAGCGCCCGGATGCGAAGCGAGCGGATGATCCCGTTTTCCTCGAATGCGACCGACATGTCGAAGATGCGGTCGGGCCCGTGGGCGTCGCCGCCGCGCATGTTCTCGAGCCGGTCCTCGATCAGCCGGATCGGCCGGCCGAGCTTGCGCGCGAGATAGCCCGCGAGCACGCTATGCTTGATGCCGCGCTTCACACCGTAGCTCCCGCCGACATCGACGTCGAAATGGACGCGCACCGCGTTCCCCGGGATGCGTAGCGCGCGCGCGATCTGATCGGGAAATTTCGGCATCTGGATCGAGGCCCAGACGTCGAGGAGCTGGGTCGCGGGATTCCAGCTCGCGGTCACGCCGAAGGTCTCGATCGGGACGGTCGAGCTGCGGTTCCAACGCGCGCGGAACGAGAGCCGATGCGCCGCGCGCGCGAAATCCTCCTCGACCGGGCCGAAGACGAACTTGCGCCGGTAGAGGAGATTGCTGCCATGGTCGGGATGCACCGCGGGCGCGCCGGGCTCGAGCGCCGCCTCGGGGTCGACCACGGGGGCGAGCGGCTCGTAAGCGACCTCGACCAGCTCGGCCGCGTCCTCCGCCAACGCGCGCGATTCCGCGACGACCGCCGCGATCCATTCGCCAGCATAGCGCGCGAGGCCGACCGCGAGCGGATAGCGCTTGACCTTGGGGATATCGAGGCCGCTCATGAGCGGGCCGGTCGCGCGCTCGAGCTCGTCCCCGGTGACGACCGCCTTGACTCCCGGCGCGGCCAGGGCCGCGCGTGGGTCGATCGACAATATGCGCGCGAAGGGATAGGGGCTCGCGACCAACGCCACGTGCAACGTGCCCGGGAGCGCGATGTCCGCGGCATAACGTCCGGCGCCGACGATGAAGCGCCGATCCTCCTTGGTGCGGCGCTTTCGCGCGATGTAGCGGAACTTGCCGCCCGGCTCAATCGGCGTCGACACGATCGCCTCCCGCCGCGTTGGATTGGCGCATGCGCTCGGCCGCGAGCTTGATCGCATCGACGATCTGCTTGTAGCCGGTGCAGCGACAGAGATTGCCGCCGATCGCCTCGCGGATTTCCTCGTCCGACGGCGTGAGCGTCTCCGCGAGCAGGCCGCGTGCCGCGATCAGCATGCCCGGCGTGCAGAAGCCGCATTGGAGGGCATGGGTTTCCCAGAACGAATCCTGCAAGAGATCGAGGGTTCCGGGCTCGGGCGCCAACCCCTCGACCGTGGTGATCTCGGCGCCGTCGGCCTGCACCGCGAACATCAGGCAGGCGCGTACCGGCCGCCCGTCGAGGAGGATCGAGCAAGCGCCGCACACCCCGTGCTCGCAGCCGACATGGGTCCCGGTGAGAGCCAACACGTCGCGCAGGAAATCGACCAGCGTGAGACGCGACGGAACCTCCGCCTCGCGCCGCGCGCCGTTGACCGTGAGCGCGATCTTGTGCTCCGACATCTCTCAGCCCTTCCCGGCGGATGCATAGCGCTTCGCCTCGTCGATCGCGCGCGCGACCAGCGCCGCCGCGACGCGCCGGCGATAATCGGCCGAGCCGTGGATGTCCGACATGATCTCGATCCCGTCGGTCAGGTCGGCGAGGGCCGCCGCGAGGTCGCCTGCCTCGAGGCGCGTGCCGACGAGGCGTTGCGCGACCCGCTCGGCGCGGAACGGCGACCCGGCGATTCCGCCGACGCCCACGGAAAGGCGCCGGCACACGCCTTTGTCGTCGAGGGCGAGCTGGGCCGCCGCGGCCGCGAGCGCGAAATCGCTGCGCCGCGGGCTCAGCTCCTGAAAGCCGGTGCCGATCCTGCCCGCCCCGCGCCAGACCGGAAAGCGAATCGCGGTCAGGCACTCGTCCTCCTCGAGCGCCGTCGTCATGGGCCCGCGAAAGAATTCGGCGATCGGGATCGTGCGCCGCGAGCCCTTGCGCCACGCGACGATTTCGGCCTCGAGCACGAGGGACGCGAGCCCGATCTCGGCCGACGGATCGGCGTTTGCGAGGCTGCCGCCGACGGTGCCGCGGTTCCGCGTCTGGACGTGGCCGACGAAGCCGAGCGCCTTCGCGAGCAGCGGCGCCTTGGCCCGGATTTCGGCGCTTCCAAGGGCAACCGCCTGACGCGTGCAGGCCTTGACCGTGACCGCTCCCTCCTCGACCTCGATGCCCTGGAGCTCGGCGACGCGATTGATGTCGATCAGCAGCGCCGGGCGGGCGAGGCGCATGACGAGGAGCGGCACGAGGGTCTGTCCGCCCGCGATGATCTTGCCGTCGCCCTTGGCGCTCGCGAGGAGCCGGCAGGCCTCGTCGATCGTCGCGGCACGGGCATAGTCGAAATTCGCTGCCTTCATCTTGTCGTGTCCCGGAACCCTTGCCCGATCGATCCGCCCGTGCGCGCGCGCGTCAGGCCAAAGGAAAATCGGCCGGCCACAGCGCGAGGACGGTGTGGGGTGCGCGCGGCGGGCCCTTTCGTGAAGACGGTCGATCCGCGCGCGTGACGATGCCGTCGTGGATGCGATTGTCGAGGCTATAAGCGGCTGTATTGCGGACGATGGGGCCGGTCTTTTTGATCATCGCACGGCGTCCCCTGGCGCATCAGGATCGATTGTTCGGCCAGCCGCCCGGCAGTGCCTCAACGTCCGGCGTGCAGCGTATTTTTCATATTGCTGCATGTCAATCTGTAATATCGGAGAACGCGCGATCCCAGTATCGACCTGGATTCCATGAACGCTAGGCCAGATTGCGGCGTTTCAACGCTTCGACGAAGCGGCCTATTCGTCGCCAATGTGAGTTGACTTCCCATAATCCGGGATCATAACGTCTTTCGGCTGTGGAGCGCCGGAAAGTGCACGGACGCACGATTCGAGAAATGCGCCCGGTCGGGGCGGCTTCGCGGCAACGGGCTCCGAGAGCTTGAGCCGGACCCGGCGCGAAGCGATCGAGCCCAAAGGATGCAAATCAACAAGCGGCGCTACCTCGATCAGGCATGGCGCCCGCGCAACAGGGAGAGCGACATGACGAGCATGGGAGTCCGCCATTTCCGGCGCTTCGCCGCCGGGGTCTTGTTTGCGGCAGCCTGCGTGCTGCCCATTCGCGCGTGGGCGGCCGAGCCCTTGACCATCGGCTTCGACATCGGGCTCACCGGCGCCTTGGCGGCCAACGGCAAGGCAGCGCTTCTCGCGACCCAAATCTGGGCCGCGGACATCAACGCGAAAGGCGGTCTCCTCGGGCGCCCGGTCAAGCTCGTCTACTACGACGACCAGAGCAATCCGACCACGGTTCCCGGAATCCTCGCCAAGCTGCTCGACGTCGACAAGGTCGACATCCTGATCAGCGGCAACGGCACCAACATGATAGCACCGGCCATGCCGCTGATCATGCAGCGCAAGCTCACCTTCCTGAGCCTGATCGGGCTCGACGTGAACCGGACGTTTCACTACCGGAATTACTTCGCCGTCATCCCGGCGGGCGGACCGCACCCGAAGGAAAGCCTGACCCACCCGTTCTTCGCCATCGCGGCCACGCTCGATCCGAAGCCGAAGACGATCGCGATCGTCGGCGCAGATGCCGAATTCTCGCGGAACGCGATGGACGGGGGACGCATCCAGGCGAAGGAAGCCGGCCTCCGGATCGTCTACGACAAGAGCTATCCGTCGAACACGGTCGACTATACGCCGATCGTCCAGGCGATCCAGGCGACCGATCCCGATCTGGTGCTGGTCTGCTCTTATCCGCCGGACACGGTCGGCATGATCCGTGCCGCGCACGAGGTCGGGCTCAAGACCAGGCTGTTCGGCGGCGGCATGGTCGGGCTCCAGTCGACGGCGATCAAGCTGCAGCTCGGACCGCTGATGAACGGCATCGTCGATTTCGATTTCTGGCTGCCCTGGGCGGGATCGGCCTCGCCCGAAGCGAAGGCCTTCCTCGCGCAATACCAGGCGAAGGCGCCGAGCGCCGGCGTCGACGTCCTCGGCTACTACCTGCCGCCCTTCGCCTACGCCCGGATGCAGGTTCTGCAACAAGCGGTCGAAGGGACCAAGGGCCTCGACCAGGCGAAGCTCGCCGCCTATCTACGCAGCCATCGCTTCAAGACCATCGTGGGCGACATCAAGTACGGTCCGAACGGCGAATGGACCGAGCCCAGGGTCTTGGGCGCGCAGTTCCAGGGCATCAAGGACCACGAGCTCGCCGAGTTCAAGGACCCCAAGACCGAGGTGATTCTGTATCCGCCGCAATACAAGACCGGCAAGCTCCGCGCTCCCTATCAGAACGCGCAGCATTGATCGTCGCTTTTCGAGATCGCCCGGCGGGTGTCAACCGGGAGCGGCGCGGACACGCGTCGTTTCCGCGTCTCGTTCCGGCCGAACCCATGCGCCGGGCGATCAACGAGCCTGGGCGGCACGCTTCCTCGGCAGCATGCGTTGCATGACGCGGTCGCGCCAGACCAGGGCGTGGGCGAGCGCCGCCGCGACATGGAGGCCGACGGCCGCCAGCAGCACCC
>DATJLQ010000133.1:0-19952 GCA_035509415.1 Alphaproteobacteria bacterium
GCCCGCGACGCTCCATGTCCGGCTCACGGCCAACGCCTATGCGGCCCAAGCCAACGAGGTGGTGCTCGCGATCTTCCGCTCCGGCCAGGCGCCGGCACTCAAGGTCGAGACCAAGCCGGTCGCGGCCGACGGCCGGGTCTATTTCGACGAAAGCTTCGATATTCCCAACGTGTCGGCGAACGGGGTCAGCCTCGATGTGCGTATGGGCATTACCAAGCCCGGTCCGGTGGTCATCAATGGGCCCAGTGCCGGCGCCCCCCATGCCGATGTTCCCTTCCCCACCCTCGACGTGACCGAGGCCGGCTCGCCTTGAGGAACCGCCCCGCGCGTCGGCTTGCTCGATTCGCGGCCGTCGCCCGGGAGCGACATTTCGACGCACGCGAGTCGGCCCCGGCTCCGCCCGGAGTGCCGGAAACATTGCAAAACGGCCGCCTCAATGGTACCGGAAGGCCGCGCGTCGACCGTCGGGCGGCCTCCCCGACCGCAGCATTCGTGATGAAGAGCGACCGTAAATGCTGAGCCTGAAGCCGGACTATTCGGGCGCGTTCAGCGACCTCGTGCACGGCATCGCGGCCGCGCAAATCTGGCTCCGACTCGGCTGGCAGGAGGTCAAGCGGCGTTACCGCCGCACCACCTTCGGGCCGTTCTGGACCACGCTCGGCGTCGGCATGTATATCGGCGCCTACGCCTTCCTGCTGCCGCGCCTGTTCCACGTCGACATGAGCCAGTACCTGCCCTATGTCGCGACCGGCATGGTGGCCTGGACCTTCGTGACCGCCCTGATCACCGAGGGCTGCGCGACCTATACCGCGGCGGTGGGGCTGATCCAGCAGCTCAGCTTCCCCTTTGCCGTGCTCAACTGCATGGTGATCTGGCGCAACATCATCGTCTTCTTCCACAATCTGGTCATCGTCGTGATCGTCGTGGTCCTGCTCAAGGTGCCGGTCACCTGGAACACGCTGTTGCTGTTTCCCGGCCTCTTGATCGTCTCGCTGAACGGCATGTGGATCACGATCCTGCTCGGCATGATCAGCACGCGCTTTCGCGACGTGCCGCCGCTGGTCGGCAATTTGGTATCGATCATGATCTTCGTGACGCCGGTGTTCTTCTTCATCACCCAGCTCGGGCCGCGCAGCCGGCATCTCATGAACCTGAACCTCCTGCTTCATCTGGTCGAGGTGCTGCGCGCGCCGATGCTCGGGCAGGTGCCGCCCTTGATCAGCTACGAAGCGACCATCGGCAGCGCCGTGGTCGGCTTGATCGCGACGTTCGTCATTTATGCGCGCTTCCGTCCGCGCATCGCCTATTGGCTCTGAGGGGATCGGGACGTGGCCTCGATCGTCGTCGACAACGTCACCATCGATCTGCCGATCTACGGCTCGAGCCATCGCAGCCTGCGCAAGACCCTGTTCGCGCGCACCGGCGGCCTGATCCGGCGCGAGGGCGAGCGGCGCAAGCGCGTCGTGGTGCGCGCGCTCGACAATATCTCGTTCACCTTGGAGCACGGCGACCGGGTCGGGCTGATTGGCCATAACGGCGCCGGCAAGACCACGCTGCTCAGGGCCTTGGCGGGCGTCTATCGGCCGTCCGCGGGCGTGATTCGTCGCGAGGGCACCCTATCGCCCCTGTTCAACGCGGCGCCGGGATTGGATACCGAAGACAGCGGCTACGAGAACATCATCAGCTGCGGCATGTTCCTCGGCATGAGCAAGGCCGAGATCCAGCGCAAAATGCCCGACATCGAGAGCTTTTGCGAGCTCGGGGAATATCTCGCATTGCCGGTGCGCACTTACTCGGCGGGCATGCTCACGCGCCTGAGCTTCGCCCTCGCGACGGCGCTCGACCCCGGCATTCTGCTGCTCGACGAGGGACTCGCGGCCGGCGACGCGCGCTTCAGCGCGCGCGCCGCGCGGCGCATGCAGGCCCTGATCGAGCGCTCCAGCATCCTCGTCGTCGCGAGTCATTCGGAAGGCATCATCTCGCAGATGTGTTCCAAGGTCATCGTGCTGGAGAAGGGACGCATCCTCGGCATCGGACCGATCCGCGAGATGATCGAGCTCTATCATCGGCGCAACGCCGAGATCGATGTCGCCGCCGCGCCGGCGTCCGTGCCGGCACCCGAGCCCGAGCCCGCGCCCACGCCCGAGCCGGCACCGGATCCGGTAGCCGAGCCCGCACCGGCCGTGGCACCGACGGCCGAGGCGTCGCCGGCCGAGGCATCGCCGGCCGAAATTCCGGCGGTTGCGGCGCCGGAGCCCGCGATACCCGACCAGGCGCCAAGCGAGGCGGCAGCGCCAGCCCGCCCGGGCGACCCGGTCCAGCTCATTTACCGGTCGGTCCACGCGATCTCGGCGGTCATGCCGTCGGATCCCGAGCGCATCGGCCCGTGGGGCGGATCGAGCATCCTCGGCTACCATTACGAGCCGAAGGAGGGGCAACGCGCGATCAAGCTGCGCGTCAACGCCAATGCCTACTCGATCGACGACAATGAGGTCGTGATTGCCGTTTTTCGCGACGGTAACAGTATTCCGCTCGCCTATCGCGTGAGCAAGGTCAAGGCGGGCGAGTATGCCCTGTTCGATCTCGACCTGGACGTGTCGGTCGCCGGGGCGCGCGGCGTGAGCTTCGACGTCCGGATCGGGCCGGCACTTCCCGGGCAGATCGTGATCAACGGTCCGGAAAGCGGCTTGCGCGTCGACGTGCCGGTGCCCGCGCTCAACATCTGGGACGGGCACCCGTGAGGGCTTCGGCCGCCGGCGTACCGTCCCGGACCGGGCGCGCCGCGGTCTTTCTCGACCGCGACGGCGTCCTCAACCGGAGCGCGGTGCGCGACGGCAAGCCCCGCGCGCCGCGCACCCTCGCCGAGTTCCGCATGCTGCCCGGCGTCCGCCGCGCGGTCGAAAGGTTGCGCCGGCGCAATCTACTGATAGTTGTCGTAACAAATCAGCCCGACATCGGTCACGGTCTGATCGATCCGGCTCAGGTCGAGGCGATGCACGAGCGCCTCGCATCGCGAATACCGATTGACGCCATCGAAATTTGCCCGCATCGGCAGGACGCGGGATGCGACTGCCGAAAGCCGCGGATTGGCATGCTGAAAGCCGCCGCGCGCCGGCTCAAAATCGACTTTTCGCGCAGCTTCATGGTAGGCGACCGCGCGAGTGACGTCCTTGCCGGGCATGACGCTGGGTGCTATACAATATTCGTCAACCGGGGGTATGACACGCACATGAGCGTACGCCCGAATGGCATTGCGCGATCGCTATCCGGAGCGGTCGATATTATCGTCAGGGTTGTAGAACAGCACAATCTGGAAAAGGTCCATCGGTAGGCCGGCACAGGATCGGTCCGCGCGAGGATTGAATTGGTTTGATGGGGGCGATCGTGGAAGAATTGAAGACTTTGAAGACGAAGATCTTTGCCGACGGGGCGGATTTCGCCGCCATCGTCGAGCTCAGCAAAAATCCCCTGATCAAGGGGTTCACCACCAATCCGACGCTGGTTCGCAAGGCCGGCGTCACCGATTACGAGGAGTTCGGACGCGAGTTGCTCGCGACGGTGCGCGACCGGCCGGTCTCCCTCGAGGTGTTCGCCGACGAATTCCCCGAGATGGCGCGCCAGGCGCGCGAGATCGCGGGCTGGGGGGCGAACGTCAACGTCAAGATTCCGGTTACCAATACGCGGCGCGTGTTCTCCGGGCCGCTCATTCGCGAGCTGTCCTACGCGGGCATCGTGCTCAACGTGACGGCGATCATGACGCTCGACCAGGTGCGCGCGGTCGCCGCATGCCTGTGCCCGAGCACGCCGGCCTTCGTCTCGGTGTTCGCGGGCCGCATCGCGGACACGGGCGTCGATCCGGTGCCGGTGATGGCGCACGCGGTCGACATCCTGAAGCCGCTGCCCAAGGCCGAGCTCATCTGGGCCAGCCCGCGCGAATCCCTGAACATCTTCCAGGCCAATGCGATCGGGTGCCACGTGATCACCGTCACGGGCGACATCCTGAAGAAGCTGAGCCTGGTCGGCAAAGCGCTCGACGATTACTCGCTCGAGACGGTCGTGGGCTTCCGGCGCGACGCCGTCGCGGCCGGATATAGCATCGCGGGCGACGCCGGGGCGGGCGATATCGCCGCCGCCGACGGGGCCAAGCGCGCGCGAGCCTGATCCCGCCCGATCTCTTCCGAGGACTCTCCCGCGCCAGCGCACAACATCAACTTGAACGGTCGAGGCTATTGACGCGCCATGAAGAACATCGTGGTTACCGGCGGCGCCGGGTACGTCGGAAACGTGCTGGTCCCGCATCTCCTCGAGAAGGGATACGGCGTCACCGTCTATGACGCGCTCTATTTCGGCGACGAGACGCTGCCGAAGGGCGATCCGCGGCTCAAGATCGTCGAGGGCGACGTGCGCGACACGCGCAAGCTCGCGCGCGTCTTCGCCGGCGCCGACACGGTGCTCCACCTCGCCTGCATCTCGAACGATCCGAGCTTCGAGCTCGACGAGAATCTGAGCAAGAGCATCAATTTCGACTGCTTCGAGCCGATGGTCGTGGCGGCCAAGGCCGCGGGCGTCAAGCGCTTCGTCTATTGTTCATCGAGCTCGGTCTACGGCGTCTCCGAAGCCCCCGACGTGACCGAGGACCATCCGCTGGTACCGCTCACGCTCTACAACAAGTACAAGGGCATGTGCGAGCCGGTCCTGTTCCGGCACCAGGCGCCCGGCTTCACCTGCGTCACCATCCGGCCGGCGACCGTGTGCGGCTACAGCCCGCGCCTGCGCCTCGACCTCTCGGTCAACATCCTCACCAACCTCGCGATCAACAAGGGCGTCATCACGGTGTTCGGCGGCACGCAGCTGCGCCCGAACCTGCACATCGAGGACATGTCGGACGTCTACCTCCTGATGATCGAGGCCCCGGCCGAGAAGATCGCGGGCGAGATCTTCAACATCGGCGTGCAGAACCTCTCGATCGCGCGCATCGCCGAGATCGTGCGCGACATCGTCCAGGAGGAGTTTCCCGGCCGCCCGCCGATCAAGATCGAGACCACGCCGTCGAACGATCTGCGCTCCTACCACATCAATTCCGACAAGATCAGGCGCGTCCTCGGCTACGTGCCGAAGCGCACGGTCACGGACGCGGTGCGCGACCTGTGCCGCGCCTTCAAGGCGGGCCGCATTCCGGACAGCCTGACCGACGACCGCTATTTCAACGTCAGGACCATGAAAGCGATCAAAGCGGCATGAGCGGCAGGGCGACCGCTGTCGTCACCGGCGGCGCCGGGTTTATCGGCAGCCACATGGTGGATCACCTGCTGGCGCAAGGGTACCGCGTCCGGGTGATCGACAATTTGAGCGGCGGCCGCGAGGCCAATCTCGCGCACCATGCGCGGAACCCCGACCTCGCCTTCGAGAAGGCCGACATTCGGACGCTCGATCCGCGCGCGGCGCTGTTTCGCGGCGCCAGCCACGTGCTGCACTTCGCCGGCATCGGCGACATCGTGCCGTCGATCGACAATCCGACCGACTATATGGACACCAACGTGCAAGGCACGGTGCGCGTGCTCGAATGCGCGCGCCACGCCAAGGTGGCGAAGTTCGTCTATGCCGCCTCCTCGTCGTGCTATGGCCTTGCCGCCACGCCGACGCGCGAGGATCATCCGATCGCGCCGCAATATCCCTACGCGCTCTCGAAATACCTGGGCGAGCAGGCGGCGTTCCACTGGCGCCTGGTCTACCGGCTGCCGGTCAACTCGATCCGCATCTTCAACGCCTACGGCACGCGCGTGCGCACGACCGGCGCCTACGGCGCGGTGTTCGGCGTCTTCTTCAAGCAGAAGCTCGCGGCGAAGCCCTTCACCGTGGTCGGCGACGGCACACAGCGGCGCGACTTTCTTTATGCCAGCGACGTCGCGAGCGCCTTCCTGCTCGCGGCGGAGACCGCGCTCACGGGGCAGATCTGGAACCTCGGCGCCGGCAATCCCCAATCGGTCAATCGGCTGGTCGAGCTGATCGGCGGCCCGGTCGTCTACATCCCGAAGCGCCCGGGCGAGCCCGACGTCACCTGGGCCGACATCGGCAAGATCACGCGCGAGCTCGGCTGGCGGCCGCGCATCCCGTTCGAAGAGGGTGTTGCGAAGATGATGGCCGAGATCGACAATTGGCGCGACGCGCCGTTGTGGGATCCGGAGTCGATCCGCGGCGCGACGCGGACCTGGTTCGAAACACTCGGGGCGGAGTAGCGTCATGCTGCCAAAACTGGCCGGCGAGTATCGGCGCAAGGTCAAGACCATCGACGAGGTGTGCGCCGCGGTCGGCGCGCGCCCGCGCCAGCGGCCGGTGATCATGTGCCACGGCGTGTTCGACCTGATCCACCCGGGCCACGTCCGGCACCTGGTCTACGCCAAGGAGAAGGCGGACATATTGGTCGCGAGCCTCACGGCCGACATCCACATCACCAAGGCCGAGTACCGGCCGTTCGTACCGCAGGATTTGCGCGCGCTCAACCTCGCGGCGCTCGAGATGGTCGATTACGTGGTCATCGATCCCAATCCGACGCCGCTCGAGCATATCGCGCGCCTCCAGCCCGACTTTTTCGCCAAGGGCTACGAATACGTCAACGGCCGCATCAATCCGAAGACCCAGCAGGAGCTCGACGTGCTGCGCAGCTACGGCGGCGAGATCGTCTTCACGCCGGGCGACATCGTCTATTCCTCGTCCCACCTGATCGAGACCGTCCCGCCGGACCTGTCGATCGAAAAGCTCCTGCTCCTGATGGAGGCGGAACGGCTGACGTTCGCCGGGCTGCGCGGAACCCTGAACACGTTCGAGGGCGTCGAAGTGCACGTGGTGGGCGACACGATCGTCGACAGCCTCACCTACACCACGATGATCGGCGGCATGACCAAGACGCCGACGCCGAGCGTGCGCTTCGACCAGCGCCGCGACTTCATCGGCGGCGCCGCCGTGGTCGCCGAGCATCTGAGCGCCGCCGGCGCCAAAGTCACGCTCTCGACCGTGCTGGGCGACGATCCGCTCGGGCAATTCGTCGTCGACGGCCTCACCCGGATCGGCGTCAAGGTCCTGCCGATCGTCGATCACGGCCGGCCGACCTGCCACAAGAACGCGATCGTGTGCGGCGAATACCGGCTCTTGAAGATCGACACGCTCGACAACGGCAGCGTTTCCGACGACCAGGCGCAGAAGCTGGCGGACCAGATCCACGACGTGAACGCGCGCGCGGTGGTGTTCAGCGATTTCCGGCACGGCATCTTCAACGGCCGGACCATCCAGCGCCTCATCAAGGCGATCCCCGCGCAGACCTACCGCGTCGCCGACAGCCAGGTCGCGAGCCGCTGGGGCAACGTCATGGACTTCCGCGGCTTCGATCTCCTGACGCCGAACGAGCGCGAGGCGCGCTTCGCGCTCGCCGACCAGGATACCGGCATCCGGCCGCTCGCCGCGCGCCTGCTCCAGGAATCGGATTGCAAGACCTTGATCCTCAAGCTCGGCGAGCGCGGCGTGCTCACCTGCCGCGGCCGCGCGCCCGAGGATCCGCGCAATTTCTTCGTGGTCGACAGCTTCGCGGCCAACGTGGTCGACGCGGTCGGCGCCGGCGACGCGCTGCTCGCCTACGCGACGCTGACCTTGGTCACCGCCGGCTCCGAGGCGGCCGCCTCGATCCTCGGGTCGATGGCCGCGGCGCTCGAGTGCGAGGCGGACGGCAACATTCCGATCGGGCGCGCGGACGTCCTCAACAAGATCACCGCGGTCGAGAAGCAGGCGCACTTCGTGTGACGGCAGGTTCATCGCCGATGCGGGTCGTGGTGGCGGGTTTGGGAGTCCAGGGCAACAAGCGGCGCCGGATCGCGGGTCCGGACGTGGTCGCCGTGGTCGATCCGGTCAATCCGGAGGCGACCTACCGGTCGATCGAGCAGGTGCCGCTCGGCGACTACGACGCCGTCCTCGCCTGCATCCCGGACGAGCCCAAGGTCGCCATGCTCGGCTACCTGCTCGGCCACGGCAAGCACGTGCTGGTCGAGAAACCCCTCTGGGCGGAGAGCGAGGCGGAAATCCGGGCGCTCGAGGCGAGCGCGCGGACGCATCGCGCCGTCTGCTACACGGCCTACAATCACCATTTCGAGCCGCACTACGCGCGCATGCGCGAGATCGTCGCCTCGGGCGAGCTCGGCGAGATCTATCATTGCCGCATGTTCTACGGCAACGGCACCGCGCGCCTGGTGCGCGATTCCGACTGGCGCGACAGCGGGAGCGGCGTGCTCGCGGACCTCGGCTCCCATCTCCTCGATACCGCGCGCTTCTGGTTCGGCGATATCGGCGACGATTTCCGCGTGATCTCGAGCCGCGCGTTCGAGAACCGGGCACCCGACCACGTCGTCATCGGCTCGTCCGGCGGCCGGCCCCAGATCGAGCTCGAAATGACGCTCTTGAGCTGGCGCAATCATTTCACCTGCGACATTTTCGCAGAGAAGGGCTCGGCCCATATCCGCTCGCTGTGCAAATGGGGACCGTCCTCGCTCACGCTCCGGACCCGCGTGCTGCCGAGCGGCCGCCCGCCCGAGGAAACCGTGACGCTGACCCAGGAAGATCCGACCTGGGCGCTCGAATACGCCCATTTCAAGACGCTCTGCGCGAGCGGGCGCGCGACCGATCTTGCGAACGACATCTGGCTTCACGGATTGCTGCGCCGCCTGGGCGAGACGGCGATCGAGCGGGCGCGCCGATGACCCGCCCCACCGTCGGCTTCGCCGGCCTCACCCATCTCGGTCTGGTTTCGTCGATCGCGGCCGCGGCGCAGGGCTTCGCCGTGATCGGCTACGACGCGGACACGACGCGCGTGCGGGGGATCGTCGCGGGGAAGCTGCCGGTGGTCGAGCCCGGCCTCGACGAGCTCGCGCACGTCCACGGCGCGCGCCTGCGCATCACCGACCGAAGCGCCGAGCTCGCGGCGTGCGACATCGTCTATATCGCGACCGACGTGCCGACCGACGATCGCGGCCAAAGCGACCTCAAGGGCATCGCCGAGCTCATCGAGCGCGTGACGCCGGTCCTCGGCCCCGCGGCGCTCTTGGTGGTGCTGTGCCAGGTCCCGCCGGGCTTCACGCGCGCCCTCGCCTTCCCGAAGGCGCGGCTCTTCTACCAGGTCGAGACGCTGGTGTTCGGCCGCGCGGTCGAGCGCGCCCTCAAGCCCGAGCGCTTCATCGTCGGCATGGCCGATCCCGCGGCGGCGTTGCCGCCGTCCCTCGCCGCGTTCCTCGGCGCCTTCGGCTGTCCGATCCTGCCGATGCGCTACGAAAGCGCCGAGCTCGCCAAGATTTCGATCAATTGCTGTTTGGTCGCGTCCGTGACGGTCGCCAACACGCTGGCCGAACTGTCCGAGCGGGTCGGCGCCGACTGGTCCGAGATCGCGCCCGCGCTCAAGCTCGACCGGCGCATCGGCGCTTATTCTTATCTCGCCCCCGGCCTCGGCATCGCGGGCGGCAATCTCGAGCGCGATCTCGCGACCGTCCTGCGCATCGCGGGCGAGACCGGGGCCGAGGCGAGCCTGATCGAGGCGTTCCTGCGCAACAGCCGGCACCGGCGCGACTGGGCGCTCCACGCGCTTCACGACGCGGTCCTCGCGCGCAAGCCGGATGCCGCGATCGGCGTGCTCGGCCTCGCCTACAAGGAAAACACCCATTCGACCAAGAACTCGCCCTCGCTCGCGCTCATCGAGGCGCTGGCCCCCTGGCGCGTCAAGGTCTTCGACCCGGTAGTTCCGGCCTCGGCCGCCGCGGGCGGCCATGTCGCCGGCGCCGCCTCGGCGTACGAGGCGGCGCGCGATGCGGACGCGCTCGCGATCATGACGCCGTGGCCCGAATTCCGCGCGCTCGATCCCGCCAGGCTCGCGCGCGTCATGGCGGGCCGCGTGCTCCTCGATCCTTTCCGCGTCCTCGACGAGGCTGCCGCAAAAGCGGCGGGGCTCGATTATTTGACGCTCGGCGCACCACCGGCGGCGACGGGGGCTCTCACCCATGCTTGAGCATACGCTTCCCGAGGCCAAGGTGCCGAGCCGCGTCGTCATCGTCGGCGCGGGCGGTTTCGTCGGCGGCGCCGTGCGCCGCAACCTCGAGGCACGCGGCGTCCCGACCCTCGCCCTCACGCGCGCCGAGATCGATCTCCTCGCTCCGGATGCCGCGGCGAAGCTCGCGCCGCTTCTGCGCCCGACCGACAGCGTCCTGTTCGTTTCGGCCCTCGCGCCGACCCGCACGGCCGCGATGCTGGTCGACAATCTGCGTATGGCGGCGGCCGTCGCGCAGGCGCTCGCGACGCAGCCGGTCGCCCATCTCGTCTATATCAGCTCGGACGCGGTCTATGCCGACGATGCCAACCCGGTGACCGAGCGCTCCTGCTGCCAGCCCTCGAGCTTGCATGGCGTCATGCATCTCGCGCGCGAGGTCGTGCTGCGCACCACGCTCAAGCTGCCGCTCGCGATCCTGCGCCCGACGCTCCTTTACGGGGCGCGCGATCCCCATAACGGCTATGGACCGAACCGGTTCCTGCGTCTCGCGGCGAAAGGCGAGGCGATCGCGCTGTTCGGCGAGGGCGAGGAGATGCGCGATCACGTCGCGATCGACGACGTCGCGGCGTTGGTGTGTGCGGTGCTCGACCGGCGCAGCATTGGCGTGCTCAACATCGCGACCGGCCGCTCGGTCTCGTTCCGCGCCATCGCCGAGAAGGCGGTGGCGCTCGCGGGCGGCGGCGCGTCGGTGCGCGGAACGCCGCGCCAGAATCCCGTCACGCACCGGCACTTCGACATCGCCGATTGCCTGAAGGCGTTCCCGTCCTTCCACTACCTTCCGCTCGAGGACGGCATGCGCCGTGCGGCCGAGCAAGGCATGGAGCCGGCCCGATGAAGGAAGTCAACCTCTTGAGCAAGCTCCCGCGCGGCAAGCGCAACGTGAATGCGCGCGCCGAGGCGAAGACCCAGGACATCATCGACATCTCGCGCCAGTACGGCGCGCTCTATTTCGACGGGCCGCGCACCTACGGCTACGGCGGCTATCGCTACGACGGGCGTTGGGTCCCGGTCGCGCACGACATCGTCGCCCATTTCGGCCTCAAGCCCGGCGACCGCATTCTCGACGTGGGATGCGCCAAGGGCTTCCTGGTCAAGGACCTCCTGAAGGCGTGCCCCGGCCTCGAGGCGTTCGGCCTCGACGTCTCGGAATACGCGCTCACCCATTGCGAGCCCGAGGTGGTCGGGCGGCTCCATCTCGGAACCGCATCCAGGCTGCCGTTCCCGGACCGCAGCTTCAACGCCGTCATCTCGCTCAACACGATCCACAATTTCGAGCGCGCCGAGGCGATCACCGCCTTGCGCGAGATCGAGCGCCTGGCGCCCGGCCGCGCCTTCGTCCAGGTCGATTCCTACCGCACGCCGGAGCAGAAGGCGCTGTTCGAGGAATGGGTGCTGACGGCGAAGTTCCACGATTATCCCGATGGTTGGCTGGCATTGTTTCGGGAGGCGGGATACACCGGCGATTACTACTGGACGATCATTGAGTAAGCGCTTAAACAGACTCGCCCCGCCCGGGCACGCGGCGCCGGCCGGCCTGTCCCGGCGCGTGGAGTGCGTGGGGTGTCGCGCGGACAATGGAGCCGCGCCGCGCCGGAATTCCACGCCAGCCACGGGGCGCGAGGGGGAGTGCTTCGCATGAGCGCAGAGATGCGGCTGAATTCCTTCGACGTTGCGGCGGCGCGCCGGCGCTGCCTCAAATTCCGCAAGCGCATCCTCGACGTCTCCCAGCAGGTCTCCGCCCTCCATATCGGCTCGGCCTATTCCTGCACCGAGATCGTCGACTGTATCTATCACGGCCTCATGCGGCGAGCACCCGACGGCACGTCGCCCGACACGTTCGTGATGTCGAAGGGCCATGGCTGCATGATCCAGTACGCGATCCTCGAGGACCTGGGCGTGCTCGGCCGCGCGGACATGGACGCCTACTGCAAGCCCAACGGCGTGCTCGGTTGCCACCCCGACTACGGCAATCCGGGCATCGAGGCCTCGACCGGCTCGCTCGGCCACGGGCTTTCCATGTCGGTCGGCATGGCGCTCGCCGAGCGCGGACGCGGCACCGGCGGCGTCATCTACGTCGTGCTCAGCGACGGCGAGGTGCAGGAAGGCTCGACCTGGGAAGCGATCCTGATGGCGTCCTCGCTCGGGCTCGACAACGTCATCGCCTTCGTCGACAACAACGACTTCCAGAGCCTCGGGCGCACGTCGGAGACCCATCCCTCCTTCTATCCCTTGACCGACAAGTTCGCGGCGTTCGGCTGGGAGACGGTCGAGGTCGACGGGCACGATGCCGGCGCCATCTTCCGCGCGGTCACGACGCGGCGCGGCGGGAAGCCCTTCATGCTGGTCGCGAAGACCGTCAAGGGCAAGGGCGTGAGCTACATGGAGAACGTGCCGATCTGGCACTACCGCTCGCCCAACCCGAAGGAATACGCGCAAGCGCTCGCCGAGCTGGAGGCGGCCACGTCATGAGAAACAGCTTCGCCGAGGCGCTTTACAAGGGCGCGCAAGCCAATCCGGACGTCTATGTGGTGGTGGCCGACATTTCGCCCGCCGGCAGCATGGGGAAGTTCCGCGACCAGTATCCCGAGCGCTTCATCAACGTCGGCGTCGCCGAGCAGAGCATGATCGGGATCTGCGCGGGCTTGGCGCTCAAGGGGTGTCAGCCCTTCGCCTATACCATCGCGACCTTCTCGCTCTACCGGCCGTTCGAGATGGTGCGCGACGATCTCTGCTATCAAAACCTGCCGGTGACCGTGGTCGGCATGGGCGCGGGCGTCATCTACTCGACGCTCGGCGGCACCCACCACACGCAGGAGGACATCGCGATCGCGGGCGCGCTGCCGAACATGCAGATCATCGCCCCCTGCGATCCCGCCGAATGCACCGAGGCGACGCTCCACTGCGCTGAGCAGAGGCGCGGGCCGGTCTATCTCCGGCTCGGGAAGGCGGGCGAGCCGGTCTATACCGACAAGGCGGTCGATCCCTGGATTTTCGGCCGGCTGCGCTACATCCGGCGCGGCAGCGACGTCTGCATCCTGAGCTACGGCATCATCATGCAGAAGGCGATGCAGCTCGCCGAGCGGTTCGCGGCCCAAGGCAAATCGGTCTCGGTGGTGTCTTGCCACACGCTCAAGCCGCTCGACGTCGACGGCATCGCCGCGGCGCTCCACCGCCATCGCCAGGTGATCGTCATCGAGGAGCACGCGCCCGAGGGCGGCCTCGCCTCGCGCACCAAGGAAATCGCGTGGGACACCAAGGCGCCGTGCCGGCTCGACACCTTCACGCTCAAGGACGCCTTCATCCACAATTACGGCAGCCACGACGATCTGCTCGCCGCGCACGGCCTCGATCTCGCGCGCATCGCCTCGATCGTGGGGGCCGCATGAGCGATCCGACCCTCGCGCACACGGCACCCGAGACGACGCGCCTCGTGATCGAGGGCGGTGCCCCGGTGCGCGCGACGCCCATGCCGCCGCGCCGCGCCCTCGGCCCGGCCGAGCTCAAGATGATCGAGCAGGCGATCGCCTATTACCGCGAGCGCAACGTCGATCCCGGCTACCAGGGCCCGTTCGAGAAGCTCTATACCGACGCCTTCGTCGCGGTCATGGGCGGCGGCCATGCGGACGCGGTCGCGACCGGGACCTCGGCCCTCTACATCGCGGTCGCAGCGCTCGACCTCCCGAAGGGGAGCGAGGTGCTGGTGTCGCCGATCACCGATCCCGGCACGCTCGGCGCCATCGTGCTCAACGGGCTCCGGCCGCGCCTCATGGACAGCCGGCCGGACAGCTACAATGTCGGGCTCGCGCAGTTTCTCGAGCGCGTCGGCCCCAACGTCACGGGGGCGGTGATCGTCCACGCGGCGGGTCAGGCGGTCGGCGAGATCGACGGCATCGCCGAGGCGGCGCGCGCGCGCGGCATCAGGATCGTCGAGGATTGCAGCCAGTCGCACGGCGCCAAGGTGCGCGGCCGGCCGATCGGAACCTTCGGCGACATCGCCGCGTTCTCGACCATGTACCGCAAGGCGCACATGGCGGGGCCGTCGGGTGGCATCGTGTATGCGCGCGACCTCGAGCTGTTCCGCACGGCGCTCGCCCATGCGGATCGCGGCAAACCGCGCTGGCGCCCCGATTTCAACGACCGCGATCCCTCGACCTACCTGTTCCCGGCACTCAACCACAACACGGACGAGATTTCCTGCGCCATCGGCTGCGCGTCTCTCGCACGCCTGGACCAGACCATCGTCCGGCGCCTCGCCTTCGTGTTCGATTTCATCGCGCGCCTCGCGGACGAATCGGCCGTGTGCCGCCCCTACCGCATGTCGCCCGCGGATTCGCCCTTCTTCTATCCCGTCATCGTCGACCCCCAGGCCATCGGCTGCAGCAAGACCGAGTTCGCCGAGGCCGTGCGCGCGGAGGGGATCGACCTCAACGCCGACTACAAATACCTGGTCGCGAGCTGGCCCTACATCCGCCCCTATCTCGCGGATTCGTTCGACCCTCCCAACGCGCGCAGCATCCGCGACCGCTCGTTCAACCTTTACCTCAACGAGAATTACGGCGAGCCCGAGGCGCGCGACGCGGTCAAGGCGATCGTCAAGGTCGAGCGGCATTACGCGCGGCGGAACAGCTGAGGCCGGGCAGCGCCGCGCGCGGCCGGCGGGCTTAGGAGCCCGGCGCCCGGCACAGAAGACGGGGAGCGGCGATCCGCCCATGCGCTACCAGGACATCTTCATCGACCGGTTCGAGAACACGACCGCGGAGCCGGTCCAGCTTCACGGCATCGTGCGCCTCAATCCGGGCGCCCGCATCATCGCCTCGACCGTGCGCGGCCCGCTCTACCTCAACCGCAACACGCAGCTCGGGCCCGATGTGGTCGCGGGCAAATACGTCGGCATGAACGAGAGCTGCTTCATCGCGCGCGCGACCATCGGCGCGTATTGCGCAATCGGCGCGCGCACGGCGATCAATCCGTTCAATCATCCCACGGACTGGCTCAGCATCAACGAGTTCCAGTATCATCCGAACTCGTTCGACTGGGTCGACGAGTACAACGCGTTCGTCCGTCTTGCGCGCACGCCCGACATGTTCAAGCACGCGACGATCGGGAACGACGTCTGGACCGGCCACAACGTCAACATCATGGCCGGCGTCAACGTGGGCGACGGCGCCATCGTCGCGGCGGGTGCGGTGGTGACGGCCGACGTGCCGCCCTACGCCATCGTCGCGGGCGTTCCCGCGACCGTCAAGCGCTACCGCTTCGCCGAGCCCGTCATCGAGCGCCTGTTGCGCGTCAAATGGTGGGAGCTCGAGCTCTCGCAGCTGAGCGGCCTTCCGTTCCGGGACGTCGAGCGCTGCCTCGACCTGATCGAGGACATCAAGGCGCGGTCGGCCGCGTCCAAGGAGTGAGCGACCGTGCGCGACCGCGAGCGCGAGGCATTGCTGCCGATCCTCCAGGGGTTCGGCGTGCCGGGCGACGGCATCCTCGTGGTGCATAGCGCGATCGGGCTGCTCAGCCGCCAGGGCCTGCGCGCCGAGGCGATGGTCGAAGCGCTCCTCGGCCACATGGCGCGCGGCAACCTGTTCATGCCGACCATGACCTGGCGCAGCGTGACGCCCGCCAATCCGGTCTGGGACGAGCTCGCGACGCCGTCCCATACGGGCGTGCTCACCGAAATCTTCCGCACGCGCTACGCGACCGCGCGCAGCATCCATCCGACCCACTCGGTCGCGGGCTGGGGGCCGGCGGCGAAAGCGCTGCTCGCGCGCCATCATGTCGACGACACGCCGGTCTCCGGCAACAGCCCCTATGGGCTGATGCGCGACTATCCGACCTATATCCTCACCCTCGGCGTCGGGCTCGAATGCGTCACCGCGATTCATTTGCCCGAGGAAACCGTCGCGGTCGATCTCTATGTGCGGCCGCGCGAGAGCGCCGAGACCTACGATTGCCGCGACCGTACCGGCCGCTCGATCGCGGTGCGGACGCGGCGCCATTGGCGCCTCGACCGGGACTTCCCCCAATTCGCGGCACCGCTCCAGGCGCGGGGGCAGCTTGAATCGGGCGCCATCCTCGGATGCCCCTACTCCATCGTCGCCATGGCCGATCTCTTGCGCACCGTCTTCGCGGCACTCATCGAAAACCCGCGCGCGACGTTGCGCAACGGCGGGGCCGCGCCCGGCGGAACAGCGTAGCGCGGGGCCGGCCGGACCATGATGCGACTCGCCAAATTCCTCCTTCCCTACCTGGCCGCCGTGGGCCTGGTCGCGGGCCTCAGCATGCTGGTGCCCTACCTGATCTCCGGCTCCTACGTCGCGACGGCGCCGACGCCAGGTGCCGCGTCTGGCGCCGGCCCCAAGCTTCCGCCGATGCCGAAGCTTCCGCCCGGGACGATCTACGTCCGCAACGACGGGATCGGCCAGGTCAACGCTGTCCTCTCGGATCGGAATCCGCGTCCGACCGATGGGGCGAGCTTCTTCGGCATGCCGCTCACGCCCGACAGCGCGAGCACGGTGTTCCACGTCCGGGTCGTCGCGAACGCCTATATGGAAGCCCCCGGCGAGGCCGTGGTCGCGGTGTTCAAGTCCGGCGACGACCGCGCGATCAAGGTGGTCTCGCAGCAGGTGCCCGGGCACGGCTATGCGCGTTTCGATATTGCCTTCGACGTCACCTCGGACGGGAAGCCGTTCGCGCTCGATTTCAGAATCGGCCCGGGCCACCCGGGATGGCTCGTCTTCAACGGGCCCGACTATGCGCGCCGCCCGGCGAACATGCCGATCCCTTCGCTCACCATTACCAAAGAAAAGGGTACCGAAGAGAAGGGAACCGACGAGAAGGGTTGACGCCGCGCGCCACCGGCGCCGCGACCGACGCGCGAGCGCGTCCCGTCGAAGTCATAAAACGCACGCTAAAACAATTAGTTAGAGGCATCCGCTCGATGCGCGCGCGGCGGCACGGGGCGTCGCCGCAAGACGATGCGCGGCGTGCCTATCGTCGCCGATCGGTGCGCGCCGAGCCGTCGCGCGGTGCGCGACGCCGGGCGATCTCGGCGAACAGTTCCTCGTATTGCCGCACCACGTCCTCGAGCGAGAATTTCTCGATCACGCGTTTGCGCGCGGCCGCGCCGGCCGCGGCACGGGCTTCCGCGCCAGCGTCGATGAAGCCGCGCCAAGCGGCCGCCAGCGCTTCGGGATTCCGCGGCGGCACGACCTTCCCGGTCGCGCCGAGGATTTCGGGTACGTCGCCGACCGACGTGCCGACGCATGGAATCTCCGTCGCCATCGCTTCGCCGAGGACATTCGGGAAGCCCTCGCCGAACGCGGAGCACAGCGTGCAGATGTCGAGCGCATTGAGCAACCGCGGCACGTCGTCGCGCACGCCGAGAAGGAGCGTACTCTGGGCGACGCCGTTCGATCGAACCAGCTCGTCCAAGGCCGCGTTGCCGCGCGCCACGTCCTTTCCGAACGCGACGAAGCGGATCCGAGCCCCGTCGCGCGCCAGGCGCCCGGCGGCCCGGAAGAAGGTTCCATGGTCTTTCATCGGGTCGAACCGCGCGGGTAGCCCGATCAGGATTTCGCTTTCCGCGACGCCGAGTTCGCGCCGCACCGCCGCGCGCGCCTCGCGGTCGGGCCGGAACCGGCTCAGATCGAAGCCGTTCGGGACGATGCGCCACTCATGGGGCCGATAGCCGAGCCGCTCATGCGCTTCCTTGGCCGCGCGCGAATTCGCGAGCACCAGCTCCTGAAACCGCGAGAGCCGCACCAGGAGCGCAAGCACGATCCTGGATCGCAGCCGATACGCCGACATGTCCATGTCCGAGCAACGCAAATTCCAAAGCACGGTCGGCGTCCCTGCGATCGTTCCCGCCAAGGTCCCCAAAAGATCGCTGTGATAGAGCCAGGTCTGAAGAATGGCCGCGCCGCGCAGAAGACCCACGAGCCGAAAGAGGCCGCGCGGCAACACTTGATTGCGCTCGATCCCGAGGGAGGCGACCGGAATGCCGCTGTCGCGCAGCTCGCCCGCGAGCGGCCCGAACGGCGCCATGCTGACCACGAGATTGTCGAAGCGCGCACGATCCATGTGCGTGACGAGCTTGACCAGCATCCTCTCGGCGCCGCCGATTTCGAGGCCGGTGATGAGGTGAACGAGTCGGATGCGGTCGGATTGGAGCATCGAGGCGTAAACCCGGAGATCGACGGCGGATGGTAGTCCCTTTGGGAGGGCGGTGCCATAGCGCCGGCCCTCAAACGGCGACTCTTCGCCGTCCCTCATCGGGCGCGGCGAGCGTCCGGCATGGTGCTCAGCTTCGCCACGATATCGTCGAGCATCGATTCATAGCCGCGCGGCACGAAATGGCAGCAATCGTCGGCCGATAACCGGGAGGTCGGGGGTTCCAAGCGACCCCCGCCCATCTCGCGTGCCCAACCCCGCATCGTCATCCGCGCCGCTCGGCGCCCGAGCCCGCATCGCTATGCGCGGCGCTCGGCGCCGCTCGGCACCCGAGCCGGCACCTTGCCTCGCGCGCGGAATTCGCGAACAATCGCCCGCGATGTCCGACCCCGCCCTCGACCTGTTCGCGCCCGAAGACTCGACCCCCCAGGACTGGGATGCGCTACGCGCCTATTTGACGTCGCGCGGCCAGGCATTGGCCCCCGGGACGCCGCGCCAGTTCCGCGGCGGCTACGGCAACCTGAATTATCTCCTCGAGATCGACGGCGCGAAATGCGTGCTGCGCCGGCCGCCCATGGGGCCGGTGGCGCCGGGAGCCAACGACATGGTGCGCGAGCACCGCATCCTGTCGCAGCTCTCGAATGCGCTGCCCTTGGTGCCGCGCGGCTTGCATCTCTGCGAGGATGCGGCCGTGCTCGGCGCACCCTTCCAGCTCATCGAGTTCCGTCCCGGCATCGTGATCCGCGGCAAGCTCCCGCGCGGGGTCGCCGGGCTTGCGGATGTCGGCGCACGGCTGAGCTCGATGCTCGCCCACGAGCTCGCCATGCTCCACGGCATCGATCCCAAGGACGTCGATCTCGACACGCTCGGGAAGCCCGAGGGGTTCATGAGCCGCACGGTCGAGGGCTGGCTGAAGCGCGCCGCGGTCTACGAGGATCTCCTGGATGCGCGCGCGTTCGCCGAGCTCGGCGCCCGGCTGCGCGCGACGGTGCCGCCCGCGCGCGGCGCCACCCTGCTCCATTCCGACTTCAAGCTCGACAACGTGATCCTCGACCCGAAGACGCTCGCACCCCGCGCCGTGATCGATTGGGACATGGGCACGCGCGGCGATCCCTTGTGGGATCTTGCGATCATGCTGAGCTACTGGGCCGAGCCGGGCGATCCCGATTGCATGCTACGCCTGAACCAGATGCCCACGACCGAGCCCGGCTTCTGGTACCGCTCGCGGGTGATGCGGGAATATTCGCGCTTCACCGGCCGCGATCTCTCGGATTTCAGGTTCTACCGCGCGCTGGCGATGCTGCGCTCGGCGGTGATCTTCTTGCAGCTCTTCGGGCGCTACCGGCGCGAGCCCAAGCTCAACCCGCGCTTCGCCGATTTCGACCGGCTCGGGCGCGAGATGGTCGATTACGCGTTCGAGATCGCGCAGGGACGCGTGGAATAGGAGACGGCCATGGCAGCGCCTTCCGTATCCGCCCCCACCATCGCCATCATCGCCGCGGGCGAGATGGGCAGCGCCGTCGGCGCCCGCCTGGTCGAAAAGGGAGCGCGCGTCGTGACTTCGCTCGAAGGGCGCAGCGCGGCGAGCCGGACGCGCGCCGCGCGCGCGGGCCTGGTCGCGGCCGCGGACGACCGGAGTCTCCTGGCCGACGCGGATTACCTCCTTTCGATCGTGCCCCCGGGCTCGGCGCTCGATTTCGCGCGCCGCATG
>DATJLQ010000134.1:0-5687 GCA_035509415.1 Alphaproteobacteria bacterium
TCTGTGGCTCGCCAATCTCATGGGCGCCGCGCGCGACGTCGAGCGCGAGACCGAGATTCTGGTCGCCTGTCTCGGGCGCGTCGCCGGTCCCGTCGTCCTGGTCTCGAACGAGGTGGGCTACGGCATCGTGCCGGACAACGAGGCCGCGCGCCGTTTCCTCGATCATGCGGGCCTGTTGCATCAGCGCGTCGCGGCGGTCGCGGGCACGGTGGTGCTGGTCGCGGCCGGGCTCCCCCTCGCGCTCAAGGGAGTTGCGTTGCCGCTCGCGCCGTCTGTGTCCGACGCGCCTGGGTCCGACGAGCCTCGGTCCGACGAGCCTGTGTCCGACGAGACTGCGCCGACCGAGCTTACGGGCGACCCGCGCGCGGAGCGACGCGCATGAGCGCCGACGGCAAGCTCCCGGCGACCGTCGTCACCGGCTTCCTCGGCGCCGGCAAGACCACGCTCATCCGCCATCTGCTGCGTCACGCGAACGGGAAGCGCCTCGCGCTCATCGTCAACGAGTTCGGCGAGGTCGGCATCGACGGCGAGATCCTCAAGGGCTGCGGCGATGCGGCCTGCGCCGAGGACGACATCGTCGAGCTCGCGAACGGCTGCATCTGCTGCACCGTCGCGGACGCGTTCTTGCCGACCATGGAAAAGCTGCTCGCGCGGCGCGAATCGCTCGACCATATCGTCATCGAGACCTCGGGCCTCGCCTTGCCCAAGCCCCTGGTCCAGGCTTTCAATTGGCCTGCGATCCGCACCCGCGTGACGGTCGACGGCGTGGTCGCGGTGATCGACGGCGCTGCGGTCGCGGCGGGGCGCTTCGCGTCAAACCCGGCGTCGGTCGCGGCCCAACGCGCGGCGGACCCGAGCCTCGATCATTTGACGCCGCTCGAGGAGCTGTTCGAGGATCAGCTCACGGCGGCGGACCTGGTGGTCGTCAACAAGGCCGATCTCCTCGACGCGGCGTCGCTCGCGCGCGTCGAGGGCGAGATTGGGCGCACCCTCGGCCCCGCGGCGAAGTCCGTCCAAGCGCGCTTCGGCGCGGTCGATCCGCGCGTGCTCCTCGGCCTCGGTCTTGGCGCCGAGGAGACGATCGAGACGCGCCGCACCCATCATGACGGCGAGACCGAGCACGATCACGACGAGTTCGCGAGCTTCGCCGTCGAGCTCGCGGAGCTCGCGTCGCCCGCCGAGCTTCTTTCGCGCCTCGAGCCCGCGATCGCGCGCCACGACATTTTGCGCGTGAAGGGTTTCGCCGCGGTCGCGGGGAAGCCCATGCGCCTCGTGATCCAGGGGGTGGGGGCGCGTCTCCAGCATTATTACGACCGCGATTGGCGCGCGAGCGAGGCGCGCCGCGGCCAGCTCGTCGTGATCGGCGAGCGCGGCCTCGACGAGGCGGCAATCCGCGCCGCCCTCGGAGGCTAGCATGCACCTGCTCGCGGCAGAGCCGGGCCGGATCGAGGATGGCGCGCGCGCGGTCGATCTCGGCCAGACGCCGGGCGAGATCGCGATCCTGTCCGCGGCCGACACCGAGCTCGCGTCGCTCGCCGCGGCCTATGCGCGGCTCGGCGCCGACCGGCCGAGCTTGCGCCTTGCGGATTTGAAGTCGCTCGGCCACGATCTCTCGGTCGATCTCTACCTCGATCGCGTCGCGCGCCATGCGAAGCTCGTGATCGTGCGGCTCCTGGGCGGCGTCGCCTATTGGCCCTATGGGGTCGAGCGCCTGGTCGAGGCCGCGCGCGCGAACGGCACGTTGCTCGCGTTGCTGCCGGGAAGCGACCAGCCGGACCCAGAGCTTAGCTTGCTATCGACCGTGCCGGCCGAAGTATCGCACCGTCTGTGGCGCTATGCGTCCGAGGGCGGGGCCGAGAACGCGCGCCAGCTCCTTCTCTATGCGGCGAGCCTCGTCGGCCGCGCGGCCGATTGGGTCGAGCCCGCGCCGCTGCCCGCCGCCGGGCTCTATTGGCCCGGGCTCGCGCGGCCGAGCCTCGCCGATCTCAGGGCGGCATGGGCGCCGGGCCAGCCGGTCGCGGCACTCGTCTTCTATCGCGCCTTCGTCCAGGCGGGCGATTTGGCGCCGATCGACGCGCTCTTGGACGCCCTTGCCGCGCGCGGCTTGGCGGCCCTGCCGATCTACGTCACGAGTCTCCGCGACCCGGTCTCGGCGGCCCTCGTCGGCGAGCTCTGCGCTGCCTCGCAGCCCGCGATCGTCCTGAACGCGACCGGCTTCGCGGTCTCGACCCCGGGCGCCGCGCGCGCGGGCGGCCCGTTTGCGGGCGCCGACTGCCCCGTGCTCCAGGTCGTGCTCGCGGGCTCGAGCGAGGAAGATTGGCGCCGCGGCACGCGCGGCCTCTCGGCGCGCGACCTCGCGATGAACGTGGCCTTGCCCGAAGTCGACGGGCGCATCCTCGCGCGCGCGGTCTCGTTCAAGAGCGAAGGGCACTTCGATGCCGCGACCGAATGCCCGATCGTGGCACACCGGCCATTGGCGGACCGCATCGCGTTCACCGCCGAGCTCGCCCGGCGTTGGGTGCGTCTCGCGGCGACGCCGCGCGCCGAGCGGCGCATCGCCCTCGTGCTCGCGAATTATCCCAACCGCGACGGCCGCATCGGGAACGGCGTCGGCCTCGACACGCCCGCCGCGACCGTCACCGTGCTCGAGGCCCTCGCGCGCGCAGGCTATGGGGTCGCGGACCTGCCGGCCGACGGCAACGCGCTGATCGAGCGGCTTCTCGTGGGCCCGACCAACGATCTCGCCGAGCGCCGCGCGCGCGTCGGTGGGGTGCGTTATGGGCTCGCTTCCTACAGGAAATGGCTTGCTTCCGTGCCCGAGGCCGCGCGCCAAAAGATCCTCGCACGCTGGGGCGAGCCCGAGGACGATCCCTTCGTCGAGAACGGCGCCTTCCGCTTCGGTGCGCTGGCGCTCGGCAATATCATCGTCGGCATCCAGCCCGCGCGCGGCTACAACATCGATCCCGCGCGGAGCTACCACGACCCGGCGCTCGTCCCGCCGCACAATTATCTCGCCTTCTATGCCTGGCTGCGCGAGGAGGCCCAAATCCACGCCATCGTCCATATGGGAAAGCACGGCAATCTCGAATGGCTGCCCGGAAAGGCGCTCGCACTCTCCGAGGAATGCTTCCCGGAATTGGCCTTCGGCCCCTTGCCGCATCTCTATCCCTTCATCGTCAACGATCCGGGCGAAGGAGCGCAAGCGAAGCGGCGCGCCCAAGCCGCGATCGTCGATCACCTGACGCCGCCCTTGACGCGCGCCGAAAGCTACGGCCCGCTCGCCGAGCTCGAGCAGCTGGTCGACGAATATTACGAGGCCGCGGGGGTCGATCCGCGGCGCCTGAAGCTGCTCGGCTCCGAGATCGTCGCGCGCGCGCGCGGCCTCGGCCTCGACAAGGATTGCGGCGTGCGCGCCGAGGACGACGAGGCCGCGTCGCTCGCGAAGCTCGACAATCATCTGTGCGAGCTCAAGGAGCTTCAGATCCGCGACGGGCTCCACGTGTTCGGCCGCTCGCCCCAGGGCGGCCTGCTCGACGATCTCCTGGTCGCCCTCGTGCGCCTGCCGCGTGGTGCTGGCGAGGGCGGAGACGCGTCGCTGCTACGCGCCCTCGCATCCGACCTCGAGCTCGATTTCGATCCGCTCGATTGCGCGCTCGGCGACCCGTGGATTGGCGCGCGGCCGGGGGCGTTGCAAGCGGGCCCCGCCTGGCGCACCAAGGGCGACACGGTCGAGCGCCTCGAAGCTCTTGCGCGCGCCCTCGTGTCGGGCGCGCTTGCGCCCGAGCCCGCTTGGACCCGCACGCGCGCCGTGCTCGCGACGGTCGCGGATCGTGTCCGCCCGATGGTCGAAGCCTGCGGTCCGCGCGAGCTCGAAGGATTGCTCGCGGGTCTCGATGGCCGCTTCGTCGCGCCGGGACCGTCGGGGGCGCCGACGCGCGGCCGGCTCGACGTGCTGCCCACGGGGCGCAATTTTTATTCGGTCGATACGCGCACCGTGCCCACGCCGACGGCTTGGCGCCTCGGCTGGCAGTCGGCGACGCTTTTGCTCGAGCGCCATCGGCAGGAGCATGGCACCTGGCCCAAGGCCTTGGCGCTTTCGGCCTGGGGCACCGCGAACATGCGCACGGGCGGGGACGACATCGCCCAGGCGCTCGCGCTCATGGGCGTGCGGCCGCGTTGGGACGCAGCCTCGCGCCGCGTCGCGGGCTTCGAGATTCTGCCGCTCTCCTTGCTCGACCGGCCGCGCGTCGACGTGACCTTGCGCATCTCGGGCTTCTTCCGCGACGCGTTCCCGGCGCAGATCGACCTCGTCGATTCCGCCGCGCGCGCGGTCGCGGCGCTCGACGAGCCGCCCGAGATGAACCCGCTGGTCGCGCGCGTCGCGGCAGACGCGGCGATGCTCGAGGAAGCAGGCGTCGAGCCCGGGGCTGCGCGCGCGCGCGCGTCGCACCGCGTGTTCGGTTCGGAGCCCGGGGCCTACGGCGCGGGGCTCCAGGCCCTCATCGACGAGCGCGGCTGGACCGAGGACGGCGATCTCGCCCGCGCCTATCTCGCCTGGGGCGGCTATGCCTACGGCGCCGGCGCCGAGGGCCGTGCCGAGCATCGCCTGTTCGAGCGCCAGCTCGGCCGTCTCGACGGCATCGTGCACAACCAGGACAATCGCGAGCACGACCTCCTCGATTCCGACGATTATTACCAGTTCGAGGGCGGCCTCGCCGCGGCGGCACGCCATCTCTCGGGAAAGACGCCGACGGTCTACCACAACGACCATGCGCGCCCCGAGCGGCCGCGTATCCGCACCCTCGAGGAGGAGATCGGACGCATCGTGCGGGGCCGCGCCGTCAATCCGAAATGGATCGCGGGCGTCATGCGCCACGGCTACAAGGGTGCGTTCGAGATGGCGGCGACCGTCGATTACCTGTTCGCCTTCGCCGCGACCGCGCACGCCGTGAGCGATTCCCATTTCGACGCGATCTACGAGGCCTATCTCGAGGACGAGCGCGTGCGCGCGTTCCTGCTCGAGAACAATCCGGCCGCCGCGCGCGAGATGTCGGCGCGCCTTCTCGAGGCGCAGGCGCGCGGCCTGTGGCGGCCGCGCTCGAACTCCGCCCATGCGCGGCTCGCCGCGCTCGCCGAAGCACCCTTGCCGGAGACCGTCGAATGAGCGACGCCATAGCGCCCAACGAGGACGAGATCAACGCGCGCGCCAACGAGAAATCGAAGCGGCGCAAGGAAGCGCGCGCGCGCATGCTCGCGACCAAGACGCGCGAGAAAGGGCTCCTCATCGTCCATACCGGGAAGGGCAAGGGGAAGTCGACCGCGGCCTTCGGGCTCGCGATGCGCGCCATCGGCAACGACATGCGCGTCGGCATCGTCCAGTTCGTCAAGGGCAAATGGGAGACCGGCGAGCGCCGCGTGCTCGAGCGCTTTCCCGGGCAATGCGACATCCGCACCATGGGCGAGGGCTTCACCTGGGACACCCAGGACCGCGCGCGCGACATGCGCGCGGCCGAGGCGGCCTGGGCCGCGTCGCGCGAGATGATCGAGGCCTGCCGGGGCGAGCGGCCGCGTTACGACCTCGTGATCCTCGACGAGCTCAACATCGTGCTGCGCTACGATCACCTGCCGCTCGCGGACGTGGTCGGATATCTCGCGCGCAGGCCCGAGCGGCTCCATGTCGTGGTCAC
>DATJLQ010000135.1:0-1212 GCA_035509415.1 Alphaproteobacteria bacterium
GGAAGAAGATCACGAGATGGTCGAGGAACGCGCGCCTCAACGCCGCCGTGGTCGTGTCGTCGAGATCGCGCGCGAGGTCGATCCCGAGAATCTCGGCGCCGAGCGCCCCCGCAAGCGGCTTGATCTCGAACCGGGTCAAGGTCGGCCTCGTTCCAGGGCTGACGACGGGGGCGGATTGTCGGATTCCGCGGCGGCCCTGTCCAGGCCCCTCGTCGCTCGCGGCACGCCGCGAGGCGCGCGGCGCCCAAGGGACCCCGCGAGACAGCGGCGCGCTTGCAAGGAGGCTATGGGCCGGCATAGCGTGTTTACCGCCATTTTGACCGATGCGGGTGTCGCGATGAGGTCAACCGTCCTGCCTACGTTCTTCGGCGCGGCAGTGCTGATCGCGTTTTCCGCGTCGGCGGTGGCGCAGGAGATTGGCGAGTTGGAGGTCCAGGCGGCGCAATCGTGGCGGGATACCTATATCGACGTCAATGCGCCCGGCGTCCTTCGATTCCACGCCGTCGGCACATGGGTATTCAACCCCAGCCGGCCCGCCGTCGATGCCGATGGCGACCGGCGGCTCCCGACCGGCGGCAGGGCGTGCTACGCCGACCAGGATCCGAACGCCCGGGAGGGGCAGCTCATCGGCCGCATCGGGAACGGCCGGCCGTTCGTCGTCGGCGCGTCGAGCGAGCGACGCGTCGGTGACGAGCGCGGCCGCTTGTTCCTGGTCATCAACGACGATTTGGGACGGTGCTACGGCAGCGGGCTGACGGACAATAGCGGCGCGCTGAAGGTCCGAATCGATTACGCGTGGTGACGGCGGCGCCGCGCCAGGCACGACCGCGCGCGAGCGCTCCATCGTCCGGGCGCCGTCACATCCCGTGGCCGCGCTCGTGCGTCTTGTGCTTGTATTGGAGCGCGATGAGCGTGGCCTTGAACGGGCGCAGCATGCCGAGCGCTCCGCCCAGGATCACGGGCGGCCAGATGAGCGCGTGGACCCAGAGCGGGGGCTGGAACTCGACCTCGCTCACGAGCGCCAGCGCCACCACGATCGCCCCCAGGATGAGGACGATGAATACCGCCGGGCCATCGCCCGAATCCTGGGCCGAGAGGTCGAGGCCGCAGACCGGGCAGCGCTCGGCGATCGTGAGAAAGCCCTTGAACAGCTTGCCCCGGCCGCAGGCGGGGCAGCGGCAGGCGAGCCCGGCCTTGAGCGGCGCGACGGGC
>DATJLQ010000136.1:0-5801 GCA_035509415.1 Alphaproteobacteria bacterium
TCGGAGGAGCTGCCATGATGGTCAATCTCCTGGTGATCCCGCCGCTCATCGCCCTCGTCGGCGGGATCCTGATCCTGCTGATGCCGCGCCTCTTGAGCTACATCGTCGCGATCTATCTCATCGCCTTCGGCGTGATCGGCCTGTGGCCGCATTTCATGATCCACTGAGGGGCGACTTTACCCGCGCGGCCCGTCGTCGCGGCCATGGAGCGTCATGACGGTCGCAAGGCAGGCGGCGACCTGGGTCTCGCGTCCGTCCTTGATCGCGACGACCTCCGCTTCGGCGACGATCAGGGTTCGACCGGGGCGCAGCACGCGGGCGCGCGCGACGAGCCGCTCGCCCTCGGCGGGCGCCAAGAAATTCACCTTGTACTCGACGGACACCACGCTCGCGTCCGCCGGCATGAGCGTGAAGGCGGCGTAGCCGCGGGCATTGTCGGCGAGCATGCCGACGATGCCGCCATGGATGAAGCGGTGTTGTTGGGTGAGCTCCTCGCGATAGGCGAGCTCGATCTCGACCTCGCCCGCGCGCACGGAAGCGAGCCGCGCGCCGATGGTCGCCATGGCGCGTTGGCGCGCGAAACTGTCGCGCACCCGCGCCTCGAATTCCGGATTGGCCGGGGTGAAGGACGCCATGCGCCCCTTCTAGCTCAAACCGCGATGCCTGTCTCGAAGAGCCGCTGCACCAAGCGCCGCGCGAGCACGCCCGCCATGCGCCGGCGATAGAGGCCGGGCGTGAAGGTCGTCTTCATCGCCATGATCTGGTCGCGCACGAGCTCGTCGAGACCCGTGAGAACGCGTGCGTCGAGCGGCCCGCCGCAAAGCTTCTCGGTGCCCTCGAGCAGCACCGGGCGCGGGTTGGTGCCGGTGATCGCGACGCGTAGATCGGCGAGCGACCCGCCCGCGCGCTTCAACGCCACCGCGACCCCCGCGACCGGGTATTCGATCGACCGGCGGATGCGGATCTTGTCGTAGCCCGAGACGAGGCCGGGTGTGGCCGCAACGCGCACGCGCGCGACCAGCTCGCCGGGCTTGAGCGCCAAGAAGTTGCGCCCGTCGCCGCCGGCGCTTCCCGCTTCCTGGCGCGAATGGCCGATATAGAGATCGCGAAGCGGGATCGTGCGCGCGCCCGCGGGGCCGACGAGATCGACCTCGGCGCCGAGCACGAGAAGGGCCGGGGCCAAATCGCCGCTGAAGGTCGCGAAGCACACGCCGCGGCTCTTGGGTGCCACGTGGCACAGGGTGCCCGTGGTCTTGAGGCAATGATGGTTGGCGCCGCGCCACCATTCGCTTTGATTGTAGTAGATGCAGCGCGTGTCGAGGCAGAGATTGCCGCCGAGCGTGCCCATGTTGCGATGGGTCGGCCCCGCGATCGAGCCGGCAGCCTCGGCGAGCACGGGATAATGGCGCGCGACGCCGTCATGCTCGGCGAGCGCTTCGAGCGTCACCGACGCGCCGATCTCGAGGCCGCGCTCATCGGCGCGGATGCGTTTCAGCTCCTCGACGCCGGTCATGTCGATGAGCGCTTGCGGGGCGACGATGCCGCGCCGGATGTTCACGACCAGGTCGGTGCCGCCGCCCAATGGCCTCGCGTCCGGCCGCGCCGCGCGCGCGGCAACCGCCTCCTCGAGGGTCGCGGGGCGCAGGAGATCGAATTCCGGCAACGCGTCCATCTCAGCCCGCCTTCGCCTGGCGCGTGACGCGCGCGCGTTTCTCGAGGGCGGCGAACACGCGGTCGGGCGTCACCGGAAGATCGTCGAAGCGGAGGCCGATCGCGTCCGCGACCGCGTTGGCGAGGGCGGGGAGGAACGCGGCGAGCGAGCCCTCGCCCGCCTCCTTGGCGCCGAACGGGCCGTGGGGGTCGTTGCTCTCGACGATATGGACCTCGATGGGTGGCGAATCCTGGATCGTCGGCACGCGGTAATCGAGCATGTTGCCGGTGACGAAGAGGCCGTCATGGAAGCCGGTCTCCTCGCTCATCGCCTGGCCCATGCCCATCCAGACCGAGCCCTGCACCTGCCCCTCGACGGTCAGGCGATTGAGCGCCTTGCCGCAATCATGTGCGACCCAGACCTTGTCGACCGTGACCTGGCCGGTCTCCTCGTCGACCGTGACCTCGACCACTTGAGCCGAATAGCTGTAGCCCATGGTGCCGCCGATGGCCGAGCCGCGGTACTTCTTGCCGCCGTGGGATTCGGGGATGGTCGAGTAGTTGCCGGTGACCGTGATGGTGCCGGAATCCTTCAACGCCTCGGTCACCGCCTCGTTGAAGGTGACACCCTTGTCCTGAGCGCCGGCGCGGAAGATTTCGCCCAAACACTCGACATCCTCGGGCCTGGCTTCGAGCTTGCGCGCGGCGGCGGCCACCAGCACGCGCTTCAGGTTCCGAGCCGCCTCGATCGCCGCGTTCCCGACCATGAAGGTCACGCGCGAGGAATAGGAGCCGTTGTCCTTCGGCACGACGTCGCTGTCGCCGGTCAAGATGCGCACGCGGCCGAGGTCGAGGCCGAGCACCTCGGCGACCGCTTGCACGAGGACGGTCGAGGAGCCCTGGCCGATCTCGGCCGCCCCGGTCAGAATCACGATCGAGCCGTCGAAATCGAGCTTGAGCTTGACCGTCGCGTGAGGCTCGCCGGTCCAGTTCACGGGCTTGGATGCGCCGCTGATATAATGCGAGCAGGCCATGCCGAGCCCTTTGCGGAGCGCTCCCTTGCCGCGCGCAAGGCGCCCCTTGCGCGATTTCCAGCCCGAGGCCCGCTCGACCCAATCGACGCAGTCGGGCAAGCCGTAGCTGTTCACCATCAGGTCGTTGTCGGTGAAGGTGGGTGCGGCGAGGTAATTCGCGCGCCGCACGGCGAAGGGATCGAGGCCGAGCTCGGCCGCCATCTCGTCGAGCAAGGCCTCGAACGCGAAGCGCACGTCGACCGTGCCATGGCCGCGGAAGGCGCCGCAGGGCGGCGTGTTGGTGAGCACGCGCTTCCCGACATATTTCACGTTGTGGAGATCGTAGATGGCGTAGAGCATCGAGCCCGCATAGAGGATGGTCACGACACCGTAGCCGCTGTGAGCGCCACCGCGTTGGGTGCATTCGCACTCGACCGCCGCGATGCGCCCCGCGCGCGTAAGGCCGAGCTTGAGCTTGATCTCCGTCTCGGGCCGGCCGCGATGGGTGATGAACGTCTCCTCGCGGTCGAGCACGATGCGCACGCGCCCGCCCGCCTTCTTCGCGAGCAAGGCCGCGATCAGCTCGACGTTCAACGTCTCGGTGCGGCAGCCGAAGCCGCCGCCGACGTGGGGCTTGATCACGCGGATTCTCGACATGTCCATCTCGAGCACGCGCGCGAGCATGAGATGCACGTAATAGGGCACTTGCGTGCTGGCATGGACCGTCATGCGGTCGCGTACCCGGTCGTACTCGGCGATGGCGGCGTGCATCTCCATCTGGTTCTGGCACACCTCGGCGCAGTTGTAGCGTTTCTCGCGCACGAGGTTGGCGGACTTGAATCCGTCGGCGGTGTTGCCGAGCTCGAAGAACACGTCGCGCTCGATGTTGCCGGGCTTGTTGTCGTGGAGAAGCACGGCGCCGGGCGCCATCGCCTCGGCGGCGGTGAAATAGGCCGGAAGCTCCTTGACCTTCATGGCGATGAGGCGCAAGGCGCGCTCGGCCGTCGCGTCGTCGACGGCCGCCACGGCCGCGACCGGCTCGCCGCGATAACGCACCTTGTCGCGCGCCAAGGGATGCTCCGAGCGCGCGATGGGCAACACGCCGAAAGTCTTGTCGCACTCGGCGCCGGTCACGATCGCGATCACGCCCGGGACGCGCGCGGCCTCTTCCGTGTCGACCTCGAGGATCTCGGCGTGCGCATAGGGGCTGCGATAGATACGCCCCGCGAGCGTGTTAGGGGCGAGAATGTCGGCGGTGTATTTGGCGCGGCCCGAGACTTTCTCCGGCCCGTCGACCATGGGCACGTAGCCGCCGATGTTGTGGATCGGGCCCTCGGGAAGTTGCGGCGGAATTTTCGGCTGCTTGGGCGAGATCTCGTTCATGGCGCGCGTCTCATGGCGCGGCACCCGAAGCGCGCAATCGGGCCGCGTGCTTCACCGCCTCGACGATCTTCACATAGCCGGTGCAGCGGCAGATGTTGCTCCCGAGGGCCGCGCGGATTTCGTCCTCGCTCGGGTTCGAGGTGCGGCGCAGGAGACCTTCGGACGCCATGATCAGGCCCGGCGTGCAATAGCCGCATTGGGCGCCGAGCTTCTCATGGAAGCCGCGTTGCACCGACGAGAGGCCGCCGTCGCGCGCGAGGGACTCGACCGTGTCGACGCGCTTCCCCTCGCAGGTCGCGGCGAGGGTGAGGCAGGAGAGCACCGGCCGATCGTCCACCAGCACCGTGCAGGCGCCGCACTCGCCGCCGTCGCAGCCGGTCTTGGTGCCCGTGAGGCCGAGCGTCTCGCGCAGATAATCGAGCAGCAACAGATTCGCCCGCGCCGCCCCCGCATGCGGCCGGCCGTTGAGCGTTAGGGACAAAAGGCGAGGTTTTTCAGGCATTTCCAGACAGAATGTTATTGAACATAACTATATTAGCGCAAATACCCCGCGCGATCAAGATCGCGTACCGGCGTCGGAGAATGGCGATGCTATTCGATGAGCGTCCGCGCCGCCCCAACCGCCGCCCGCAGGAAGCGCTCGGTCGCCGCCTCTTGATCCTCGGCCGCGAGGATCGCGGAGGCGGGCGCGATCGCAGCGACGAACTCGTTTGTGTGCCAGTGCCCGGGCGCGGGCAGTGCCGGCAGCGCCGCCGGATCGGGCTCGGGGTCGATCGTCACGTAGAAATAGGGCTCGGCGTAATATTCGTCGCCCGGCGAGAGGCCGACGCCGATCGCGCCGTCCGGGCTCGCGTCGGCGCCGCCTTCGTCCGCCCCCGCCTCCGGGCCCGGCACGGGCGCGAGCGTCGCGAGGTCGAAATGATGGGGCCAGCCGAGGAGGTCCGCGGCCGCGAGCCCCTGCTTCAGCATCCCGGCGCGTACGCGCCCCAGGACTAACGCCGCGTTCCCGAACCACGTCGCGAGCGCGCGCAACGGGTCGGCCGAGCCCGCGACGTCGTACGCGGCGCCATGGGCGACCGCATGATCCTCGATCTCGTAGGGTGCGGGTGCCGCGAGCAAATCCGCGTCGAGACCTTGCGCCGCAAGCAGCTCGCCGAGCCAGACCGACACCTCGTCATCTCTGCGCCGGTCGAGCGCCAAGGACGCCGCCTCCATGCCGCGCGCGTCGTGCCAAACGAGCCTGAGCTCCGCGAGCTCGAGGCCGAGCCGCGCGCCGCCCGGCAATGCGCGCGTTAAGAAGCCGCCGAGCGCGTCGTCCCACAGGAGGCTGGTATGGAGATCGTCGGGCTGCTCGGGAACGTAGGCGCGCGCGGCGCGGGCGAGCCATTGAAGCGCATGGTGGGCCTGGAGCCTCGCCTCCGCGAGGGCTTTCTTGTCGACGGCGCGCAAAACCCGCCACGCCATGGGCGCACCCTATCCCTTGGGCGCAAACGGGAGTGGCGACTGCGCCTTGTCCGCCTCGAAATTCTGCGCATCGACCACGGCGACCGCGGTCATATTCACGATGCCGCGCGCGGTCACGGTCGAGACCAGAATATGGACCGGATAGGCGGCACCGAGCAGGATCGGCCCGACCGAGACGCGGAGCTCGTTCCCGGTCGCGAGCACCAGGTTGGTCGCGATGTTGGCCGCGTCGATGTTGGGCATGATGAGGAGGTTCGCGCGTCCCTTGAGGCGCGAGTTCGGGAACGCCGC
>DATJLQ010000137.1:0-1544 GCA_035509415.1 Alphaproteobacteria bacterium
GATCACCTGCGAGGTGAGCGTGCTGCCGCGCGCCCATGGCTCGGCGCTCTTCACCCGCGGCGAGACCCAGGCGATCGTGGTGACGACGCTGGGCACCGGCCAGGACGAGCAGATCATCGACGCGCTCGAGGGCGAGTACCGGGAGCATTTCCTCTTGCACTACAATTTCCCGCCCTATTCGGTGGGCGAGACGGGGCGCATGGGCTCGCCCGGCCGGCGCGAGATCGGCCACGGCAAGCTCGCCTGGCGCGCGGTGCGCCCGCTGCTCCCCTCGAAGGAGACCTTCCCCTACACGATCCGCGTGGTCTCCGAGATCACCGAATCGAACGGCTCCTCCTCGATGGCGACCGTGTGCGGCTCGTCGCTCTCGCTCATGGACGCGGGCGTGCCGCTCAAGACGCCGGTCGCCGGCATCGCCATGGGCCTCATCAAGGAGGATGACGGCGTCGCCGTCCTCTCGGACATCCTCGGCGACGAGGATCATCTCGGCGACATGGACTTCAAGGTCGCCGGCACCGAGCAGGGCGTCACCTCGCTCCAGATGGACATCAAGATCACCTCGATCACCGAGGAGATCATGCGCACCGCACTCGCGCAGGCGAAGGACGGACGTCTCCACATCCTCGGCGAGATGGCGAAGGCGATCCAAGGGAGCCGCGAGGGCGTCTCTAAGCACGCGCCGCGCATCACGACCTTCGTCATCCCGAAGGACAAAATCCGCGAAGTGATCGGCACCGGCGGCAAGGTGATCCGCGAGATCGTCGAGGTCACGGGTGCGAAGATCGATATCGAGGACGACGGCACGGTCAAGGTCGCGGCCGTCGACGAGACGGCGGGCCAGGCGGCGATCGACTGGATCAAGGGCATCGTCGCCGAGCCCGAGGTGGGCACCATCTATCACGGCAAGGTCGTGAAGGTGGTCGACTTCGGCGCCTTCGTGAACTTCCTCGGCAGCCGCGACGGGCTCGTGCACGTCTCCGAGATGGCGCCGCACCGGGTCAAGTCGCCCGCCGACGTCGTCAAGATGGGCGATCCGGTCTACGTCAAGGTGCTCGGCATCGACGAGCGCGGCAAGGTGCGCCTCTCGATGAAGGCGGTCGACCAGCAGAGCGGCAAGGAAATCGCCTCCGCGGGCGGCGACGCCAAGCAGGCGAGCAGCATCAACTAGGCTCATCCCCTCATGCTTCGAGACGGTGCTGCGCACCTCCTCAGCATGAGGGATTCGGCCGATGACGCGAAACGCCTCGTCCTGAGGGCCGTTGCCGGCGGATGCCGGCGACGGCGTCTCGAAGGACGGGGCGTTGCTTTATGTCGATGACCGGCGTCGATCTCCGCTTCCCGAAAGTGATCGGCCATCGCGGCTGCGCCCAGCGCGCGCCCGAGAACACGCTCGCGGGGTTCCGCAAGGCGCGCGCGCTCGGCTGCCGCGCGGTCGAGCTCGACGCGCGCCTTTCGCTCGAGGGGGTACCGGTCGTCTTTCACGACCAGACGCTCGAGCGCACCACGGACGGCACGGGCCCGGTCGGCTCGACGCCGCTCGCGGC
>DATJLQ010000138.1:0-1656 GCA_035509415.1 Alphaproteobacteria bacterium
CCCGCTCGACGTGAAGGTCGGCGACCGGGTGCTGTTCGGCAAATGGTCGGGCACCGAAATCAAGGTCGGCGGCGAGGATCTCCTGATCCTCAAGGAATCCGACCTCATGGGAATCATCCAGTAAGGAATCAAGCCAATGGCAGCCAAGGACGTTAAATTCGGCGGCGACGCGCGCGCGCGCATGTTGCGCGGCGTCGACGTGCTCGCGGACGCGGTGCGGGTCACCCTCGGGCCGAAGGGCCGCAACGTGGTGCTCGACAAGTCGTACGGCGCACCGCGCATCTCCAAGGACGGCGTCACCGTCGCCAAGGAGGTCGAGCTCGGCGACAAGTTCGAGAACATGGGTGCCCAGATGCTGCGCGAGGTCGCGGTCAAGACCGGCGACATGGCGGGCGACGGCACCACCACGGCGACCGTGCTCGCCCAGGCGATCGTGCGCGAGGGCATCAAGGCGGTCACCGCCGAGATGAACCCGATGGATCTGAAGCGCGGCATCGACATCGCGGTCGCGGCCGTGGTCGAGGAAGTCAAGAAGCGCAGCCGCAAGGTCAAGAGCAGCGAGGAGGTGGCGCAGGTCGGCACCATCTCGGCCAACGGCGAGCGCGAGATCGGCGAGATGATCGCCAAGGCGATGCAGAAGGTCGGCAACGACGGCGTGATCACGGTCGAGGAGGCCAAGGGCCTCGAGACCGAGCTCGACGTGGTCGAGGGCATGCAGTTCGACCGCGGCTATCTCTCGCCCTATTTCGTCACCAACGCGGACAAGATGATCTGCGAGCTCGAGAGCCCGTACATCCTCTTGCACGAGAAGAAGCTCGCCAATCTCCAGTCCATGCTGCCCGTGCTCGAGGCGGTGGTGCAGTCCGGCAAGCCGCTCCTCATCGTGGCCGAGGACGTCGAGGGCGAGGCGCTCGCGACCCTGGTCGTCAACAAGCTGCGCGGCGGCTTGAAGGTGGCCGCGGTCAAGGCGCCCGGCTTCGGCGACCGGCGCAAGGCCATGCTCGAGGACATCGCGATCCTCACCGGCGGCGAGGTCATCAGCGAGGACATCGGCGTCAAGCTCGAGAACGTGACCATCGCCCAGCTCGGCAAGGCGAAGCGGATCGTGCTCGACAAGGACAACACGACCATCATCGACGGCTCCGGCAAGAAGTCCGACATCCAGGGCCGCGTCACGCAGATTCGCGCCCAGATCGAGGAGACCACGTCCGACTACGATCGCGAGAAGCTCCAGGAGCGGCTCGCGAAACTGGCCGGCGGGGTCGCCGTGATCAAGGTCGGCGGCGCCACCGAGGTCGAGGTGAAGGAGCGCAAGGATCGCGTCGACGACGCGATGCACGCGACCCGCGCCGCGGTCGAGGAGGGGGTCGTGATCGGGGGCGGGGTGGCGCTTCTCTATGCCGGCCGCGCGCTCGGAAAGCTCGCGACCGAGAACGACGACCAGAAGCACGGCGTCGAGATCGTGCGGCGCGCACTCCAGTCGCCGGTACGCCAGATCGCGGAGAACGCGGGCATCGACGGCTCGGTCGTGGTCGGCAAGCTGCTCGAGAGCAAGGACGCCGATCTCGGCTACGACGCGCAGAACGACAAGTACGTCGACATGTTCAAGGCGGGCATCATCGACCCGACCAAGGTGGTGCGCATGGCGCTCCAGGA